>JAEZES010000046.1 GCA_023432995.1 Pseudomonadota bacterium
GGGCGTGCCGGTGAGCACGCCGCCGTAGTTGCCTTCGCGGCTCTGGAGCAGCGCCCGCGCATCGAACGGCTCGCCGGACTCGAGCCGTGCGTGCTCGACCAGCTCGGGCACACCGAAACCGAGGCGATCGTGCAGTTCGGCCTGCGCGGCGAGCATGCGCTCGACATCGTCGCCCGCCATCGCGATCGCGACCTTGGGCGTGCCCGCCGAGCTCTCGACCCGCTGGCCGATCCCGCCGGCGATCGCCCCGACGGCGAGCGGGAACAGCGGGCCGAGCAGGAAGAAGATGAAAGCGCGGCTGAACAGGATCGCCGTGAAGTCGCGCCGGGCGATGACCCAGGCGGCCTTGAGCAGCGGGAGCCGCCCGGCGCTCACGGCTGCGGCTCCTCGGTCTCGAGCGCCTTCGCCGCGGCCTCGCCGGCGATCGCCACGAACGCGTCGTGCAGCCCGGCACGCTCGATCGACAGCGACAGTATCCCCGCGTCGCCCTCGATCAGCGCGCGCAACAGCGGCTCGATGCCGCTTTCAGGCAGCGGGAAATACCAGAACTGGCCCTCGTGCCGCGCCGAGGCCGGCAGCGCGGCACGCCACGGTCCGTCGGCGTTGCGCGTCTCGAGCCGGACCTGCGCCGGAATGCGATCGCGCGCCGCGTCGACCGAGCCGGCATAGGGCACCTTGCCGCCGGCGATGATGGCCACGCTGTCGCACAGCCGCTCGGCGTGCGCGATCACGTGGGTCGAGAAGATCACCGTCGTGCCCTTTTCGGCGAGACCGCGGATCAGCCGCTCGAGCTTGCCCTGGTTGATCGCGTCGAGTCCCGAGAATGGCTCGTCGAGAATGACCAGCCGGGGCTCGTGCACCAGCGTGCCGAGCAGCTGGGCCTGCTGCGCCATGCCCTTCGACATCTGCCGGATCTGGCGATCGGCGGGCAGGCCGTTGGCCTCGAGCAGCTCACGCCCGCGCCGACGGCCCTCGGCGAGCGGCAGCCCCCGCAGGGCGCCCATGAAGGCGACCGCCTCGAACGCCTTCATCGAGGGGTAGAGCCCGCGCTCCTCGGGCAGGTAGCCAACCTGGCGGGCGATGTCGTGCGGGTTGGCGTGGCCGAGCACGAAGCGCTCGCCGGCATCGGGCTCGATGATCCCGAGCAGCATCCGCAGGGTCGTCGTCTTGCCGGCACCGTTGGGCCCGAGCACGCCGTAGATCGCCCCTTCGGGCACCGCGAGGTCGACGCCATCGACCGCGAGCGTGCCTTCGAAACGCTTGACCAGGCCGCGCGCCTCGATCGCCAGCCCCGGTGTCGGCCCGCTTCCGAGATTGTCGGCCACCGCCGCTTCGCCTAGCCCTCGCCCCATGGCGCCGGCTTACCCGGCGCGGGTTAACGGGAGCAACCGCAATCGTGGCCGGGGCCGCGGAACTCGACGACCTCAAGACGCGCCTCGCTGAGCAGGCGCGCGCGCTCGGCTTCGCCGCGGTCGGCTTCGCCCCGGCGGCTGAGGACCCGCTGCGCGCGCGGCGGCTGCACGAATGGCTGGGCGAGGGTTGCCACGGGCAGATGGAATGGATGGAGGCGCGCGCCGACGTCCGCCAGGGCCCGCTGGCGCTGTGGCCCGAAGCGCGCAGCGTGATCGCGCTCGGCATGAGCTACGCCCCAGAGAGCGACCCGCTGGCGCTCGCGGGCGATCCCGAACGCGCGCGGATCTCGGTCTACGCCCAGGGACAGGACTACCACGACACGGTCAAGAAGGCGCTCAAGGCGCTCGCCCGCTGGCTGGTCGAGCAGGCTCCCGGCACCGAGCTCAAGGTCTTCGTCGACACCGCCCCGGTGATGGAAAAGCCGCTCGGCGAGGCGGCCGGGATCGGCTGGCAGGGCAAGCACACCAACCTCGTCAGCCGCGAGCATGGCAGCTGGCTGTTCCTCGGGGCGATCTTTACCACGCTGCCGTTCGCGCCCGATCCGCCACACGCGGACCGCTGCGGCTCGTGCCGGGCGTGCCAGGATGCCTGCCCGACCGACGCCTTTCCGGCGCCCTACCGGCTCGATGCGCGGCGCTGCATCTCGTACCTGACGATCGAGCACAAGGGGCCGATTCCGGAAGAGTTCCGCGCCGCGATCGGCAACCGCATCTACGGCTGCGACGACTGCCTCGCGGTGTGCCCGTGGAACAAGTTCGCCGTGACCGCCGCGCGTCACCGCGCCTTCCTGCCGCGCGCCGAGCTCGCGGCCCCGCGGCTGGCCGAACTGCTCGCGCTCGACGACGCCGGCTTCCGCCGGCTGTTCTCCGGCTCCCCGATCAAGCGCGTCGGCCGCGACCGCTTCGTGCGCAACTGCCTGGTTGCCGCCGGCAACAGCGGGAATGCCAAGCTCGAAGCGCCGGTGCGGGCGCTGCTGGCGGATCCCGATCCGGCGGTGGCCGAAGCCGCGGAATGGGCCCTGGACCGAATCCTCCGCTGAAAGGGGTGGTCAGAGCAACTCCTTAAGCGGCGTCTCGACATCCATCAGCGCCTCGGGGGCGATCGTCGCGCGCGCTTCGACCAGCTTGCGCCCTTGCGCGTAGTCCTTGGTCCGGTTGACGCAGTCGAGCGCGATCACCTGGCCGTTCTTCAGGTAGATGAGTGAGAAACTGCGCTCCGCCGGGTCACCGCGCAGCACGGTCGCGTCATGGCCGAGGTTGAGGCCGACCGTCTGCAGCCTTAGGTCGTACTGGTTCGACCAGAACCACGGCAGCGCCTCGTAGGGCTGGGGGTCGCCGCAGATCGCCCGGGCGGCGGTGCTGGCCATGTCGTTGGCGTTCTGTACGCTCTCAAGCCGGACCACTGCGCCGCCGGCCCAGACGTTCCCATGCGCAGCGCAGTCGCCGATCGCGTAGACCTCGGGCAGGCTGGTGCGGCAATACTGGTCGACGTCGACCCCGTTGGCGCCGGCCGCCCCGGCGGCGATCAGCGGGCCGACCGCGGGCACGATGCCGATCCCGACGACGACGAGGTCGCACGGAATCGTCTCGCCGCTCGTCAGGCGCACGCCGGTCACGCGCTCGTCGCCCTCGATCGCCTCGACTTCGGCGCCGAGGCGAATGTCGACGCCGTGCGCGCGGTGCTCGGCCTCGTAGAACCGCGACAGGTCCTCGCCGGCGACGCGGGCAAGCACCCGGTCGAGCATCTCGACCAGCGTGACCTCGCAGCCGAGCTTGGTCAGCACCGCGGCCACCTCGAGCCCGACGTAGCCCCCGCCGACGACGACCGCGCGGCGCGCGCCGGCGGCGATCGCCGCGGCGATCTCGTCGCTGTCGGGCTTGTCGCGCACGACGTGCACGCCGGGCAGCAGCGCGCCCGGGCACGACAGCCGCCGCGCGTCGCCCCCCGCGGCCCAGACCAGCGTGCCGTAAGCGACGCCGTCGCCGCCCGAGACGGCAAGCGTCTTTGCCACGGCGTCGACCGACTTGACGTTGGCTTCGAGCAGCAGCTCGATCCGGCGCTCGCCCCAGAACTGCGCCGGGCGGATCAGCAGCCGTTCGAAGGGCTTGTCGCCGGCGAGGTATTCCTTCGACAGCGGCGGCCGCTCGTACGGCGGCACCGAATCCCGCCCGACCAGCAGGATCGAGCCCTCGAACCCGAGGTGGCGCAGCGCCAGCGCCGCCTGGGCCCCGCCGTGCCCGGTGCCGACGATCACCACGTCCGCGGCGAGGGGAGCGTCGGACGCCATGGCTCAGCGATGCAGCAGGTTGCGCGCCTGGCTGGCGATCTGCGCCAGCATCGCCGCGGACAGCGGGCTCGCGGCCTGCGCGCGCGCGATCATCGTGCGGAACTGGCGGATGGCAGGTTCGCTCGCCGCGGCCCACCGCTCGATCAGCGCCTGCGGGTCGCCCTTGGCCCGCTTGCCCGAGGCGAGCCCGCGCAGGAAATCGAACCGCATCTGCTGGAAATCGCGTGCCAGCCCGGCGACCAGCAGCCGCTCCCACGGGTCCGAGGGGTTCATCACCGTGGCCCGCTGCTGCGCCCAGTCGAGCCCGAGCCGCGCGCCGAGGTCGCTGAAGGCGCGTGTCAGCGCGATCGGTCCGATGCCGGTAACGCGCGCGAGGCGGGCGAGGCCGATCGCCCCGTCAACCGCGAACAGATTGGCGACCATCGCCGCGATCTTGGGCGGTGCGCCGGCCGCAAGCAGCTCGGAGACGATCGCCTCGGCGTGACCACGGGCCTCATCGGCCAGCAGGTCGTCGACATGGGCAACGAGTTCGGCCACGCCCGCCGCGACCTCGTCGACCAGCCGCGCCGCGCTCTCGACCGCGCCGCCGGCGCGAAGCAGGTCGGCCATGTGCGCGCGCAGCGCGGAAGCGGCGCGCTCGAACAGCAGGATGCGCGCCGGTTCGGGCATCGGCGCCTCGTCGATCGCCTGCCAGATAGCGTCCATCCGGAGCAACCGGCAGGCGCCGACGAAGGCCCCGGCGATGCGATCGAGCCCGGCGCCCTCCTCTTCGGCCAGCTCGAACGGGTGGACCATGCCCATCCGGTTGACCATCTTGTTGGCCACCACGGTGGCGACGATCTCGCGCCGCAGCCGGTGCGCCAGGATGCGCTTGCGGAACGGGCCCTGCATCGCCGCGGGGAAGTCGCCGAGCAGCAGCGGCACGGCATCGTCGTCGCCTGCGAGATCGCTCCTTTCGATCGCCGCCTGCAGCACGAGCTTGGTGCTCGACAGCAGGATCGCGAGCTCGGGCCGGGTCAGGCCGTGGCCGTCGGCAGCGCGGCGGGCAAAAGTCTCGCTGTCGGCCAGGCCCTCGGTCCGGCGGTCGAGGTCGCCGCCGGCTTCGAGCGTCTCGATCAGCCGCAGCTGCGAGGCCGTGGCCCTGGCCCCGCCCTTTTCGGCGATCGACAGCGCCAGCGCCTGCAGGCGGTTGTCCTCGAGCACCAGCTCGGCGACCTCGTCGGTCATCGCCTCGAGCAGGGCGACGCGGCGCGCCTCCGACAGCTGGCCGGCGCGCTTGGCCGCCTCGAGCGCGATCTTGATGTTGACCTCGTTGTCCGAGCAGTCGACGCCGGCTGAATTGTCGATGAAGTCGGTGTTGATGCGCCCGCCCTTGAGCGCGAACTCGATCCGTCCGGCCTGGGTCACGCCGAGGTTGGCCCCTTCGCCGACGACTCGCGCGCGGACCTCGTCGCCGCTGACCCGCAGGCCATCGTTGGCCGGATCGCCGACCTGTGCATGGCTCTCGTGGCTAGCCTTGATGTAGGTGCCGATGCCCCCGAACCACAGCAGGTCGACCGGAGCTTTGAGGATCGCGTTGATCAGGGTTTCGGGATCGAGCTCCTTGACCTCGAGGCCAAGCGCGGCCTGCGCCTCGCGCGACAGCGGGATCGACTTGAGCGTACGCGGGAAGACGCCGCCGCCCTTGCTGATCAGCTTGGGCGAATAGTCGGCCCAGCTCGAGCGCGGCAGGCCGAACAGCCGCTTGCGCTCCTTCCAGCTGGCCGCCGGATCCGGATCGGGATCGATGAACACGTGGCGGTGATCGAACGCCGCAACCAGCTTGATCGCCTTCGACAGCAGCATGCCGTTGCCGAACACGTCGCCCGACATGTCGCCGCAACCGGCCACGCGCACCGGCTCCTTCTGCACGTCGACCCCGAGTTCGAGGAAATGCCGCCGGACCGACAGCCACGCGCCACGCGCGGTGATGCCCATCGCCTTGTGGTCGTAGCCCTTCGAGCCGCCGCTGGCGAAGGCGTCGCCGAGCCAGAAGTCGTGCTCGGCGGCGATCGCGTTGGCGGTGTCGGAGAACGTCGCGGTGCCTTTGTCGGCGGCGACCACGAAGTACGGGTCGTCGCCGTCATGGATCACCACGCCCGCGGGATGCACGACCTTGTCGCCGACGATGTTGTCGGTGATCGACAGCATCGTGCGGATGAACAGCTTGTAGCTCTCCCGCCCCTCGGCCGCCCAGGCGTCGCGGTCGACCGCCGGATCGGGCAAGTGCTTGGGATAGAACCCGCCTTTCGCCCCGGTCGGCACGATCACGGCGTTCTTGACCCGCTGCGCCTTCATCAGCCCGAGCACCTCGGTGCGGAAGTCGTCGCGCCGGTCGGACCAGCGCAGGCCGCCGCGCGCGACCGGGCCGGCGCGCAGGTGGATGCCCTCGACGCGGCGCGAATAGACGAAGATCTCGCGCCACGGCACCGGCCTGGGCAGCCCCGGCACCTGCGCCGAATCGAGCTTCAGCGCCAGCGCCTCGGCTCCGGCCGGAGCGAAGGCGTTGGTCCGCAGGACGGCACCGATCGTCGCCCAGTAGAGCCGCAGCAGGCGGTCGTGGTTGATCGCCGCGACCCCGGCGAGGCC
>JAEZES010000047.1 GCA_023432995.1 Pseudomonadota bacterium
CTCGGTCACCGCGCGCGCCGCGGCGAAGTCGTCGACCGTGAAGCATAGGCCGTGGCCCGGCGCGGCGCCCGGCATCAGCCGCGCGAACGGGATCCCGCGCCGTTCGAGGATGTCGAGCAGCCACGGCAGGTCGCACAGCGGCGGGGTCAGCACCACGCCGTCGGGCGCAAGGTCGTCGAGCAGCGCTGCCGCGGCGGCCTGCGCGCGCCGCCTGTCGCCGTACGCCAGCAGCTCGAGCACGAGGTGGAAGCCGGCGGGGCGGCAGGCCCTGGCGC
This sequence comes from Pseudomonadota bacterium, assembly GCA_023432995.1. Taxonomy (GTDB): domain Bacteria; phylum Pseudomonadota; class Alphaproteobacteria; order Sphingomonadales; family Sphingomonadaceae; genus Croceibacterium_A. Next base: position 276 of record JAEZES010000047.1, read on the forward strand.
AGCCGGCGATGACTTCGCCGAGGTACTCGGGGAACTGCGCGCGCTCGCCCTCGTCGGGAACCGCCTTGCTGCCCGCCAGCAGCGCGATCGCGTAAGTCCGGCTGGTCCGCAGCGAGCGCGCGGCGCGGTGCGGGCGATAGTCGAGCGTGGCCATTGCGGCTTCGACCGACTCGCGCATCTGCGCGTTGACCCGCTGGTCGCGGTTCATCACCCGGCTGACGGTCTTGAACGAGACCCCCGCCGCGCGTGCAACGTCCTTGATCGTCGGCCGACGGCCGCCCGGATTGTCGGTCGCTGCATTTGACATCAGACGCGCTTCGTCCCTAACCCGTCAGACAACGTTGTCTGGAAACGCGGCAAAAGGCAAGCGGCCGGGCGGGGCGCGAAGGGAGAGGCGACATGGGCGCAACGGCGAAGCGGCGGATCGGGCGCAGCCCGGCCATCATGGCGGCATTGTGCGCGCTCGCGCCGTGCGGACTCGCGGCGCAGGAAGATCCGGCAGAGCGCGCCGCAGCCACAGAAGCTCGGATGACCGACGACGAGAGGATCGCTCTGACGCTCGGCCACCTGACCTCGGCGATGCCCGGCCGGCCGGCGCCGCCGCCCGTGGCGCGGCCGGGCGCCGGCTACATCGCCGGCGTCCCGCGGCTCGGCGTGCCGGCGCTCTACGAGACCGACGCCAGTCTCGGGGTGACCTGGATCGGCGGCGCGCGCGGCAGCGGCGGCACCCAGCTTCCCTCGGGCGTGGCCCAGGGCGCCACCTTCGACCCCGAGCTGATCGAGCGCGGCGGCCGCATGATCGGCGCCGAGGCGCGCGCCAAGGGCTTCAATGTCATGCTCGCCGGCGGGATCAACCTGATGCGCGATCCGCGCAACGGGCGCACGTTCGAGTACCTCGGCGAGGACCCGCTGCACTCCGGCCTGCTCGGGGGTGCCGCGGTGCGCGGGATCCAGGCGAACCGCGTGATTTCGACGCTCAAGCACTTCGCGATCAACCCGCAGGAAACCGGGCGCGCGTTCATGAACACGGTGATCGCCGAGGACGCCTTGCGCGAAAGCGACCTGCTCGCGTTCGAGATCGCGATCGAGCAGGGCGATCCCGGCGCGATCATGTGCGCCTACAATGCCACCAACGGCGCACAGAGCTGCGGCAACCGCTTCCTGCTGACCGAGGTCCTGCGGCGCGACTGGGACTATCGCGGCTTCGTGATGAGCGACTGGGGGGCGGTCGACGCGCTCGACTACGCGCTCGCCGGGCTCGACCAGCAGTCGGGCGCGGCGATCGACCCGCAGCCGTTCTTCGGCGAGCAACTCAAGCAGGCCGCGCAGGGCGATCCCGCCTATCGCGCGCGGCTCGGCGAGATGGCGCGCCGCATCCTGTGGGCGATCTACGACAACGAGCTCGACATGCATCCGGCGGCGATGGGTGAGTTCGATGCGGCAGCCCATTCCGAAGTCGCCCTGGAGGTGGCGCACGAGGGGATCGTGCTGCTGGCCAACGAGGGTGGCATCCTCCCGCTTGGCCCGGAGGTTACGCGCATCGCGGTGATCGGCGGCCATGCGGACGCCGGCACCCCGATCGGCGGCGGCTCCTCGCGCGTGGTCGGCGACGACGGCCCGGCGTTCACCGTGCCGTTCCTCAGCGACGGCACCGGCCCGTTCGCGTTCATGCTCGACCAGTACTTCAACCGCTCGGTTCCGCTGGCAGCGATCCGCGCCGCCGCTCCGCAAGCCACGGTAAGGTTCCGCAACGGCGACTACGCGAGCGAGGCCGCACTGGCGGCCAGCCAGGCCGATGTGGCGATCGTGTTCGCCAACCAGTACCAGACCGAAGGCTTCGACGTGCCTGACTTGTCGCTCCCCGACGGCCAGGACGCGCTGATCGCAGCGGTCGCCGCAGCCAACCCGAACACCATCGTCGTGCTGCAGACCGGCGGGCCCGTTGCGATGCCGTGGAAGGACGAGGTCAGGGCGATCGTCGAGGCATGGTACCCGGGCGCGCGCGGCGGCGAGGCGATCGCCGACGTGCTGTTCGGCAAGGTCAATCCCTCGGGGCGGTTGCCGGTGACCTTCCCGCAGTCGGAAGCGCAACTGCCGCGACCGAAGCTCGACGGGCTCGGCACGATCGAGCCGAACTTCGTCGGCGTCGGCGCGCCGGGACAGAAGCTCGACGTCGACTACGACATCGAAGGTTCGGACCTCGGCTATCGCTGGTACGCGCGCGAGGGGATCGAGCCCTTGTTCCCGTTCGGTCACGGGCTGAGCTACACTACCTTCGCGCACGAGGACTTGACGATCGCCCGCGAAGGCGAGCGCCTCGTCGCGCGTTTCACCGTGCGCAACACCGGCGAACGGGCCGGGGCCGACGTGCCGCAGGTCTATCTGGCCGAGGCGTCGGGTCGCCCGCTGCGGCGCCTGGCCGGGTTCGCCAAGGTCGAGCTCGCCCCTGGCGAGGCTCGCGACCTCGAGCTCCCGCTCGAGTGGCGGACCATTGCCGAGTGGCAAGCTGGCGGCTGGACGATCGGGGCCGGCCGCTATCGGTTCGTCCTGGCGAAGGATGCGCTCGCCGACGGCCCCTCGGCGACTCTGGACTTGCCGGCCCGCCGCCTGACGAAGTGACCGCGGAGCGCCAGATTGGCCTTGCAGGGCCTCTATGGTAGCGCTAACTCTCGGGACCATAAGACGCGGCAACGCGCCGCCGCATGGAGGGAGAGTAGCAATGAAGCATCGCGCCATCCTGGTCCTGGCGTTAGCCGGCGTGGCCGCCTGTTCGCCCGCCGCCGACGAAGCGAGTGCCGAGGGCGACGCGAACTTCCTCTCGCAGCCGCTGGTCTCCGAGATCTATACCGCCGACCCGTCGGCGCACGTGTGGGACGGCAAGCTCTACATCTATCCGTCGCACGACATCGACGCCGGCATTCCCGACGACGACCTCGGCAGCCAGTACGCGATGCGCGACTACCGCGTGCTGTCGATGGATTCGATCGACGGGCCGGTCACGGTCGGGCCGGTCGCGCTCGACATCGACGACGTGCCGTGGGCGGGCAAGCAGATGTGGGCCCCCGACGCCGCGCGCAAGGACGGCACCTACTACCTGTACTTCCCGGCCAAGGACAAACAGGGCGTGTTCCGCATCGGCGTCGCGACCAGCAACTCGCCGATGGGCCCGTTCACCGCCGAGCCGGAGCCGATCCCGGGCAGCTTCTCGATGGATCCGCACGTGTTCGAGGACACCGACGGGCAGTTCTACATGTACTTCGGCGGCATCTGGGGCGGCCAGCTGCAGCACTGGGCGAGCGGGCGACACGATCCGTCGATCGGCGCCAGCGACCTCCAGCAGGACGACCAGCCGGCGCTCAGCGCCAAGATCGCCCGCATGGCGCCGGACATGAAGACTTTCGCCGAAACGCCGCGCGACGTGCAGATCCTCGACGAGGCGGGCAAGCCGATCCTCGGCGGCGATCATGACCGGCGCTTCTTCGAGGCGGCCTGGGTCTACAAGCGCGGCGATACCTACTACTTCACCTATTCGACCGGCGACACGCACTTCATCGCCTACGCCACCGGCGACAACCCCTACGGGCCGTTCACCCACCGCGGGAACGTGCTGCAGCCGGTCCAGGGCTGGACCAACCACCACTCGATCGTCGACTGGAACGGCAAGACCTGGCTGTTCTACCACGACACCCAGCTCAGCGGGAAAAACCACCTGCGCAACGTCAAGGTGACCGAGCTCACGTTCAACGACGACGGCACGATCCAGACCGTCGACGCGTTCCTCGGCGACTGATCCCGCGCGGGCCGCGGGAGGGCCCTCGAAGTGTTTCTAGGCATCGATATCGGCACTTCGGGGGTCAAGGCGGTCGTGCTCGACGAGCACGGCGCCGTCGCCGCGCAGGGCCTCGCCGCGCTGACCGTGCAGCGGCCCCAGCCGCTGTGGTCGGAGCAGGATCCCGGGGCCTGGTGGGACGCCACCACCGCGGCGGTGCAGGCGATTCCGGCCGACGTCCGCCGCGCGGTGCGCGGGGTCGGCGTCGCCGGCCAGATGCACGGGGCGACGCTGCTCGGCGCCGACGACCGCCCGCTGCGCCCGGCGATCCTGTGGAACGACGGCCGCGCCTTCGCCGAGTGCGAGGAGATGGAGGCGGCCGAGCCGGACTTGCGGCGGATCGGCGCCAACATCGCCATGCCGGGGTTCACCGCGCCCAAGCTGCTGTGGGTCGCGCACCATGAGCCCGAGGTGTTCGCGGCGACCAAGACGGTCCTGCTGCCGAAGGACTACGTCCGCTTCCTGATGACCGGCGAGAAGGCATCCGACATGTCGGACGCGGCGGGCACGCTGTGGCTCGACGTCGGCGCGCGCGACTGGAGCGACCGGCTGCTCGCGGCTACCGGCCTCACGCGCGAGCACATGCCGCGCGCGGTCGAAGGCACTGAGCTCACCGGCGCGCTGCGGCCGGAGGTGGCCGAGTTGTGGGGCATGGGCGAAGTCCCGGTGGTCGGCGGCGGCGGCGACAACGCCGCGGGCGCGGCCGGCGTCGGCGTGGTCCGCGACGGCGACGCGCTGCTCTCGCTCGGCACGTCGGGCGTGATCTTCGTCGCCACCGGCGAGCTGCGGGCCAATCCCGAGCGCACCGTCCACGCCTTCTGCCACTGCCTGCCGGGCCTGTGGCACCAGATGGCGGTCCACCTCTCGGCCGCCTCGTGCATCGACTTCGCCGCCAGGCTCACCGGCGCCCCTGGCGCCGCCGCGCTGTTCGCCCGCGCCGAGGCTGCCGGTCCGGCCGGCGGCCCGGAGATCTTCCTCCCCTACCTCTCGGGCGAACGGACCCCGCACAACGACCCGCAGGTTCGCGGCGCGTTCCTCAACCTCGACTACGAGACCACGCCCGAGCGCCTCGCCCAGGCCGTGCTCGAGGGCGTCGCCTTCGCCCTCGGCGACGGCCTCGACGCGCTGCGCTCGGCCGGCACCGCAGTGTCGCAGCTCGCGGTCATCGGCGGCGGCGCGCGCTCGCGCTACTGGGGCGAAACGATCGCTGCCACCCTCGGCGTCGAACTGGTATACTTGCGCGGCGGCGAAGTCGGCCCCGCGCTCGGCGCCGCGCGGCTGGCGCAGATCGCGGTCGACGGCGGCAGCCCGGCCGAAGTCTGCGAGGCCCCGCCGGTGTCGCACCGCATCGAGCCCGACGCCGATCTCGCCGGCCGGCTGGCTCCGAAGATCGAGCAATTCCGCGCGGCCTATCCGCGCATCACCCCGAAGTCCCACGCCAGGAGCGTCTGATGTCCAGTTCCTATTTCGCCGATATCGCCCCGATTCGCTACGAAGGTCTCGAATCCGACAACGAGCTCGCGTACCGTTGGTACGACAAGGACCGCGTCGTCGCGGGCAAGCGCATGGAGGATCACCTGCGCTTCGCGGTCTGCTTCTGGCACACATTCTGCTGGCCCGGCAGTGACATATTCGGCGCCGGCACGTTCGGTCGGCCGTGGCAGGCGGGCCCGAACGACAGCGCCGCGGCGGCCGCCAAGCGCGCCGCGGCGTTCGACTTCATCACCCGTCTCGACGTGCCGTTCTACTGCTTCCACGACGTCGACGTGATGGCCGAGGCGCACTCGGTCGCCGAGCACCGCCGGCTCCTCGCCGAGGCGGTCGACGACCTCGAACGGCTGCAGTCCGAGAGCGGCCGCAAGCTCCTCTGGGGCACCGCCAACCTGTTCAGCCACCCGCGTTACGCCGGCGGCGCGGCGACCAGTCCAGACCCGCAAGTGTTTGCTTTTGCAGCAATGCAGGTGCGCGACGTGCTCGAGGCGACCCACCGCCTCGGCGGCGCCAATTACGTGCTGTGGGGCGGCCGCGAAGGCTACGACACGCTGCACAACACCGACCTCAAGCGCGAGCTCGACAACTTCGGCCGCTTCCTCAACCTGGTGGTCGAGCACAAGCACAAGATCGGCTTCACCGGCACGATCCTGATCGAGCCCAAGCCGCACGAGCCGACCAAGCACCAGTACGATTTCGACACCGCCACGGTGTACGGCTTCCTCAAGCGCTATGGTCTTGAAAACGAAGTCAAAGTGAACATCGAAGCGAACCACGCGACGCTCGCCGGGCACACCTTCGAGCACGAGCTGGCGACCGCCGCCGCGCTCGGCATCTTCGGTTCGATCGACGCCAACCGCGGCGACCACCAGAACGGCTGGGACACCGATCAATTCCCCAACTCGGTCGAGGAGCTGACCGTGGCGATGGTCGAAGTGCTGCGCGCCGGCGGCTTCACCACCGGCGGGTTCAACTTCGACTCCAAGGTCCGCCGGCAGTCGATGGACCCGGTCGATCTGTTCTACGGCCACATCGGCGGCATCGACGTGATCGCCCGCGCGCTGCTCAGCGCGGTGGCGCTGATCGAGGACGGGCGTCTCGACGCGATCAAGGCCGAGCGCTACGCCGGGTGGAACGGCGAGTTCGCGAAGAAACTGGCCGGGCTCGACCTCGCCGGGATCGCCGACCTCGCCGAAGCCGAGGCGATCGACCCCAGGCCGCGCTCGGGCCGGCAGGAGCGGATCGAGAACCTGATCAACCGGTTCATCTGAGCGGGGCGTACAGCCCCCTCCGCCTCTCCCCGCTTTCGCGGGGATCGGCACCTCCCGCGTAAACGGGGGAGGACCAAGAGCTCCACCCAATCCTCCCCCGTTTACGGGGGAAGTGTCGCCGAAAGGCGACGGATGGGCCTGTCCGCCGCCGCTAGTTCCGCGGCCCCTGCGCGAACGGCCCGATCATCGTCCCGACGAACCCGTCGGCGATCCGCGTGCTCAGGTGGGTCCCGTCGACCCCCGTCGCCAGCGTGCGCCACTCGCCTGCGGTCGCGTAGGCAAAGTCGAAGCGGCCGTGCTTGACCGCCAGCCGCAGGCGCACCGGCCCGGCGAGGTCGACCGGCGCCTCGGCCACGGTCATCCCGGTCCGCGGCTCGTCGCGCCCCGCGCGGCGCGCCACGCGCACCAGCGTGCGGCCGCCCTCGCGCACGACCGCGAGCGTCAGGAAGTAGTCGTCGTTCTGCAGCGCCGCGAGTCCGGCCATCTCGCCCTCGGCCGGCTCGAAGCGCACCTCGGTCTCCGCCACCGCGTCATCGTGCTGCTGGCGCCGCGCGACGAAGGCCGGCCGGCCGAGATCGCCGAGTCCTTCGGCCTCCGGGGTCAGCACCAGTTCGCCGTCGCGCAGGACGTAGGGCGCTGCGCGCATGGTCATCCATTCGGGCCCGGCGTCGGTCCCGTCGAACTCGGTTCGCACCGAGAAGCTGCCGGTCATCGGCGGTGCGCCCGGCTGCAGCGGCAGCGGTGCCGCGTTGACCCGCGGGATCGGCAGACCCTTGCCGAGGATCACCGGCCACTCCCCGCTCCAGTCGACCGGCAGCATGAAAGTCTCGCGGCCGATGTTGTAGTAGTCGTTGTCGTAGTCGTAGGGCCGCGTGGCGAGGAACGTCGCCGCGAACCCGCCGCCTGGCAGCTCGACGATGTCGGCGTGGCCGGCCGCGCTCACCGGGTCGGGCCGGCCGGCGGGCAGGTCGCGCTGGGTCAGGATCGGGTTGGCCTCGGGCGGCGCCGGCGTGTACGGCCCGTCGACCCGGTCGGCGCGCAGGATCACCTGGCTGTGGTTGACGCTCGTGCCGCCCTCGGCCGCGCTCAGGTAGTACTTGCCGTTCCGCTTGTAGATGTGCGGCCCTTCGATCCATATCGGCTTCTTTGACAGGTCGATGCCGCCGTCGACGACCATCTTCGGGCTGCCGAGCATCTTCAGGCCGACCGGGTCGAACCGCTCGATCCACAGCGCCCGGTGACCATCGTAGGTCGATCCGCTCTCGGGCGCGCGGTTGTTGATGATCCACGCGCTGCCGTCGTCGTCGAAGAACAGCGAGGGATCGATCCCCTCGACCGTCGGCAGCCAGACGGGGTCCGACCAGGGCCCGGCCGGATGCTTGGCCGTGATCACGAAGTTACCGCCGCAGTCGACGCAGGTGTTGAGGATGTAGAACGTGCCTTGGTGGTACTCGATCGCCGGGGCGAACACGCCGCGCGAGAGCGTCAGCCCCTCGAAGTTCAGCATGTCGGGCCGGTCGATGGCGTTGCCGATCTGCCGCCAGTTGACCAGGTCGCGGCTGTGGAACACCGGGATCCCCGGGAACCAGGCGAAGGTCGAGGTGACGAGGTAGAAGTCCTCACCGACGCGGACCAGGCTCGGATCCGGGTAGAACCCGGCGAGCACCGGGTTGCGATACTCGCCCTCCGCCACCGCCGCGCCGTCCTTGCCGCTATACTCGAACCAGGCGAAGCGCGCTTCGCCTGCGTGCGCGGCGGGCGCCCCGGCGAGCGCGGCAAGGCCGAGCGCGGTGAGCCCGATACGCAACCTCTTTCCCGCGCGCGAAACTCCGGCCATGCTGCTCTCCGATTGCACCCGTGTTGCCGCGATCCTATTATGTCTGAGTTATTTTGAAAGGGACTATCGTGATCGACGGCGCCATTTTGGTCGGCTTCCAGGACCAGCAGGCGGACAAGCGCTTCACCGCTGTGAACCCGGCCACCGGCGAGACGCTCGAGCCGAGCTTCTCGTCGGCCGGAGCCGAGACGGTCGAGCAGGCCGCTGCGCTCGCCGCGGCCGCCATCCCGGCCTACGCGGCGACCGATCCGGCGAGCCGCGCCGCGTTCCTCGAGGCCTGCGCCGAGGCGATCCTGGGCATCGGCGACGAGTTGATCGAGCGCGCGATGGCCGAGACCGGCCTGCCG
>JAEZES010000280.1 GCA_023432995.1 Pseudomonadota bacterium
ACGCTACCCGTGCCCAGGTCGCGCAGCGGCTGCGGCTGAAACCCGGTGTCCGCCTGGTGCTCGACCTGCGCAGGGAAGCGCTGCAGGTGCTGGCGATCCGGCGGCGGCTGGTCTCGCTCCGGCTGCACCGCTCGGCCCGTGCGCCGGAGCCGACCCGCGAGTACGACCTCGCCAACGGCGCGCTGCTGCGCCAGGCGGCCGGCGACATTCGCACCAGCCGCCGCGAGGTCATGCTGGCGCTGCTCGGCCGCATGGGCCGGGCCGAAGCCGCGCCGGTGATGGCCGCGATGGCTCGCGAGCCGGGCGATCCGTCCTTGCGCTGGCAGGCGCTGCGCGAATGCCTCGCGCTCGACGTCGCGGCGGGCTTCCCGGCGCTGTGCGACCTCGCGGTCGCCGCCGGCGATCCGCTCGCCGCGCCCGCCGCAGCCTTGCGAAGCCACCTGCTCGAAGCGCATCCCGCGCTGGCCGGCCTGGTCGCCGAGCCATGCCCCGCGTGATCGGTCCCGAGCTGTGCGCGGCCGGGAGCGCCGCCTGCAGCCTCGACGAATGTATCGCCGCGCTGGCCGGGCGAGGCTTCGATCCCAGCGAGGAGGAGAGCCTGCTCAACGCCGCCGGCTGGCTGCGCCGGCTCGGCCGCAATCGCGATTTCCTCGCCGAGCTGCTGCTGGCCGAACTGGCCGAGCGTCATCGCGACGAGGTTCGGCCGGCCGCCTACGGGCCGCAGGTCATCATGCTGTCCCCGCTCGGCGGCGAATTCTTCCTGCGCGCCAACGCCTGGCCGTCGGCCGACGAGCACATGCTGCGCGCCAGCGGCGCGGGCCCGTTCGTCTACGGCCTGCCGCACGACCACAATTTCGATTTCCTGACCTTGGGCTACTTCGGTCCCGGATATGCCTCGGACCACTGGGAGTACCGCCACGAGGCGGTCGTCGGGGCGATCGGCGAGCCGGCGGGGCTGCGGTTCGTCGGCCGCGACCGGCTCGAGCCCGGCCGCCTCGTGCACTATCGCGCGCAGCGCGACATCCATTCGCAGCTGGCGCCCGAGGCGCTGTCGGTCTCGCTCAACGTGATGCACGCCGGCGGGGCGCAGGGCTGGCTCGACCAGTATCGCTTCGACGTCGCGCAAGGCACGATCGCCGACGTGCTCAGCGCCGGCGCGAGCGAGGTCTTCCTGCGCCTCGCCGTCGGGCTCGGCGGCGAGGAAGCGCTCGACCTGGCCGACCGCTTCGCGCGCGGCCACCCGAGCGACCGCATGCGCCTGACCGCGCTCGAGGCGCAGGCGGGGGTGCTCGACCTGGCCGAACGCGACGAGCTCTGGCGGCGGGCGGAAGCATCGGGGTGCCGGCTGGTCGCGCGCGAGGCGACGCGCCGCCGGGCGGCGCTGGCTCAGCCGGTCGCGAAATAGGCGCCGGCGACGAGCAGGCCGACCATCACCGCCGCGAGGAGCCAGTACCCCACGCGCCGTCCGCGGTCACGCCTCGGCGGGTCGGTCAGCGCTGCCTCGCCGATGGCCTCGACAGCCGTTCCAATGACCTCGCCGATCCCGTCGAACGGCATCAGACAATTCCTCCCGCCAGCGCGTCGATCGCCGCCTGCAGGATGACGGCCGCGGCGTGGCTGTCGATCTTCTCCGCCCGCTTCGCCCGGCTCATGTCCTGGTCGATCATCGCCCGCTCGGCGCTCGCGGTCGACCAGCGCTCGTCCCACAGCAGCACCGGCAGGCCGAGCCCCCCCGGTTCCTGCGCGAGGTTGCGCGCATAGGCCCGGCTGGCCTGCGCGCGGGGCCCGCTGCTGCCATCCATATTGAGCGGAAGGCCGATGACCACGCCGCGCACGCCGCGTTCCTCGACCAGCGCGCGCAGCGCCTGCAGGTCGCGGGCGAACTTGCCGCGCGCCAGCGTCTTGCCGGCCGAGGCGAAGCGCCAGCCGGCGTCGCAGAACGCGGTGCCGATGGTCTGCGTGCCGAGATCGAGCCCGAGCAGCGCGCCGCCCTCGGGCAGCGCGGCGCGAAACTCCGCCGCCTGTTCGGTGATCAGCGCGCCGCCAGCCACGCACCCACTCTCCGGCCGAAATCGTCCCGCAGGTTGGCCCAGAACAGCGGGATGTCGTAGACGTGATAGTTGTTCCCCGGCAGCACGTAAGGGCCCATCGCGGGCGGATCGCCGATCAGCAGCAGGCCGCGCGCGTTGCAGCGTGCGGGGACCGCCTGCGGAATCAGTTCGCCGGTTGACAGGTCCGCCGACGGCTTGAGCGAGCCGAGGTTCGCCGAGACCGTCGCCCGGCCCTGCAGCGTCCCGGTGAGCGGATTGACGCACAGGATCCGGCTGTCGCCGCGCGGCTGGCCGTCGAACCCGGCCGAGGGCCGGTAATGCTCGAACCATTCGCCGGGCTCGGCCGGCTCGGCGAAGCTCGACCAGCCGACCACGCACCCCGCCTGCTCGGCGGTTTCGCAGGCAGGCAGGGCCAGCGCCGGCAAATCGTGAGCGACCGAGATCGGCCAGCCGATCGCGTAGACCATCGCCAGGCGCTCGCGCAGCTCCGGCCCGCGCTCGCGCAGCAGCCGCAGCAGGTGCACGGTGCCCTGGCTGTGCCCGGCCAGCACGATCGGCGTGTCGTCGCCGATCGTGCGGAGGAAGTGGTCGAACGCCTGCTCGACGTCGCCGTAGGCGAGCGCGATCGCCTGCTCGGCCTCGGGCTTGTCGGTCAGGAAGGCGCCGAAGGTCGCCTGCCGGTAGCGCGGCGCCCAGATCGCCTGCGCCGCGGCGAACGGACTGGCCATGCCGCGGATAAAGATTCGCGCGCGGGTCTGCGACTGGCCGTCGTCGAGCGGGGCGTTCCACCCGGTCCGCTCGACGTAGCTGGTCGGATGGACGAAGAACACCGCCACCGGCAGCGGGCTGCCCGGGGCCGTCCCCGGCGGCCGCCAGCGCGACGGATCACGCTGCGGATCGAGCCCCGGGCGCGCCAGCCACATCGCGGGGTCGGCGTAAGCGCCTTCCTGCAGCGCCGGCTGCCGCTCGAACTCGCGCGAGGGCACGAAGGCGATCTCGGCCAGCGAGTCGCCGGCCACCCTGAGCGCGAACAGCGCCGCCAGGAACAGCACCGTCAGCGCCGCGATCAGGTAGAGAAACTTGCGCGCCATCGGCCGTCAGGCGGCGTGGTAACGCTGCTCGTCGCGCTCGCTTTCCTCGGCCCGCCGTTCGAGCGCGACCTTGATCATCGCCAGCAGCGGGTCGGCCAGGAACAGCCCGAGCACGCCGAACAGCAGGCCCATGATCAGCTGCGCGGCGAGCACCAGCGCCGGCGCCAGGTCGACGGTTTTCTTGGCGATCAGGGGGATCACCACGTAGCCGTCAAAGGTCTGCACGAGGAAGTAGACGAGGATCGTGTACATCCCCATTTCCGGCCCGCCGGAAAATCCGACCAGCACCATCAGGCTCCCGGCGATCAGCGCACCGAGGTTCGGCACGAACGCCAGCAGCCCGGTGAGGATGCCGAGCAGCGCGGCCATCGGCACGCCGTAGACCGACAGCATGAACCAGGTGAACACGCCCTCGAACACCATCCCGACGAGCCGCCCGGCCATCAGCCGGCGCATCGTGTAGCCCATGCGCGAGGCGGTCTCGTAGAAGTCGTCGCGCTGCTCGGGCGACAGCATCCACGCGACGCCCCGTTCGTAGAGCCGCGGCTCGAGCGCGATGTAGATGCCGATGATCAGGACCAGGAACAGCGTGCTGAACGCCCCGAACACGCCGCCGATCGCCCGGGTGACCATGCCGACGCCGCTGAGCAGCTGGCCGGCGAGGCCCTGGACGTCGCCCGGGTCGATGGCGAAGCCCTGCCCGTCGAGCCACTCGACCAGCCGCTCGGCCTGCAGCGCGACGATCGCCGGCAATTGCGCGGCCTCGCGCGAGATTTGCGTCCCCGCGAACTGTCCGAGCCAGATGAAGAACAGCGTCATCAGCAGCAGCACGATGGCGAGCCGCCAGGTTCGCCCGATCTTGAGCGCGCGGCCGAGCAGGCGCGCCCCGCCGTCGAGCATCGAGGCGAACACCATCGCCCCGAAGATCACCAGCAGCGCCTGCGAGATGTAGACCGCGAGGATCGCCAGCCCGACGACCAGCACCCACACCATCGCCCGCTTGGCCTCGAAGCGCAGCGCCGGGTTGGCGATCGCCGTCGGGCTCGCGCGGTTGTCGCTCGGTTCGTCGTGAACCTCGGCCGGAGGTTCGCTGTCAGTCTTGGCCATTCGGCTGCCCGCGCTCCCTGATCTCCGGCCGCAGACTGAGCCAGGCGCGCTCGCCGCGCAATGCCCCGAGCCAGGTCAGCGGATTCCACGAGGCGCTTCCGTCGAGCGAGAAGGTGGTGAATTCGGCGCGCCCGCCGATGCTGGAGATCGGCACCGGGCCGCCGAGCCCGTTGCCGAACGGGGCGGCCTCGGCGCGGCTGTCGGCCGAGTGGTCGCGGTTGTCGCCCATCAGGAACACGTGGCCTTCGGGCACGATCCGCTCCTCGAAGTTGTCGAGGCTCTGCTGCCGGTGGTCGATGATCAGGTAGCTGGCCCCGTTGGGCAGCGTCTCGCGCAGCGTCGGCGGCTCGTAGACTTCGCGCCCGTCGGCCAGCCGGACGCGGTAGGGTTCGAACACGTCGAGGCAGGATTCGCCTTCGCAGTAGGGGTCGACCGGAATGCGCACCGGCGGCTCGACTTCCTGCGGCACCGGCTTGCCGTTGAGGATGATCTGGCCGTTGACCATGGCGATGCGGTCGCCCGGCCGGGCGACGACGCGCTTGATGTAATCTTCGGCCCGGTCGGGCGGCACCGCGATCACGATGTCGCCGTATTCGGGCGTGTCGGGGGCGATCCGGCCCTCCATCCGCGGCAGCAGGTGGAACGACGCCGAAACCCAGCTCCACCCGTACGGATACTTGCTCACCACCAGCCGGTCGCCGACCAGCAGGTTGGGCACCATCGAGGCGCTCGGGATGTAGAAGGGCTTGGCCACCAGCGAATGGAACGCGTGCACGCCGAGCAGCATCAGCGCCAGCCCGCGTATCTCGGCCAGCCAATTGACCTTGGCCTTGACGGGTTCGGCCGGCGGGGCCTGTTCGGGCTCTTCGTTCACGGGATTGGTGCCGGGGATGCTGCTCATTGGGGACGGGCTTCGATCACGACGAACGCCTGCGCCCACGGATGATCGTCGGTCAGGGTCAGGTGGATGTGCGCCACATGGCCCGCCGGGGTCAGTTCCGCAAGCCGCTTGGCCGCGCCGTTCTCGAGCCTGAGCGTCGGCGCGCCCGAGGGCAGGTTCACCACCCCGATGTCCTTCATGTACACGCCCTGGAAGAATCCCGTGCCGACGGCCTTCGAGAACGCCTCCTTGGCGGCGAAGCGCTTGGCGAAAGTGCCGGCGCGAGTGTGCGGCCGGCGTGCCGCCTTGGCGCGCTCGATCTCGGTGAAGCAGCGCTGCTCGAACCGCTCGCCGTGGCGGTCGAGCGCGGCCTGGATACGCTCGATGCTGCACAAGTCGGAGCCCATGCCGATGATCACAGGCTCACCACGTATAGGAAAACAATCGTGGGGACGGTCGAGCCCAGCAAACAGAGCGTCCCGACAAGGGTTTGTCCTGCATCGCGGCGCTTCAGCGCGGCAAAGAACAGCCAAATTTGTACGGCCGCCAGGCTGAACAGGGCGACGAGGGACGCCACAGCCTGCCAGCGACCGTCCAACGCCCCCGCGACAAGCCAAAGCAGAGCTGTCGATGCAATGATTGCGGAAACGATTGCCGCGCACACCGCCGTCAGCCGCCCGAGGCCGTACATCAGTGAGGCAATGCGGTTTTCACCCGTCACCGCGCCGCGTCCATTAGCTCGCGCATCCGCCGCACGGCTTCCTCGAGCCCGACGAACACCGCCTCGCCGACGAGGTAGTGGCCGATGTTGAGCTCGGCCAGCTGGGGGATGGCGGCGATCGGCTGGACGTTGTCGTAGGTGAGCCCGGGCCCGGCGTGCGGCTCGATGCCGTTCTTGGCCGCGAGCGCGGCCATGTCGGCGACCTTCTTCAACTCCACGGCGATCTGCTCACCCTCGGCATGCGCGTACTCGCCGGTGTGAAACTCGACCACCGGCGCGCCGAGCCGCAGCGCGGCCTCGAGCTGGCGCTCGTCGGGGGCGATGAACAGGCTCACCCGGATGCCGGCGTCGCGCAGGCGGCTGACCACCGGCTGCAGCTGGTTGTGCTGCCCGGCGGCGTCGAGCCCGCCCTCGGTCGTGCGCTCCTCGCGCTTCTCGGGGACGATGCACGCGGCGTGGGGTTTGTGGCGCAGCGCGATCTCGACCATCTCGTCGGTCGCCGCCATCTCGAGATTGAGCGGCAGGTCGGTCGCCGCCTGGATCCGCCGCAGGTCGTCGTCGCGAATGTGCCGCCGGTCCTCGCGCAGATGCGCGGTGATCCCGTCGCCACCGACCCGGGCGACGATCTCGGCCGCGCGTACCGGGTCCGGATGGTCGCCGCCGCGCGCGTTGCGGATCGTCGCGACGTGATCGATGTTGACGCCGAGACGCAGCCGCTCGGGCACTAGCTGCGGCTTCCCGGCTTGATCGCCGGCTTGGCGGCCAGCTCGGGCGGGAGTTCGTCGGCCGCGTAGCTCGGGAAGTTGATCGTCACCAGCGCGTGGAACGGCACGCCGAGATCGACCTCGCCGCCGGTCCGGTCGACCAGCGCGGCCGCGGCGATCACTTCGCCGCCGGCATCGGCGATGGTCTTGATCGCCTCGCGGCTCGACAGCCCGGTGGTCACCACGTCCTCGACCAGCAGCACCTTCTCGCCTTCGTTGATGGAGAACCCCCGGCGCAGCTCGAACGTGCCGGTCGGCCGCTCGACGAAGATCGCCTCGACGCCGAGCGCGCGGCCCATTTCGTGGCCGATGATCACGCCGCCCATCGCCGGCGAGACCACCTTTTGCACCTGGCTGCGCAAGTCGCGCGGCAGCTTCTGCGCCAGCGCGAGGGCGAGCCGGCCGGCCCGATCGGGGTCCATCAGCACGCGCGCACATTGCAGGTAGTGGGCGCTGTGACGGCCCGAGGAGAGCACGAAGTGGCCTTCGAGCAGCGCGTGGCTGGCCCGGAATTCGGCGAGAACCTCGTCTTCGGTCATGTTCGGGGAAGGGCCTTTCGATCCGTTTCGACGGCCAAGCGCGACCGGGCCCCGGGGGCCTCTGCGTGCCTGTCGAAAATTCTCCCTAGAAGCGCTTGAGGCATGCGGCAAGCGGGCGTATAGGCCCGCCCCAACTGGCCCTTTCCCGGGGCCGCACGGCCCTCTCGCGCCTCGACAAGAACGGAAAGCGGCAGACAGATGAAGTTTGGCGATATCGCCCGCAACCGGTTGCATGTCCTTCCCCTGATCGCTGCCTTCCTGGCTCTGTTCGCGGTACCGCAATCGGCCTTCGCCACGGCCGCGCCGGCTGCCGGGACGAGCGCGGTGGCCTCGGTCGCCGACGCGCAGGCGCCGAACGTGGCGGACGAGGCCGTTCCCGCCGCAGCCGCCGCGGAAGGCTCGACCGCCGAGGCGGCGGCGTCCGCTACTCCGGGCTACACGCCGCTCGGGCCGGACATGATCAAGGGCCAGCCGGAGCCGGGCGCGATCTCGTTCCAGCCGCAGTATTCGGATGACGGCCAGTGGGCGTTGTGGATGCACAACCTGTTCCTGCTGCCGATGATGGTCGGCGTCAGCCTGCTGGTGCTGGTGCTGCTGCTGTGGGTCATCGCCCGCTACAATCGCCGGGCCAACCCGGTGCCGTCGAAGACCAGCCACAACACGGCGATCGAGGTGATCTGGACGGTCGTCCCGGTGCTGATCCTGGTGGCCATCGCGATCCCCTCGATCACGCTGCTGGCGCGCCAGTTCGAGAGCCCGCCCGAGGACGCGCTGACCATCAAGGCCACCGGCTACCAGTGGTATTGGGGCTACACCTACCCCGACAACGGCGGCTACGAAGTCATCTCGAACATGCTCGACGAGGGCGAGGCTGCGGCGCGCGGCGAGCCGCCGCAGCTCGCCGTCGACAACCGGATGGTCGTGCCCGTCGGCGAGCCGCTGCGCATCCAGGTGACCGGCGCCGACGTCATCCACTCGTTCGCCATCCCGAGCCTGTGGTTCAAGATCGACGCGGTGCCCGGGCGCATCAACGAGCGGACCCTGACCATCAAGGAACCCGGCATCTACTACGGCCAGTGCTCGGAACTGTGCGGCGCGCGCCATGGCTACATGCCGATCGCGATCGAGGCGGTGCCGCGGCCGCAGTTCGAGGCCTGGGTGCGTTCGAAGGGCGGCACGCTCGCCTCGGATGCGCCGGCCGCATCGCCCGCCGCTGCCCCGTTGCAGGAGCCCGAATCCTCGGTCGAAGGCGCGCCCGGAGCCGGCGCCGCGCCGACCGACGAGACCGCTCCCGGCGTCGAAGCTCCCGCCGCCTGACCCAGACAGATCGACTAAGGTAACGCACGAAATGGCCACCACCGCCGACACCTTCCAGGCACACGGGGAAGAGCATCACCACGATGCCGATCACAAGCCGGGCTTCTTCGCCCGCTGGTTCATGTCCACCAACCACAAGGACATCGGCACCCTCTACCTGATCTTCTCGATCTTCGCGGGCATCATCGGCGGGGCGATCTCCGGCCTGATGCGCGTCGAGCTCGAGCAGCCCGGCCTGCAGATCCTCGGCCAGGTCTCGATGTGGCTCAACGGCTCGGCCGACTTCGACCAGATGCTGCACACCTGGAACGTGCTGATCACCGCGCACGGCCTGATCATGGTGTTCTTCGTGGTCATGCCGGCAACCATGGGCGGGTTCGCCAACTGGTTCGTGCCGCTGATGATCGGCGCGCCCGACATGGCCTTCCCGCGGATGAACAACATCGCCTTCTGGCTGACCGCGGCGGCGTTCGTCAGCCTGCTGCTGTCGACCGTGTTCCCCGGGGGAACGGGGACGGGCGCGGGCATCGGCTGGACCGCCTACGCGCCGCTGGCGACCTCGGGCTCGGTCGGTCCGGCGGTCGATTTCGCGATCTTCTCGCTGCACTTGGCGGGCGCGGCATCGATCATGAGTTCGATCAACTTCATCACCACGATCTTCAACATGCGCGCGCCGGGCATGACCCTGCACAAGATGCCGCTGTTCGTGTGGTCGGTGCTGGTGACCGCCTTCCTGCTCGTGCTCGCGCTGCCTGTGCTCGCCGCGGCGATCACCATGCTGATCACCGACCGCAATTTCGGCACGACCTTCTTCGACGCGTCGGGCGGCGGCGACCCGGTCCTGTACCAGCACCTGTTCTGGTTCTTCGGCCACCCCGAAGTCTACATCATGATCCTGCCGGGCTTCGGCATGATCAGCCAGATCGTGGCGACGTTCAGCCGCAAGCCGGTGTTCGGCTATCTCGGCATGGCCTACGCGATGGTCGCGATCGGCGTGATCGGCTTCATCGTCTGGGCGCACCACATGTACACCGTGGGCCTCGACGTGAACACGAAGATGTACTTCACGGCGGCGACGATGGTCATCGCGGTGCCGACCGGCATCAAGATCTTCTCGTGGATCGCGACGATGTGGGGCGGCAGCCTCGAGTTCAAGAGCCCGCTGGTGTGGGCGCTCGGCTTCATCTTCCTGTTCACCGTCGGCGGCGTGACCGGCGTCTATCTCGCCAACGGTGGCATCGACGACGTGGTCCACGACACCTACTTCGTCGTCGCGCACTTCCACTACGTGCTGTCGATGGGCGCGGTGTTCTCGCTCTTCGCCGGGTTCTACTACTG
>JAEZES010000063.1 GCA_023432995.1 Pseudomonadota bacterium
GCGGGTTCGGCGGCGTCTGCGGGATCGTCGGCGGCAGCCATCAGAACGCGTGCCCCAGTGCGACGTAGACGCCGACGTCCGGATCGCCCGGCCCCGGGTTGAGCGGAACCGCGAAGTCGAGCCGGAGCGGCCCGAAACTCGTGTAGTAGCGGACGCCGATCCCCGCGCCGAACTTGATCTCGTCGAAGCTCGGCGTGGGTCCTTCACCGACCGTGCCGGCGTCGATGAACGGCACTATTCCCAGTGCGCCGCCGAGCATCCCGGTGCGGATGCGCGCCTCGGCCGAAAACTCGATCAGCGAGCGTCCGCCGCTCGGATCACCCTCGCTGTTGCGCGGTCCGATCCCCTTGTACGCGTAGCCGCGGACCGATCCGCCGCCGCCGGCATAGAGGCGCCGCGAGGGGGCGATGGCGGCGAGCGGCGCGCCCGGAATGCTCGCGACGCGCGTGCGCGCCGCCACCACCACGCTGTCGCTGGCCGACAGGTAGTAGCTCGCGTCGAGCTGGCCGCGCAGGTAGAAGCTTTCGACCCCCTGACTGCGCGAAACCTCGGGCGAGGCGCGCAGGCTGACGCGGAACCCGCGCGTCGGATCGAGCAGGTCGTCCGAGGTGTCGATCTGCGCGTAACCGGGCAGCGCGGCGATGAAGAACGTCTGCGGTGGGCCGAGATTGCCATCGGCGTCGCGCTCGCGTTCGCGCGTCGCGACCAGCTCGAGGCCGGCCGAGTAGCTGAACGGCTTCTGGAACAGCAGCGTGCTGACCCGCTCGTACGTCCCGACCAGCGAGACCGTGCGCGCGTCGTAGGCGTCGTAATCGATCGTGCTGGCGAAGGCATCGACGGTGAGGATCTTGTCGCGGCCGCCGAAATTGTTCTTGCGGAAGGTCACGCCGAATAGCTGTTCCTTGGTCCCGGCGATCCCGCGCACGCGCAGCATGCCCTCGGGCGGGAACAGGTTGCGGTGCTCCCAGCTGCCTTCGAGCTTGAAGCCCTCGCCCGTGCCGTAGCCGATGGCCCCGGCCAGCGTGCGCAGCTTGGCGGGGGTCATCGCCACCGCGACGTCGACGGTGCCCGGCTCGCCGCCCGCCGACGCCGCCACTTCGACCGGGGTCAGGGTGACCGTGCTGACCAGGCCGGTGGCGAGGATCGCGCGGCGCAAGTCGAGTTCGAGGCTCCGCTGGTAGAGGTCGCCGGGCTCGAACCGGGCGATGTCGGCCAGGTGCTCGCCCGAGAGGAACTCGGGCATGTTGCTGGTGACAGTGCCGAAATTGTACTTGCCGCCGGGCGCGACGGGCATTGTCAGGTCGCCCTCCTGCCGCGCGTGATCGACCAGCAGTTCGGGTTCGGTGATCGCCGCGAACGGATAGCCGCTTTCGCCGAGCGCCTCGTCAAGATCGTAGCGTTCCTCGACGATCTTGTCGGCCAGCAGCGGATCGCCGGTGACGATTTCGAAGGCCCCGCGCAGCGCCGGATAGTCGGGCCCGGCCGCGGCGAGGTTGCCGAGATCGATCGCGCCGAAGCGGTACTGCGTCCCGGGAATGATGTCGAAGCGCACGGTCGGCCTGCCGCCCGCGGCGCCTTCGGACGGCTCGGCCTCGCCGGGCTCGATGGCCCCGACAGAACGGAACACCTGCGCGTCGTAGTAGCCGTAGACCCGCAGCAGGCGGTCGAGCAGGGCCTCGTCGGCGCGCGCCTGCGCGGCGAGGCGGGCGGCGTTGTCGTCGTCGTCGAGGTCCTCGATCGTCGACAGCGCCTCGAACCGGTCGAGGAACTCGTCATGCTGCGGAAACAGCGCGCGCTCGCTCGGGAACGCCAGCACCAGCTCGTCGGAAATGCGCTCCTCGTCGCCCATCTCGACCCGTGGCAATTCGAGGTCGAACTCGGCGAACTCGATGTCGGTTTCGGGTTCGAGCGGCTCGATCGGCGCAAGCTCGATCTGGTCGGGCCACGGGATGTCGATCAGCGGGGTCTCGGCCAGCGGCGAGTCGGGCGCGAGGTCCTGCAGCGCCTGCTCCGCGGCGACCGGTTCGTCGGGCGGGACTCCCTGCCGGGCCCAGGTCTCGGGGTCGGCCACCGCGGCGTCGGGGATCAGCTCCTCGAGCTCGCGATCGGTGGTGTCCTGCGCGGCGAGCGGCGAGGCCGCCAGCGCGGTGCCAACCGCGAATGCGGCCAACGAGCGGAGCACGCGCGACAGCGCCGTATCAGGCGAGCTTGTACTGCTTCTGGCCGCCCGGGGTTCCGTCCTTGCTGCACCCGTCGACGAGCAGCGCGTCTTCGCGGCGCACGGCGGCAACCGACGCGATGAGGGCGGATTGCTCCTCTTCGGAGAAGCGCTGCCAGCCGGCGGGCCCGAGCCGCTCGAGCGGACGGTAGCGGATCTTGTACTGCATGCGCGCCGAGCCTTCGACCCAGTAGCCGAGGTAGACGTAGGGCAGCTCTGCGGCGGCGGCGCGCTGGATGTGGTCGAGGATGATGAAATTCCCAAGCCCCGTGCGCGCCTCATGTTCCGGGTCGTAGAAACTGTAGATCATCGACAAGCCATCCCCCTGCCGGTCGGTGAGGCAGGCGCCGACGAGGCGTCCCGGCCCCCCGTCAGCAGAAGGCTCCCGGTATTCAAGCACAAAGCTCGAAACCGCGGTGTGTTCCACCATGTCCGCGTAATCGATTTCGTCCATTGCCGCCATGCCGCCACCGGGGTGGCGCTTGCCGAGATAGCGCTGCAGCAGCTCGAACTGCTCGGTCGTCGCCCACGGCCGGCACTCGGTGACGATGAGGTCGCTATTGCGTCGCAGGTTGCGGCGTTGTTCGGCCGAAGGGTGGAACTCGGTCGTCACCACGCGCACAGAGACGCAGGCGCGGCAATCCAGGCAGCTGGGGCGGTAGGCGACCGTCTGGCTGCGGCGGAAGCCGATTCGCCCGAGCGCGTCGTTGAGCGCCTCGGCATGCGGCCCCTTGAGCTCGGTGAACACCTTGCGCTCCGTTTTCCCCGACAGATAGGGGCACGGCGCGGGGCTCGTAACGAAGAAGCGGGGAAAGCGAACCGGAGCCGTCACGTTCTAGGCGGTCCTCACAGGGTCCAGAGCCAATGGGGCGATACCGGCAGACTGTGCGCCGCGAGCCCTCCAATGAAAACTCTATTAACCACAAAATCGGTCGATGGCAGAGCTATTTTCCACATTCCCACCGGCGAAGCGGCGAACCGCCCCGAACCGGTACAGGAACCGACCGAAAGCTAATTCAGTTCCACCTGGCTGACCGAGTAGCCCTTGGCCCTGAGCGCGGCGACGAGCTTGTCGAGCTGCGCGCGGTCGCGCGCTTCGCACTCGATGTCGGTGACGAGGCCCTTGGCCGGCAGGTCGGTGAAGATGCGCTGGTGGAAGATCTCGAGGATGTTGATGTTGTGCGCCTCGAACTCCTGCATCACCTTGAGCAGCGCGCCGGGGCGATCCTGCAGCGAGATGCGCAGCCGGGCGAGCCGGCCCGAGCGGGCGAGGTCGCGCAGCAGCACGTTGGCCAGCAGGCGGGTGTCGATGTTGCCGCCGGTCAGCACCAGGCCGATCTTCTTGCCGGCGAACCGCTCGCGGTGCGCGAGCACCGCGGCGAGGCCGGCGGCGCCGGCGCCCTCGACCACCGTCTTCTCGATCTGCAGCAGCAGCGAGACCGCGTTCTCGAGGTCGGCCTCGCTGACCAGCAGGATGTCGTCGACGACGCGCGCGACCACGCGCGCGGTGAACGAGCCGGGCTCCTTGACCGCGATGCCCTCGGCCAGCGTGTCGCCGCCGCACGGGTGGGACTCGCCCTTGATCCGGCCGTACATCGACGGAAACAGCCGCGGCTGCACGCCGATCACTTCGATCGGCGGCTGGTGCGCCTTGGCCACCGTGCCCATGCCCGAGATCAGCCCGCCGCCGCCGATCGGGATGACCAGCGTTTCGATCTCCGGCGCGTCCTCGAGCATCTCGAGGGCGACCGTACCCTGGCCGGCGGCGACCACCGGATCGTCGAACGGGTGAACGAAAGTCAGCCCGAGCTGGCGCTCCATGCTGCGGGCGTATTCGTAGGCCTCGTCGTACGTCTCACCTTCGAGCACCACCTTGCCGCCGACGGCCTCGGTCTGGAGCACCTTCACCGTTGGCGTCGTGCGCGGCATGACGATCGTCACCGGCACGCCGAGCCGGGTGCCGTGGTGCGACAGCCCCTGTGCGTGGTTGCCGGCCGAGGCGGCGATCACGCCTCGGGCCCGTTGCTCGTCGCTCAGCAGCAGCAGCGCGTTGAGCGCCCCGCGCTCCTTGTAGGCGGCGGTGAACTGCTGGTTTTCGAACTTGAGCCAGATCTCGGCCCCGGTGATCGCCGACAGCGTCCGCGAGTAGGCGATCGGCGTGCGCACGACCGCCCCGGCGATCCGCTCGGCCGCCGCGCGCACGTCGGCCACGTCGAGGGTGGCGTCGAGGGTCCCGGTCCCGTCCATCTGCGGCGCGCCGTAACCGAAAAACCCTGCCAAGGGAAATACCGCCCGGCAAAGATTGCCTTGCGCGGCCGAAGTCGGCACTTGGGGCCGCGATGACAGAGAGCAAGCGCATCGCCTTCCTCGGTCTCGGCACGATGGGCGCGCCGATGGCCGGGCACCTCGCCCGGGCCGGGCACCGGGTCACCGTATGGAACCGCACGACCGCACGCGCCGACGAGTGGCTGGCGCGGCACGAGGGGCTCGACGTCGCCGTGGCTGCAAGCCCGGCAGAGGCCGCACGGGGACAGGACGTGGTGCTGACCTGCGTCGGCAACGACGACGATCTCGCCGCGGTCGTGCTCGGCGAGGCGGGCGCGCTCGCGGCGATGGCGACGGGCGCGCTTTACGTCGACCACACGACGGTTTCGCCCGCGATCGCGCGGCGGATCGCCGACGCGGCGCACCAGCGCGGCGTGCTCGCGCTCGATGCGCCGGTCTCGGGCGGGCAGGCGGGCGCGGAGAACGGCGAGCTCTCGATCATGTGCGGCGGCGCGGCTGAGGCGATGGACGCGGCGCGGCCGGTGCTCGGCGCCTACGCGGCGCGCGTGGTCCACGTCGGCGAGGCCGGCGCCGGGCAGGCGTGCAAGGCGGTCAACCAGATCTGCATCGCCGGCGTGCTGGCCGGGCTTTCGGAAGGGGTCCGCTTCGCGCAGGCGGCCGGGCTCGACCTCGACAGGGTGTTCGAGGCGATCTCGGGCGGGGCGGCGCAGAGCTGGCAGATGGACAACCGCTGGACGACTATGGCGCGCGGCGAGTTCGACTTCGGCTTCGCCATCGATTGGATGCGCAAGGACCTCGCGATCGCGCTGGCCGAGGCGGACGCACATGGGCTTGACCTGCCGGTGACCGCGCTGGTCGACCGGTTCTACGCCGAGGTCCAGGAGCTGGGCGGCGGGCGGCAGGACACCAGCGCGCTGATCCGCCATTTGCCGGAGGTGGCGGCGTGATGGGGTGGTTCACGCGGAGACGCGGAGACGCGGAGATTGTTTCGCGCGCAGAGGCGCAGAGGCGCAGAGAAGGCGATCCGCGCCGA
>JAEZES010000073.1 GCA_023432995.1 Pseudomonadota bacterium
GGTGAGCACCACCTGCTCGGCGGCCGACATCTCGGCGTAGCGCTCGGACGCGAGTTCGCCGGAACCGTTGGTCTCCTCGTCCTCGCCCTGGTCCTCGCCCGCCGCCGCCGCGCCGGCGCTCGACGGCTTCCGCCAGCCGGGCGAGGTCAGCGCGGTCGAGCGCGCGCTCGAGGCGATGCGCGCCGACCGCGAGGCGCCGTCCCCCCGGGAAACTCCGGATGGCGACGGCGCACCGGGCGGCGAAAGATGACCCGAACGACAAGGAGACCCGTGATGCGACGCATGCCCCTGTACCTGCTGCTCCCGCTCCCCGCCGCGCTGGCGCTTGCCGCCTGCGGCAGCGACGAGCCGGCCGAGGAGAAGACCTACGAAGCCGGGGTCGAGGACGTCGGCGGCGGCGAGCTGATCGTCACCGACGCCGACGCCGAGGGAGTCGAGGACTTGGAGCTGCCCGAGACGCCGATGACTCCGGTCCCTCCCGCGGAAAGCCCGGCCCCGGCCGACGCGCCGAGCCCGGCAGCCGCGGAGTGATGCTCCCCGACGCGCGCCACCAGACATGAGGCGCGCTCCGGCGGGCCGGCGGGAACCCGGGACGGCGGCTCGCGCGTTGTCCGGGTATGCCTTCGACCGTCATTCGCCGCTTCGACTACGACCCGCAGGCCCGCGCGCTCGAGATCGAGTTTGTCAGCGGGCGCCGCTACCGCTACCGTCACGTTCCGCCCGAGGTCGCGGCCCGCTTCCGCGGCGCGTTCTCCAAGGGCCGCTTCTTCAACGCCCAGATTCGCGACGCCTATCCATGCGAGGAGCTCACGGCGGACGATCCGGACTGGGCGCTCGCCTACTGATCCCAAGGAGGAACCGATGAGGACCCAGGACGAAGTCGCCGCCATGGCCTGCCCCGTGTGCCGCGTACCGCTGGCGATGAGCGACCGCCAGGGAATCGAGATCGACTACTGCCCGCAGTGCCGCGGTGTGTGGCTCGACCGCGGCGAGCTCGACAAGATCATCGAGCGCAGCGTTCCCCAGGCGGGCGCGGGTGCGGGCGCGGGCGGCGGGCCGCGGCCGTCGGAACCGCTCCACCATGGCGGGGCGCAGAACCCGTGGTCGCCCGGCGGCCTGACCCACGGCGGGTTCGGCCACGGCGGCGACCAGGGCTATCGCGGCAAGCCGTACAAGAAGCGCAAGTCCTGGCTCGAGGAGATCTTCGACTGAGGCGGCGCGCGGCCATGGCGGGTCCCGGTCTGGAACAGGGGTGCCGGCAATCGCTTGTTTCCCGAGAGCCGGCCATGGTCTAGCGTTAAGTTTGCGAGTCGCACAAACTAAGCGACGCTACTTTCGGGGGTAGGATCATGACCATCCGCAAGACACTTTCGGCGGTACTGGCCGGCAGCGCCATGCTGGCGGCATTACCGGCCAGTGCAGCTGACGTCTTTGTCGACGACTTCGAAGGCTATGGCAGCCAGGCGGTTCCGTGGAACGGCGGCGGCGTCTGGAGCGTCGTCGAGGGCTCGGTCGACCTCGTCGACACGCCCAACTACGGCATCACCTGTGCGGGCGGCGACGGCTTTTGCGTCGATCTGATCGGCACCGCCCCTGGCGGCGAGGTCACCGGCGAAATCATGAACACCGCGGCATTCTTTCTCGCCGCCGGCAGTTACACCTTCTCGTTCGACTACTCCGGCAACCAGCGCGGCGCCGCGGCTTCGTCGTTCAGCGCTTTCATCAGCGACGGCGGTGCCAACACCCCCTTCTCCGTGACCCTCGGGCCGCTCGCATCGAACGCCCCGTGGACCACCTACAGCGGCACCTTCTCGGTTCTCACCGCGGGCAACTACAACATCTCGTTCGACCAGCAGGCCGGTCCGGGTAACATCGGCAACCTCATCGACAACGTCGCGCTGCGGAGCGCCGTCCCCGAGCCGGCGACGTGGGCGATGATGATCCTCGGCTTCGGCCTGGTGGGCGGGGCGATGCGGCGGCGGAGGTCCGCGCTCAGCTACGCCTGAACCGGGCCGGCGCTCGCGCGGTTCAGTCCTCGGGCGGCGGGTCGACCAGCCCGAGCGCGCGGGCGCAGCCGTAGCTGTCGAACATCTCGAGGAAGTGCACCGCGAGCCCGTCGCGCACGGTCCACACGTCGACCTTGGGTCCCGAGACCATCCGCAGCGTCTTGAGGTTGCGCCAGGTGGCGTGGCCGGTCGCGACGATTTTGTCGCCGCCCGCGATCAGGTCGTCGAGCCGCGCCGAGACCATTTCCCACTGCTCGGCGATGGCCGCGAAATAGGCGATCGCCGCCGGCTTGCCGACGAACGGCCCGCGCATCTCGTCGAACAGCGAGGCTTCGAGGATCGAGTGCAACTCGATGTCGTCGGCGTAGAGCGCGAAGAACCGGTCGGGGGTCCGGCCGCGCGACTCGTGCCAAGCCTGGTAGGCCGCGGCAAGCCGCGCTTCGAACTCTTCCATGCGGGTCGCTTCCGTCCTTCTTGGGCCGGGGCCGGCCGTCGCTTCGGCCTAACATGGATAGGATGAGGGGGCGAGGCCGACGGCCGGCTTTCCGCAGGGCATTGCCCGGGCTCGGCGCAGGCCCTATTGCGCGCGCCGATGACCGCGTCCGACAACAAGCAGATGCTCGCCAAGGCGGAGACGCTGATCGAGGCCCTGCCTTACTTCCAGCGCTACGCCGGGCGCAGCTTCGTGGTGAAGTACGGCGGGCACGCGATGGGCGATCCCGACGCGGCGCGCGACTTCGCGCAGGACATCGTGCTGCTCAAGGCGGTCGGCATCAACCCGGTCGTGGTCCACGGCGGCGGACCGCAGATCGGCGCGATGCTCAAGAAGCTCGGCGTCGAATCGCGCTTCGTCGACGGCCTCCGCGTGACCGACAAGGCGACCGCCGACGTCGCCGAGATGGTCCTCTCGGGCGCGATCAACAAGGAACTGGTCGGCTGGATCTCCCAGGCCGGTGGCAAGGCGATCGGGCTCTCGGGCAAGGACGGCGGGCTGTGCACCGCGAGCAAGGTCGCGCGCACGACCAAGGACCCCGACAGCCAGATCGAGCAGGCGATCGACCTCGGTTTCGTCGGCGAGCCGAAGGCGATCGACACGACGATCCTCGACACGGTCAGCCAGGCCGGGATGATCCCGGTCGTCGCCCCGATCGGCGCGGGCGCGAACGGCGAGACCTACAACATCAACGCCGACACGATGGCCGGTGCGATCGCCGCCGCGCTCGGCGCTGCGCGGCTGTTCCTGCTGACCGACGTCCCCGGGGTGCTCGACAAGCAGGGCCAGCTGCTGACCGACCTGACCCCGACCGACATCGCCCAGCTCACGACCGATGGCACCATCAGCGGCGGGATGATCCCCAAGCTCGAGACCTGCGTCCACGCGGTCGAGGCGGGGTGCGAAGCCGCGGTCGTGCTCGACGGGCGCGTCGGCCACGCGATGC
>JAEZES010000129.1 GCA_023432995.1 Pseudomonadota bacterium
CCGCCACGGCTGAAGCGAGCATGAGCCCGGCAAAGAGGTAGAAGGCGAGGACCTGGATCATCGTTGCGCGCGGCCCCTAACGGTAGGGCGCATCGGCTTCAAGGTTCGCGGCGAGCGCCCGCTCCCACTTGTCCCCGTTGGCCAGCAGTTTCGCCTTGTCGTAGAGCAGCTCCTCGCGCGTCTCGGTCGAGTATTCGAAGTTCGGCCCCTCGACGATCGCATCGACCGGGCAGGCTTCCTGGCAGAAGCCGCAGTAGATGCACTTGGTCATGTCGATGTCGTAGCGCGTCGTGCGCCGCGATCCGTCCTCGCGCGGCTCGGCCTCGATCGTGATCGCCTGCGCCGGACAGACCGCCTCGCACAGCTTGCAGGCGATGCAGCGCTCCTCGCCGTTGGGATAGCGGCGCAGCGCGTGCTCGCCGCGGAAGCGCGGGCTGAGCGGGTTCTTCTCGAACGGGTAGTTGATCGTCGCCTTGGGCTTGAAGAAGTACTTCAGCGTGAGGGCATGGGCCTTCACGAACTCCCACAGGGTGAACGACTTGATGAGCTGGGCGACGGTCATTTGCATGCCTCGATCTTGCTGTCATCGACCGGGGCATAAACGGTCCATCCGACCGCAGAGCCGGCGTTGGCACAGGGCCCGTACCTCGTCAGCATCAGCCAGCCGGAGACCAGCACCACGAAGATCAGGCTGAGGGGCAGGAACACCTTCCAGCCGAGGCGCATCAGCTGATCGTAGCGGAAGCGGGGGACGGTCGCCTTGACCCAGCTGAAAATGAAGAAGAACAGGAAGATCTTGGCGAACAGCCAGATCCAACCGGGGATCCAGTACAGCGGCTCCCATTCGAGCGGCGGCAGCCAGCCGCCGAAGAACAGGATCGCGTTGAGCGCGCACATCAGCAGCACGTTGGCGTACTCGCCGAGCCAGAACAGCGCGAAGCTCATCGACGAGTATTCGGTCTGGTAGCCGGCGACGAGTTCGCTCTCGGCCTCGGTCAGGTCGAACGGCGCGCGCGCAGTCTCGGCCAGCGAGGAGATCAGGAACACGACCCACATCGGAAACAGCAGCAGGTTGAACCAGAAGCCATTGACGATCCCCAGCCCGTGCGCGCGCTGCGCCTCGATGATCGCGTTGAGGTTGAAGCTGCCGGCCCACAAGACCACGCAGATCAGGATGAAGCCGATCGAGACTTCGTAAGAAATCATCTGAGCCGCGGCGCGCATCGCGCTGAAGAACGGGTACTTCGAGTTCGAAGCCCAGCCCGACATGACCACCCCGTAGACGCCGAGCGAGCTGATCGCGAGGATGTACAGCAGCCCCACGTTGATGTCGGCGAGCACCGCGCCCGAGTTGATCGGGATCACCGCCCAGGCCATCAGCGCGACCGTGAAAGTGACGATCGGCGCGATCAGGAAAATGCCCTTGTTCGACGCCGAGGGGATGATCGTTTCCTGCAGGAACACCTTGAGCCCGTCGGCGAAGCTCTGCAGCAGCCCGAACGGCCCGACCACGTTGGGCCCGCGCCTGAGCGCCATCGCCGCCCAGATCTTGCGGTCGGCGTAGATGATCATCGCCACCGCCAGCATCAGCGGCAGCGCGATCAGCAGGATGCCGATGATGGTCGCGACGAACCACGCCCACTCGTAGGTCATGCCGAGGGATTGAAACCAGGCGGTCATCGGCCGTCCCTCGCGCAATTAAATAGGGACTGTCCCTGTTTCAGGCGCGCGCGGCGCCCGGGCATTGCGGCGCCGGTCGAAAAATAGGGACAGTCCCTATTTAATTGCATGTCGCGCCGGTTCATTCCGCCGCCTCCGCCAAGTCCTCGCCGTGGAGCAGCTCGGCCGAGCAGCGCTGCATCGTCGGCGCCGCCCGGGCGATCGGGTTGGTCAGGTAGAAGTCGTTGATCGGATAGGCGATCCGGCCTTCCGCCTTGGCCTTCGCGTCGGCCTTGGGCAGCGCGCCGTAGTCGGCGAGGCCCTCGCGGCCGAGCGCCGGCACCTCGGCGATCATCGCCGCGCGCAGCTGGTCGAAGCTGTCGAAACCGACCGAAACCCCGAACGCATCGGCGAGCGCGCGCAGTATCGTCCAGTCCTCGCGCGCGTCGCCCGGCGCGAACACCGCCTTGTCGGCGAACTGCACCCGGCCCTCGGTGTTGACGTAAGTCCCGGCCTTCTCGGTGTAGGCGCTGGCCGGCAGGATGATGTCCGCCGCGTGCGCGCCCCGGTCGCCGTGGTGGCCGATGTAGACCTTGAGCGCATCCTCGAACGGACCGAAATCCATCTCGTCGGCGCCGAGCGCCAGCAGGACCTTGGGCTTGGCGGTGACGATATCCGCCATTCCGCCCTTTTGCGCGAAACCGAGCATCAGCGCGCCCATGCGGGCGGCGGCGAGGTGCAGCACGTTGAAGCCGTTCCACCTATCGCGGGCGAGCTTCCACTGCTCGGCCAGCGCCAGCGCCGGACCGAGCGCGCCCGCGACGAGGCCGCCCGCGCCGACGATCACCGCCGGCCGCTCGGCCTTTGCCATCGCTTCGGCGACATGCGCCGGAAGCTTGCGGAGCACTGCGGCGTCGTCGCCGAGGAACTCGGCCGGGTAGGTCGGATCCCAGTGCGGGCCGACGATGAACACCTTGGCCCCGCGCTTGGCCGCCTTGCGCAGCCGAACGTTGAGCAGCGGCGCTTCCCAGCGCACGTGGCTGCCGACGATCAGCACCGCATCGGCCAGTTCGATCCCGGCAAAGGTCGAGTTGAAGTTGACCGCCGCGAGGTTGTCCGCCGGATAGGCCATCCCGCCCTGGCGGCTCTCGATCAGGCTCGAGCCCATCGCACGCAGCAGCGCCTTGGCCGCGAACATCGTCTCGCAGTCGAGCAGGTCGCCGGCGACCGCCGCGATCGACTTGCCCGGCTTGGCCTTGGCGATCGCCTCGAACGCCTCGTTCCAGCTCGCCTGCTCGAGCTTGCCCTTCCGGCGGATCCACACCTTGTCGAGGCGCCGCCGGGTGAGCCCGTCGACCTGCCAGCGCCCCTTGTCGCTGAGCCATTCCTCGTTGACGTCGTCGTTGTTGCGCGGGAGCACGCGCAGGACCTCGCGCCCGCGGCTGTCGACGCGGATATTCGAGCCCATCGCGTCGCTGACGTCGATGCCCAGCGTCTTCTTCAGTTCCCACGGCCGCGCCTCGAATGCGTAAGGCTTGTGGGTCAGCGCGCCGACCGGACACAGGTCGTTGACGTTGGCCGACAGCTCGTGCTTCGCCGCCCGCTCGAGGTAGGTGGTGATCTGCATGTCCTCGCCGCGGTACAGCGCGCCGATTTCATCGACCCCGGCGATCTCCTCGGAGAAGCGCACGCAGCGGGTGCAGTGGATGCAGCGGGTCATGATCGTCTTGATCAGCGGACCCATGTACTTCTCGGTCACCGCCCGCTTGTTCTCGCCGTAGCGCGAGGCGCCGCGGCCGTAGGCGACGGCCTGGTCCTGCAGGTCGCACTCGCCGCCCTGGTCGCAGATCGGGCAATCGAGCGGATGGTTGATCAGCAGGAACTCCATCACCCCTTCGCGCGCGGCGCGGACCATCTCGCTGTCGGTGCGGATTTCCTGCCCGTCGGTCGCGGGCAGCGCGCAGCTCGCCTGCGGCTTCGGCGGCCCGGGCTTCACCTCGACCAGGCACATCCGGCAGTTGCCGGCGATCGACAGCCGCTCGTGGTAGCAGAAGCGCGGGATCTCCTTGCCGGCCAGCTCGCAGGCCTGCAGCACGGTCGCCCCGTTGGGGACCTCGATCTCCTGACCGTCGATGGTAACTTTAGGCATCAGGGGCTTCCAAGAACGAAGAAATCGACGAGGACTTCGAGGAACGGGGCGATGTCATTGGGCCGCCTCCGCCCCGCCGCCCTCGGCCGGCGCCGGTGCGCTGTTGTTGGCCGCGTGCCACAGCCCTTCGCCCAACCACACCCGCAGCAGGTACGGCGACAGCTGGACCTGGACGCCTTGCGGCAGGCACGGCCCGAGCGCCGGCGTCAGCGCCTCGATCGCGCGCTTCTCGTCGTCCGAATCCGGTGCCGTGCGGTAAAAGAAGTCGGCGGTAAACGGGTCGGCCGCGATCACGCAGTCGGCAAAGTCCATCGGCCCGCTGACCCCCGGGTTGTCGGCCGACAGCGGGTAGCTGCGCGGCCCGATCACGTACCCGGCGCTGATCCACGTCGGGGCCTCGGGGTAACGGGCGAAATAGGCCTCCTCGAGCAGCCACTGGCGCAAGCCGCCGGCGCTGAAGCGCAGCTGCACACCCGTGCCGTGCGTGCTCGCCACGCGGCTCAGGCAGTCGCGAAAGCCGTAAGTGCGGACCGCGCGGTCGGTCTCGAGGCCGACCTGGGCAAAGTCGTTGAACCCGTAGTCGGTCCGCTGAAGCAGCGACAGCGACCCTTCGCGCGAGCGGTTGTAGACGCACTTGCTGAACTGGGCGAGCATCGCCCGGTTACGCTTGCGGCTGACCTCGTTCGTCTGGTCGCCCCACGGATTGTGCAGCGAGGTCGGGAACTGCCGATCCCGGCGGATGCGCGAGTTGAGCGGCGTAAAGTCGTCGCTGTTCGACTGTGCGGCGACGTCGACCGCCAGCGTGCACGCCGCAGCCATCGCCACGACCAGAGCCACGAGCCTCATTGCACCCCTCCCCCCGATGCCGTGCCGCGCGCTTGCGCCACCGAATTCCGGTAAAGCGCTTCGGCGAGGTGCGCCTCGAGCGCGGCGGGCGTGAAGGCGATCTGTTCGCGCGGATTGATGCAGCCGTTCATCGCCGGCCTGAGCTCGGCGATCGCCTGTCTTTCCGCGGGCGTCGCGACGTCGGCCACGACGAACACGCGGGCCGCCTCGGGCGCCGCGCGGATCACGCACTCACCGAACGAGCGCAGTTCGGGTCGCTCGTCGGGACCGTCGGGCGCGAAACTCGGTGCCGCGGCGTTCTCCCCGAACTCGCGCAGGTACAGCGCACGGGAGATCGCCCCGCGGAAGATGTGTGGGTCCATGCGCAGCTCGCCTCCGGCGAGGCACTCGCGCTTGACCAGGTCCAGCAGCGCGGCCGTGCCCTCAGGACCGGGGCGGGCGGCGATGGCCTCCTTGGCCATGTTCGGACGCGCCCTGACCACGCAGTTCGCGAACCGGTTCATCGTGTCGCGAGCCTGCTCCGCCGGCGAAATGTTGCGCGTCGACAAGTGCGCCGGGGTCTGCGCCGCCGCAGACGTGCCGGCGAGCAGCAGCCAGCCGGCAGCCAAAGAGCCGCCCACGAAGCTGGCGCGCGTCACTGCGCGGTCCTCGGCGCAGGGGTGTTCGCCCCGCCCGCCACGGCCCTGCGGTAAGCCCCTTCCGCGAGGTAGGCGCGGGCGAGCAGCCGCGGCAGCGCGAAATCGATCCCTTCCGGCACGCAGGCGTCGAGCGAAGGCACGACGCCGGCGAACGCCGCGCGCTCGTCGGGGCTGCCGACGTCGGTCGCCATCAGCGCCTCGACGCCGGCGGCGTTGCCCTCCGCCGCACATTCGCCGATCTGGATGAAGATCACCGCTGCGCGCGTGTCGGGGCTCAGCCCGGCCAGTTGCTCGTTCGTCGGCATGGGAAAGATCGCCTGGTCGGTCCTGCCGTCTTTCAGCAGGTACTCGGCCGCGCCGCCACGCATGAACCGCGCGCCCACAATCGGGCGCCGGTTTTCCGGGCCGCAATTGACCTCGCCGTAGCGTGACGTGCCCCAGACGAAGTCGATCTCGTCGTTGGTGTTGGGCAGCATCTCGAGAACTCGGGTTCCACCGTGCTTGCGCGCAACGCAGACCGCGAAGTCATGGGTCATCACCGGATCGCCCATGGGTTCG
Organism: Pseudomonadota bacterium; assembly: GCA_023432995.1. Classification (GTDB taxonomy): domain Bacteria; phylum Pseudomonadota; class Alphaproteobacteria; order Sphingomonadales; family Sphingomonadaceae; genus Croceibacterium_A. Next base: position 5,851 of record JAEZES010000129.1, read on the forward strand.
CGGCCCGCGTTGCTGCGCGCCTGCATCTGCATCATGTTGACGTCCTGCGCCGCAGCCGGGACGGCGCCCAGCAGCACGAGGCCCAGGATCGCCGGACGCAGCGGTGTCACTCGGCCGCCTCCTGCATCGCTCCCTGTCGCTCGGCGATACGCCGCTCGAGCTCGGGGCGGAAGTGGCGGATCAGGCCCTGGATCGGCCAGGCGGCGGCATCGCCGAGCGCACAGATGGTGTGGCCTTCGACCTGCTTGGTGACCTGGAACAGCGTGTCGATCTCGTCGATCTCGGCCTCGCCGGTGCGCAGGCGTTCCATCACCCGCCACATCCACCCGGTGCCCTCGCGGCAGGGCGTGCACTGGCCGCACGACTCGTGCTTGTAGAAGTAGCTGATCCGGCTGATCGCGCGGACGATGTCGGTCGACTTGTCCATTACGATCGCCGCGGCGGTGCCGAGGCCAGAGCCGAGGTCCCTGAGCCCGTCGAAGTCCATCGGCGCGTCGATGATCTGCTCGGCCGGCACCAGCGGCACCGAGGAGCCGCCCGGGATTACTGCCAGCAGGTTGTCCCAACCGCCGCGAATGCCGCCGCAGTGCTTCTCGATCAGCTCGCGGAACGGAATGCCCATCTCTTCCTCGACCACGCACGGCTTGTCGACGTGGCCGGAGATCTGGAACAGCTTGGTGCCCTTGTTGTTCTCGCGCCCGAAGCTGGCGAACCAGCTCGCCCCGCGGCGCAGGATGGTCGGCACGACGGCGATGCTCTCGACGTTGTTGACCGTCGTCGGGCAGCCGTAGAGGCCCGCGCCCGCCGGGAACGGCGGCTTGAGCCGCGGCTGGCCCTTCTTGCCCTCGAGGCTCTCGATCAGCGCGGTCTCTTCGCCGCAGATGTAGGCGCCCGCGCCGCGATGGACGAAGACGTCGAAGTCGTAGCCCGAGCCGGCGGCGTTCTTGCCCAGCAGCCCGGCCTCGTAGGCCTCGGCCACGGCCGCGAACAGCGTCTCGGCTTCGCGGATGAACTCGCCGCGGATATAGATGTAGGCCGCCCGTGCGCGCATCGCGAAGCCGGCCACCAGCGCGCCTTCGATCAGCTTGTGCGGATCGTGGCGGATGATCTCGCGATCCTTGCACGAACCGGGCTCGGATTCGTCGGCGTTGATGACCAGGAAGCTCGGCCGGCCGTCCTTGCTCTCCTTGGGCATGAACGACCACTTGAGCCCGGTCGGGAACCCCGCCCCGCCACGGCCGCGCAGGCCCGAGGCCTTGATTTCCTCGATGATCGCGTCCTGGCCGATCTCCATCAGCTTCCTGGTCTGGTCCCAGTCGCCGCGCGCCTGCGCGGCCTTCAGGCGCCAGTCCTGGTAGCCGTAGAGGTTGGTGAAGATGCGGTCCTTGTCCTGGAGGCTCATCAGCCGAACCCTCCGGACTGATAGACGTAGTACACGGCCAGCACCGCGATCGCGACGAGGGCCAGCGTCTTCACCAGCCCCTTGAAGACCTTCCACGCGACCACGATCAGGAGCAGCGCGACGGCAATGGGGATGATCAGCTCCATGCTACCATTCCCCCCGGTAGTCGTGGTTCTCGCTGACCATTTCCTTCAGCGTCGTCGGCCCGCCAAGCGGCTCGACGGTGTGGCGGCCGGGCTCCTGCGTACCGGTCTTCGGCTGGCGCCCGGCGGCGAGCTCGTCGAGGATGTGCTCGAGCCGTTCGGCCGTCAGGTCCTCGTAGTTGTCGTCGTTGATCTGCACCATCGGCGCCGAGGCGCAGTTGCCCATGCATTCGACCTCGGTCAGCGTCCACAGCCCGTCGCCGGTCGTGTGGCCCTTCTTCATCCCGCGACTCTTGCACGCGGCGATGAGGTCGTCCGAGCCGCGCAGCATGCACGGCGTGGTGCCGCAGACCTGCACGTGGAAGCGGCCGACGGGGACGAGGTTGTACATGAAGTAGAACGTCGCCACCTCGAGCACGCGGATCACCGGCATGTCGAGCTCGCGCGCGACGAACTCGATCACGGGTATCGGCAACCAACCCTGGGTCTGGGTCTCCGCCCCGACCTGCCGCTGGGCGAGGTCGAGCAACGCCATCACCGCCGAGCGCTGACGCCCCTCGGGATAGCGCGCGACGACCTCCTTGGCCTTGGCGGCGTTCTCGGCGGTCCAGGCGAAGCTGCCCCAGCGAGCGCGCAACTCGGGCGTGTCGGGCTCGATGTGACGGTCAGCCATTCGACCCTCCGTCCGCCCGCCGCCGGCGCAGCGTGTCGAGCACCATGAACAGCTCGAACCCGGCGATCGCCGAGATTACCAGCGGCAGCCACTCGGGCTGCGGCACCTCGAGCAGCACGGCGGTGAAGAACATCGCCAGCAGCGCAAGGCCCGTCACGCAGGCAAGGATCGACAGCCGCTCCAGCGAAGTCAGTTTCACCGGTCGCACTCCCCGAACACCACGTCGATCGCCCCGAGAATGGCGGTCGCGTCGGGGAGCATGTGGCCTTTCGACATGAAATCCATCGCCTGCAGGTGGCTGAACGCCGTCGGGCGGATCTTGCAGCGGTACGGCTTGTTGCTGCCGTCGCTGACCAGGTAAACGCCGAATTCGCCCTTCGGGCTCTCGGTGGCGACGTAGACCTCGCCCGCGGGCACGTGGAAGCCCTCGGTGTAGAGCTTGAAGTGGTGGATCAGCGCTTCCATCGACTGCTTCATTTCAGCGCGCCGGGGCGGGACCACCTTTCGGTCTTCGCTCGCCACCGGGCCCTCGGGCATCT
>JAEZES010000138.1 GCA_023432995.1 Pseudomonadota bacterium
CCGACGAGCGAGCCGAGCGCGCCGCCGAGCGGCCCGCCCAGCGCGGTGCCGAGCGCAGTGAAGACCAGCGTGGCCATCGGAACGGTCCCTTTCAGGCGCGCAGCCGCCAGTGGCGGACGACCGGCCACGGCAGCGGGAAGGGTGTGTGCACCACGCGGCCGAGCCCGGCATGGGCGTGCACGATGCCGCCCTCGAGGCCGACGAGCGCGAGATGCAGTTGCGCCGGGCCGGCGTCGAACAGCAGCAGGTCGCCCGCCTCGAGCGGTGAGCGAGTCTCGGCGAAGCCCGCCTTGGCGGCCAGCCCGAGCAGGCGCTCGGGTTCACGATTGCGCAGCCCGTAGCTGATCGCCAGCGGGACTGGCCGGCCGATCTCCGCCATCGCCACGAGCACGAGGCCGAGACAATCGAACCCGATCAGCGGATCGCGACCGCGCAGGCGGAACGCGGCGCCGATGAAGCTCTCGGCCGCCTCGGCCAGGGCGAGGCCGCTCATTGCGGCTGTCGCGGATAGCGCGCGAGCAGGTCGTTGCCCGGCACGAACGGCTCGCCCTGGAAGTTGACCGCATTGCCGAAGCGCCCGGCGCACGTCGGTAGTGTGTGGTCGCAGCCCTCGCGCAGCAGCGCCCGGCATCCGGGCGCGAGTCCGGCATCGAGCGCGACGTCGAGCACGAGCCCGTCGCTGTCGGCCCCGATCACCTGCATCGTCATCCCCGCATGGGGCCCGTCGATCCACCGCACGCTGCCCTGGCTCAGCGCGGCGGGGGCGAGCCCGCCGGCAAAGCTGGCCCGGTTGGCGCTCGCTTCGATTGCCACCAGCACCGCCTCGTGGGTGAATCGCCCGAGGTTGAGCGTGCAGCCGGGTCCGCCGAACGGCGCCCGGCAGGTCGGGCTCGTACGCGGCACGAGGTCGGCCTCGAGCGCCGCCTTGGCCGAGATCAGCTCGGCGCCGAACCGGCCGGCTTCCTCGCTCACCTCGCCGATCTCGCCGCGATAGAGCACCGCGCGCTCGAGGCTTTCCCAGTCGACCACGCCGATCTCGACCCCGGCGCCGTCGAACCGGCCGCTGGCGAGGTCCTCGGCGGCGATGCTGTCGTGGGTCAGCGCGCCGTGCACTTCGGCGCTGTCGGGCGCGAGATCGCTCGAGCGGCGGATCGCGCTCGGCAGCATGCCCGGCGCGGCGCGGTGGCGCACGCCGTCGAACCACAGGTCGCGGTCGTGGCTGGTCAGCCCGAGCGTGATCCCATCGCGCCGGCGGATGCGCCAGAAGGTGGCCACGCCCTCGAGCGGGGCGCGCAGGAACACCCGGCTCATGCCGCCTCGCGGATCTCGACCAGCGGCACCGACGGCGCCTCGCCGGCGGCAAACGCGGTCGCCGAGATGTCGAGTCGGTCGGCCTCGAATCTGACGGGAACGTCGAACAGGAAGCCGGCGGTGATTTGGGCGCCGGGGGCGGGTGCGTCGGCAAATACGATCCAGCCGCCGTCGTCGAGCGTCCACCCGCTCGCCGCAACGCCGTCGACCGCGACGGCGACGCTGTTCGCGCGGGGCCGGGTGATCGCCCGCTCCTGCGGCTCGGGCCCACCGTAAAGCTTGCGCAGCCGGAAGCGCGCGGTCAGCCCGTCGCCGGTGCCGATGAGCTGGTCGGTCGCCTCGGGCACGCCGGCCATGCCGTGCGAGCTGAAATCGAACGGGTCGCGCAGGCGAAACCCGCGCGCGGCGCCGCGGCGGGCGCGGAAGAAGGCGATCAGCGTGCCGAGCTCGGCTTCCGAGCGGATTCCCGGGCCGACGTCGAAATGCAGCCGCGCGTCGCTCCAGTGGCTGCCGCGCCGTTCGTGGCCCGAGGCGGTCAGCGCGACCGAAGTCGAGAACTCGGCGCTCACCCCGGCATCGCGGCCGAGCGCCAGCGGATAGGGCACATCGTCGAAGGCTTGCATGGCGGTGTCCTCCACGGGCGGCAGGCGCGTGTATCCGTCGCGCGCGACTTGCGGCAGCGCCCACACGAACCGGCGGCCGACGCCGCGCCTGGCGGCCTCGTCCAACCCCTCGTCGATCCGCCGCCAGTAGGCGTCCGCGTTCGCCGGCAGCAGCACGAAGCCGGCAAGGTAGTCCTGCCGGTCGGCCGGGTAGCCGAGCCGCTGCTGCATCTCGGCGTAACCGCGCCGGCGCCGCGCCTCGGCCCCGGCAGTCAGCCAGTCATAGTCCTCGAGTTGGAGCCGGTCGTACAGCGGCCAGGCCCAGCCGGGCGGCAGGTTGGCCCGCGGCAGTTCGGGCATCGCCGGGTCGAGCACGGTGGGCGTGAACAGCAGCAGCAGCACTTCGGCGTCGCCGGCGGCTGTGTTCACCGCGTCGCGCAAGGCGCCGGTCGATTGCGCCAGCGCCGCGCCCGCCTGGTCGAGCAGGTCTAGCTGGGCCGCCGAAAGCGGCGCCCGCAAGTCGTCGATCGCCGGCTGGTCGCCCCCGAACAGCGCCTGCGCCGCATCGTCGTAGAGCGCGATCCGCCCGTCCGCCGTGGTCCACCACCACGGCTCGCCGATCTGGAACGCCACCGGCAGCCCGGCGGCGACGAGCAGGGCGACGACCCGTTCGGCGATCAGCTGCAGGAAACCCATCGCCTCCGCGTTCGCCGGCGACAGCAGCGTCGACGGCGGCACCCACCCGGTCAGAGCCGGCGTGCCGTCGAAGAAGCGCTGCTGCCAGGCCTGCGGGCAATGCTCGGCGAACAGCTCGTACGACAACGAGGCGATCGGCCGGTAGCCCTGCGCCGCGCAGGCCGCGAAATAGGCCGCGTGCCAGGTCTCGGCCGGCCCGCACAAGTGCGTGGTCGCCTGAAGCGCGCCGCCCGCCGACTCGAGCCGGTAATAGTGGCTCATGCCGAGGTAGTGGACGATCGACCCTCTGTAGCCGAGGCCGCGGATCGTCCGCAGCAGCCGCGCCGGCGTCACGTTGTAGCTGTCGTCGTAGGCCGTCGCCATGCCGAGGTCGTGCGGCGGCAGCATGACGTCGCCGATCGCCAGCATGGGCCGATCGCCGGTGCAGGCGATCGCCGAAAGCTCGATCCAGCCGTCGACGCGTGCCGGCAGCAGTCCCGCATCGCCTGGGTCGTATCCCGGTGGCGCCAGCGAGACGAACATCCGCTCTATCGCGTGCGGCCAGACCGGGTCGCCGCTCGCCTCCCAGCCGCCCGACAGCGCCGAGAACGGCAGCGTCACGACCGCGTCCTCGGGCGTGCCGACCGCGTATTTCCACGGCCGCACGTACCAAGTCCGGGGCGCATCGGCTGCGTCGCGCCCTTCGATCGTCAGCGTCGGCCCGTGCACCGCGTCGAGCGGCAACACCCCGCCCGACCGCCAGCGAAAGCTGAGCGTCGTGCGCGAATAGTCGCGGTCGGTGTCGTAGGCGAGCAGCGGGTGGTCGAGCCGGTCGACCGAATCCCAGATCAGCCCGGCGAGCGCGTTGGCGTGGTGGAACTCGAGCTCGACCCGCAGCGAATCCGGCCCCGTCGTGACCACCGAGGCCATCATCGGCCGCGGGAAGTCGACGGTCCAGAACCGCGGATCGAACCGCTGGATCCACTCCGCCTGCTGTCCCTCGCGCTTGCCGGCGAGCCAGAATGCCATCGCTCTTCTCCGACCTGGGGGGCTCATTGTTTTTGATCACGCGACGACGCGAAGATGGCGCGTCTTGCGGCGAAGCCGCCCTCAAGATTCCGACGCTGCCGCCTGCAGTGAGGTCCCCGGATGAAAGCGGCTTTGCCGCGGGCTCGACCTCTTCGCGTCTTCGCGTGCAAAAAGACCGCACCGCCCCCGACCCGCGAAACCCCTCAAACCTCACGCAACGCCCGCCGCACCGAACTCGCCACCTGCCGCGCCGAGCGCCGCAGCATAGCCGGCGCATCCGCCCCCTTCGGCGGCGCGATCTGGATCGCCACCCGCACCTCGCGCCGCGCCGCCGCCACGGGCGCCTCGACCCGCCCGGCAGAAGTGGGCACGAACAGCTCCTGTCTCTAATACACAACTGACGCTGCCGA
>JAEZES010000156.1 GCA_023432995.1 Pseudomonadota bacterium
GTCAGCAGCACCGCGGTCGGCGGCACCTCGGTGCTTCGCGTGACCTACCTCGGCGACCTCGACGGGCTGGCCAACGCGCTGCGCGCCGCCGGCTGGCAGGTCACCGTGGGCAGCAACGCGCTCGCCATCTCGCGCTGAGGCGCGCCCGTGTCGCAGATCGTCCTGCCGCTGAGCCCCTCCGGCCCCGCGCGGATCGTTGTCGGCAACGCCAATGCGGCTGCCGTCGAGGCGCTTGCCGCGCCCGAAACCTGGCCCTTCCGCACCGCCGTCCTGCTCGGGCCGCCGCGCTCGGGCAAGTCGCTGCTCGCGCGCTGGTTCGCCTCGAGCGGCAAGGGCGAGGCGGTCGACGATGCCCACCGGCTCGACGAGACCGCGGTGTTCCACCTGTGGAATCGCGCGCAGGAAGCGGGCACGCCGCTGTTGCTCGTCGGCGGTGAGCCACCTTGGCAGATTGCGCTCGCGGACCTGCGCTCGCGCCTCGGGGCCGGACTGCAGCTCGAGATCGGCGTCCCCGACGATGCGATGGTCGAGGACCTGCTGCTCGCGCTCGCCGAGCAGCGCGGCCTGCCGCTCGCGGCCGACGCCACCGCCTACCTCGTGCCGCGGGCCGGCCGCGCCTTCGCCGATCTCGAGCGGCTCGTCGCCGCGATCGACCGGATCAGCCTTGAACGCAAGGTTCCAGCCACCCACTCTATATGGCGCGCCGCGCTCGAGGCCGTTCACGGGCCCGACGAGCCGCGCTTGCTTTGAGGATCGATTTCAGGGAGAATCGCGGCAAATGTTCGATCGGCTCACCGCCTATCTGGACTCGGTCCGGGCCCGCGACCCGTCGCCGAGGTCGCGCTGGGAAATCCTCATCTATCCGGGCGTCTGGGCGCTCGGCTTTCACCGGCTCGCGCACTGGCTCTACGAAGGCGAGCTCTACTTCCTCGCCCGCGTGGTCAACCACACCGCGCGCTGGCTGACGGGGATCGACATTCACCCGGGGGCCAAGATCGGCCGCAACTTCTTCATCGACCACGGCTTCACGGTGATCGGCGAGACCGCCGAGATCGGCGACAACGTGACGATCTACCAGTGCGTCACGCTCGGTGGCACCAACCCGACCAACGGCATCGGCGGCAAGCGCCATCCGACGCTGCGCGACAACGTGATCATCGGTTCGGGCGCGCAGATCATCGGCCCGATCGTCGTCGGCGAGCGGGCCCGCGTCGGCGCCAACGCGGTGGTCACCGAGGATGTCCCCGAGGGCGCGACAATGGTCGGCCTCAAGGCCCGCTCGACGCTGGTCCCGGCCGAGACCTGGCTCAAGGAATTCATTCCCTACGGCACTCCGTGCGACGAGCCCTGCGAACCTTCGGCCGAGCGCGTGATGCAGCTCGAAGCCGAGATCGCCCTGCTGCGCGCCGAGATCGAGGCGCTCAAGGAGGGTATCCGCGGCGACGAAGCGGTGCCCGAGCCGGCCGCCCGCAAGCGGAGCGCGAAGCGCTGATGCGGGCGGGGCCGATCGAAGGCGCCGTCGTCCCCTTTCCGCTCTCGCACGCACCGCATGCCTCGCCGGCGCAAGTCGGCTTCGAGCGGGCCGAGCTGCAACGGATTCTCGTTCTCTACGGACGCATGGTCGCGGCCGGCGAATGGCGCGACTACGCGATGGACTTCACGCGCGACTGCGCCAGCTTCGCCGCCTTCCGGCGCACCGCGGACGTTCCCCAGATGCGGCTCGAGAAGCGCCCGGCGCTGCGCCAGCGCCAGGGCATGTGGGCGCTGTTCGGCGAGCACGGCCAGGTGCTCAAGCGCGGACACGAGCTGGCCGGCGTGCTGGCGCCGATGGAGCGCAAGTTGCTCAAGGTAGTGAGCGGCTAGCATCGGCCTCGTTGCTGTCCGGCGGCCCTCACTGTGACCAGCAGGGCATGACCCAGCGGCGCAACCGCGACATATTCGGTTAAATTCTCAAGTTGAGCGGTAAGGATTAGTCCCCGGGGGTAAGGTTAGCGCAAACTTTACCATATCCGCTTAGCTTGAGCGCATGGAACAGACTGCACGCATCGAACAATGGATCTGCCGGCGCCAGACGCCGCGGTTCCGCCTCGGCATGCCCGCGCGCCTGATCACGCTCGAGCGGCACCTCACTGTCGTTGTCGAGGACATGTCCGAGGATGGCGCGCGAGTGCGGCTGCCGGTGCCGCACGCGTTCGGGGTCTGCGTCCTCAAGTGGATGGACTGCCACGCCTTCGCCGAAGTCAGGTGGATGCGCGAGCTCACGGTCGGGCTGCAGTTCGCCAGCCCGATTTCCCCCGAGAAGCTGGCCGAAACCGCGCGTCACGCGCCCCATCTGGTGACCCAGCTCCCGCGGCAGCACGATCCGCGCTACTGCTGAAGGCGGCGCGCTTCAGGCAAAGAAGTTTCCGCTCGGGATCCTGACCACGGCGCTGTCCTCGAACGACAGCCCCGGCGGGTCGCCCCCCGCGGCCACCGTCTCGAGTGCGCGCCGCAGCATCCGTCGCTGCAAGCCGATGCCCTTGTCGCTGGTCACCAGGTGCTCCTCGCTGTGGAGCGAGATCGGGCCCTGGCCTGCCTGCGCCTCGTAATCGCCGGGCTGGTCCTGCCGCTCCTCGAGCGTGCGCTGGTGCCACGGCTTGAAGCTCTCGGCTTCGAGCCCGCGCATCGGGCGTTTGCCGTCGGGTGTTTTCGGCGCGCGCAGGGCCATCACGATGCGGCAATGGCTGTCGTCGACCGGGACCGCGGCGCCGAGGCCGTTGGGCCGTCCGGGCCGCATCGCCACGTCGGGCACGAACATCAGGTTCGGCATCATCCAGGTGGAGACGCGGTCCATGCTGCGTCCGTCGGCGAGGTTTCGGTGCGCGGTATAGGTCACGCCGTCCTCGATCTCGTCGAACCGCACGGTCGGCATGACCTCGAATTCGCGCACGAACTGGGTGCCGCTGAACGTGGTGTGCAGCACCTGCACGTGAAACGGGTCCATCACGTTGTCGTTCATGTGCAGCCACGAGTAGGGCACGACTTCCGGCCCTTCGAGATCGCCATGGCTGCCGAGGCTGTTGTCGAACGCTAGGTAATCCTCGCCGTCCTCGAGCGGTTCGAGTGCGTCGAACCGCGGCAACGCCGGCATCCGCACCGGCGGGCCCATGTAGGCCCACACCAGGCCGTAGCGCTCGCGCACCGGGTACCACGGCTGCCGATGCTCCGGGCGGCGCTGGCGCGGGTTGGGCTCGCACGGCTGTTCGAGGCAGTGGCCTTCGACGCTGAACTTCCACCCGTGGTAGCAGCAGCGGATCCCGTCGGCCTCGACATGGCCCCACAGCAGGCTGGTGCCGCGGTGCATGCAGCGCGGGTAGAGCAGGCCCGGCCGCCCTTGGCCATCGCGGAACACGATCAGATCCTCGCCGAGGATGCGCACCTCGCGCGGCCGTGCGGTGACGTTGCGACTGGCAAGCACCGGCTGCCAGTAGCGCCGCATCAGTTCGCCCATCGGAGTGCCCGGGCCGACCTGGGTCAACGCATAATCGGGATGCTGCGGCGGCCGCCCGTAGGCCGTGCCCTCGAGATCGCCTGGCCGGGATTCGGGCGGGGCACCGTCGAGGGTGGCCATCGTCTCTCTCCTGTAACGCCCCTCGCACGGGGGCTCAGGGCAGGCTAGGCCCGCGAATGCGCCCGCGCAAACGATGAGGATGGGCAGGCCTCGGTCGGCGGTCACAGGCGTTCGAGGGCCGCCACCAGCTCGTCGAAATGGTCGATCACCGCATCGGCACCGAGATCGGGCGCGGGCACGTCGTTATAGCCGAAGCTCAGCGCGACCACTGGCACGTCGGCGTTCTTGGCCGCGCGCACGTCGTAGCTCGAATCGCCGACCATGGCGAAGCGCCCGCCGCCGAGCATGAGCATCGCGGTGTCGATCATGTCGGGCGCCGGCTTGGCCCGGCCGGGGCCGAGCGTGTCGCCGCCGAGGATAAGCTCGAAGCGGCCGGCCAGGTCGAGCGCGTCGAGCAGCTTGCGCGAATAGACCTCGATCTTGTTGGTCAGGACCGCCAGCCGGCAGCCGCGATCGAGCAGCGTGTCGAGCGCCTCGAGGCAGCCGGGGAAGGGCACGGTGTGATCGGCGATGTGAGCCTCGTAGTGCTTGAGCAGGGCTCCGTAGAGGGCCTCGAACTCGGCTCCCGGGGGCATGCCGCCGGTCAGTTCGAGCGCCCGCTCGAGCATCCGCCTGGCGCCGCCGCCGATCAGCTTGCGGGTCGCGTCGGGCGCGATTTCGGGCCGGCCGACAAGGTGCAGCGCATGATTGATCGCCGGCGCAAGGTCGCGGTTCGAATCGACCAGCGTGCCGTCGAGGTCGAAGCCGACGATCGAGAAGGGGAAATCGGTCATCGGGGGAGGCCTTGGCGCAGGCGTATGGAAACGGCAACCGAATGGTGGCAAGGGCCGGGCCATGACCGATCCCGCCGAGACCGCAGTCCGCCCACTCGCCGCCGTGATCCTCGCCGCCGGCAAGGGCACGCGCATGAAGAGCGCCCGGCACAAGGTCCTCCATCCGCTCGCCGGACGGCCGATGATCGAGCACCTGCTGGCTGCGCTGGACGAGTTGGCGCCGGAGCGGACGGTGGTGGTGGTCGGCGAAGGGCGCGACCAGCTCGAAGCCGCGCTCGCCGGACGCGCCGCGTTCGCCGTTCAGGAACCCCAGCTCGGCACCGGGCACGCCGTGCAGCAGGCGGAGGCGGCACTCGCCGGATTCGAAGGCGATGTGCTGGTGCTCTATGGCGACGTCCCGCTGGTCCGGGCCGAGACGATGCGCGCGCTGGTCGCGCGGCTCAACGCGCCGGATGCCCCGGCGGCCGTCGTGCTCGCGTTCGAGCCCGCCGACCCGCTGCAGTACGGCCGCGTGATCGCCACCGGCGACAGGATCACCTGGATGGTCGAGCACAAGGACGCCGACGAGGGGCAGCGCGCGTGCCGGCTGTGCAATTCGGGGCTGCTCGCCGCCCGCGCGGACACGCTGTTCGCGCTGCTCGCCAAGGTCGGCAACGACAACGCCCAGGGCGAGTACTACCTGCCCGAGATCGTCAACATCGCGATCACCGCTGGGCTGCACTGCGCGGTGGTCGTCACCGACGATCCGGATGAAGTCGCGGGGATCAATTCGCGCGCTGAACTGGCCGCGGCCGAAGCGCGCTGGCAGCAGGGTCGGCGCACCCAGGCAATGGCTGACGGCGCCACGCTGGTTGCCCCCGAGACCGTGTTCTTCAGTTGGGACACGCGCCTTGGTCGCGACGTGACGGTCGAACCAAACGTCGTGTTCGGGCCCGCCGTCGAGGTCGCCGACGGGGCGACGATCCACGCCTTCTGCCACCTCGAGGGGGCGCGGCTGGGCGCGGGCGTCTCGGTCGGCCCGTTCGCGCGGCTGCGGCCCGGGGCGGTGCTCGAGGAAGGGGCCAGGGTCGGCAATTTCGTCGAGGTCAAGAACGCCCAGCTGGGCCCCGGGGCCAAGGCCAACCACCTGACCTATCTCGGCGACGCCACCGTCGGCGCGGGGGCGAACATCGGCGCGGGCACGATCACCTGCAACTACGACGGCTATTTCAAGCACCGGACAGAGATCGGCCCGCGGGCGTTCATCGGCTCGAACAGCGCGCTGATCGCTCCGGTCAAGATCGGGGCGGACGCGATCGTCGCCGCCGGCAGCGCCGTCAGTCGCGACGTTGCCGACGGCGAGCTGCGAATGGTTCGCGCGGAGCAGCTGGTGAAGCCCGGGTGGGCCGACCGGTTCCATGACGCGATGCGCAAGAAGAAGGCCGACCAGCAAAAGCCTTGACGCGATATCTAAGCATGATATCGCAATATCAGTATGCCGCGAATCCTCGCCGACCTGCCTGAAAGCGACATCGACTGGCTCGATCGCGTCGCCGCGGAAAGCGGCCGATCGCGCGCCGCGGTGTTGCGCGAGGCGGTGGCGGCGTTCCGCGCGGCAAACGTCGACTGGCTCGAACGGGGCTTCGGCCTGTGGACGCAGCACGGCGGCGGCCGCGACGGCGACGAGTTCGAAGAGAGCGTCCGCCCGAGCTGGCATACCGCGGCGAGCGGCGGCGACGGATCGGCCGACAGGTGAGCGACATCTATTTCGACAGTGGCGTCGTCGTCGACGCGCTCTCGGGCCACCCGAAGGCGATCGCCGAGCTGCGCCGGGCCAAGCGCCCGTGGCTCTGCCGGACGAGCTGGCTCGAGATTCTCGGCGAGGCGCCGCCGGCCGCGCGCGAGGACACCGAACGGTTCCTGGCCAATTTCGCGGTGCGCGAGATCTCGCCCGAGATCGCCCGCCGGGCGGCCAACCTCCGCTACGAGAAGCCGAGCATCGGGCTCGGCGCGGCGCTCGTCTTCGCTGCCGCGCAGGAGCATGGCGGCATTCTCGTGACCCGCAACATCAAGGATTTCCCGGCGGCAATGCCGGGCATCCGCATTCCCTACCTCGTCTAGCAAGGATCTATCGAACCATGTGCGGAATCATCGGCATCGTCGGCAAGGCGGCCGTCGCTGGGCGGCTCGTCGACGGGCTCAGGCGGATGGAGTACCGCGGGTACGACAGCGCCGGAATCTGCACGCTCGACGGGGGGCAGCTGGTTCGCCGGCGGGCCGAGGGCAAGCTCGCCAACCTGGTCTTCGAGCTCGAGCGCAACCCGGCGCCGGGCGACGTCGGCATCGCCCACACCCGCTGGGCGACGCATGGCGCGCCGACCGCCCACAACGCGCATCCGCACGCGACCGGTGAGGTGGCGCTGGTCCACAACGGGATCATCGAGAACTTCAAGCCGCTGCGCGAGGAGCTGCTCGCGCGCGGTCGCGTGTTCGAGAGCGAGACCGATACCGAGATCGTCGCCCACCTGGTGTCCGAACTCGTCGAGGCCGGCCAGTCGCCGGAGCAGGCGGTCAGCGCGGTGCTGCCGCGGCTGCGCGGCGCGTTTGCGCTGGCGATCGCCTTCCGCGCCAATCCCGACATGCTGATCGGCGCGCGGCTCGGGTCGCCGCTGGTGGTCGGCTACGGAGACGGCGAGACCTACCTCGGGTCCGACGCGCTCGCGCTGGCCCCGCTGACCCAGCGCATCGCCTATCTCGACGAAGGCGACTGGGTGGTCGTGACGCGCGACGGCGCGACGATCTACGACAAGGACAACCAGGTCGTCGAACGCGAGATCACCACCTCGGGCGCCTCGGCGGCGGCGATCGAGAAGGGCAACTACCGCCACTTCATGCAGAAGGAGATCTTCGAGCAGCCGACCGTCGTCGCGCAGACGCTGCGGTCGTACCTGCGCCCGGTCGAGCAGCAGGTGGCGCTGCCGCAGATCGATTTCGACATCTCCGCCATCGAGCGGGTCACGATCGTCGCCTGCGGCACCAGCTACTACGCCGGAATGGTCGCCAAGTACTGGTTCGAGCAGTTCGCGCGCGTCCCGGTCGACATCGATTACGCCAGCGAGTTCCGCTACCGCGAGCCGGTGCTGGCGCCGGGCGGGCTGGCGCTGTTCATCTCGCAGAGCGGCGAGACCGCCGACACGCTCGCCGCGCTGCGCCACTGCAAGGCCGAGGGGCAGACGATCGCGGTCGTGGTTAACGTCCCGACCAGCTCGATGGCACGCGAGGCGGACCTGCTGCTGCCGACTCACGCCGGGCCGGAGATCGGCGTCGCCTCGACCAAGGCGTTCACCTGCCAGCTTGCCGTCCTGGCGGCACTGGCGGCGCATTTCGCCGTCAGGAAGGGGCGGATCGACCGCGCGCAGGAGGCCGAGATCGTGCGCCACCTGCTCGAGGCGCCCGCCTGCCTCAACGCCGCGCTCGACCACGACGACGAGATCGCGGCCATGGCGCACCTGATCGCGCCGGCGCGCGACGTGCTCTACCTCGGTCGCGGGCCGGATTTCCCGCTGGCGCTCGAAGGTGCGCTGAAGCTCAAGGAAATCAGCTACATTCACGCCGAAGGCTACGCCTCGGGGGAGATGAAGCACGGGCCGATCGCGCTGATCGACGAGGCGGTCCCGGTGATCGTGCTCGCGCCGTCGGGCCCGCTGTTCGAGAAGACCGTCTCGAACATGCAGGAAGTGCGCGCGCGAGGCGGCAAGATCGTCCTGATCTCCGACAAGGCCGGGCTCGCCGAGGCGGGCGAGGGGTGCCTGGCGACGATCGAGATGCCCAAGGTGCACCCGCTGATCGCGCCGTTGGTCTATGCCGTGCCGGTGCAATTGCTGGCCTATCACACGGCCTGCGTGAAGGGCACCGACGTCGACCAGCCGCGCAATCTCGCGAAGTCGGTGACCGTCGAATAAGTCGCGGAGGAACGGGCAGAATTTATCTGCCATCCGCAGGTTCGACTTTACGCTGCCCTAACCATTAGCGGTCTAATCCGGCGCGCGTGAATGGCAATCACTCCGAATTGCCGACCCTGCCGCTGCGCCTGTCGCCGTTGCAGATACTCGGCCTGCGCAATCCCAGCGAGGGCGACTGGGCGCGTCTGCGCGCGCTGCAGTATGCCGAGATTCACACCGTCGCGCCGCTACGGATCGGCTCGCAGGCGCTGGCCGGCGCGGTCGCGGTGTCGCTGTTCGTCGGGACCTTTCCGCACTGGATCCTGGTCCCGTGGTTCGCGGCGCTGCTCGCCGTGCTGTGGAACCAGACGCGCATCGACCGCCGCTTTGCCGACTGCGATCATCGGCGGCTGACCCGCGCCGATTTCTGGCGCCAGCTGGGCGCGGTGGTCGCATGCGCGGTCGTCTGGTCGGCTGCGCTGGTGGCCTCGGCGCTGTTCGGCACGCGCGCCGAGCAGTTCGGGCTGTGGGCGGTGGTGGCGATGCTCGTCGCCGGGTCGGCGGCGGCGCTGCCGGCGGCCCCGATATCCCGGGTCGCGTTCGCCGCGCTCACCGGTGGCGTCGCGGCGTCGACGTTCATCGTGCTCGGCGAATGGCACTTCGCGGCGGCCACACTGCTGTTCACCGCGGTGGCCGTGCGCGGCGCGCTCGAGGCCGGACGGATCTACCTGTCGGCGCGGATCGCGGAAGTCGGCGTGGCCGAGAAGGACGAGGTCGTCTCGCTGCTGCTGCGCGAGTTCCAGGAGAACGAGGCCGACTGGCTGTGGCAGATCGACCCCAACCGCCGGATCCGCGCCGCCAGTCCGCGTTTCGCCTACGCGCTCGGGCGCGATCCGGTGTCGATCGAGGGCGGCTCGTTCGTCCAGCTGATCGCCGGCTCGGCCTGGGAGAGCGGCCAGTTTCCGCCGAGCCTGCACGACCTCGTCGAGCGCCTGAAGCGGCGCGAGAGCTTCTCCAACCTGCTGGTCCAGGTCGAGGTCGTCGCCGGGCGCCGCTGGTGGGAGCTGTCGGGCACGCCGATGCTCGACGAGCAGGGCAACTTCATCGGCTTTCGCGGGGTCGGTTCCGACGTCACCGAGCAGCGCGAGTCCGACGAGAAGATCGCCTACCTTGCGCGCTACGACACGCTCACAGGGCTGCCCAACCGGCTGATGCTGACCGAGGCGCTGGGCGAGGCGATGCGCTACGCCGAGCAGTGGCGGAGCCGCTGCGCGTTCCTGATGATCGACCTCGACCGCTTCAAGTCGGTCAACGACTCGCTCGGCCACCAGGTCGGCGACCGCCTGCTGGCGCAGGTCTCGCAACGGCTCAAGGCGGTGATCGGCGCCAACGAGCAGTGCGGCCGGCTCGGCGGCGACGAGTTCGCGGTGGTGATCCGCGACGCCTCGGAGAGCGGCTGCATCGAGCGCGTCGCCGAAGCGGTGATCGACGCGCTGTCGCAGCCGTACGACGTCGACCACCACAAGCTGTTCGTCGGCGCCAGCGTCGGGTCGGCGGTCGGCCCGCAGGACGGCAACACCGTCGAGACGCTGATGCGCAACGCCGACCTCGCGCTCTATCGCGCCAAGGACGAAGGGGGCGGGGCGCACTGCCGCTACGAGCCCTCGCTCCACGCCAACGCCGAGGAGCGGCGCAAGCTCGAGCTGTCGCTGCGGCAGGCGATCGGCAAGGACGAGCTGCTGCTCAACTTCCAGCCGGTGGTCGACGCCAAGGGCGAACACGTGGTCAGCTTCGAGGCACTGGTGCGGTGGAACAGCGCCGAGCACGGCTTCGTCAGCCCCGGCAAGTTCATCCCGCTGGCCGAGGACACCCGGCTGATCGTGCCGATCGGCGAATGGGTGCTGTTCGAGGCATGCCGCCAGGCGGCGCGCTGGCCGGGCAAGATCAAGGTCGCGGTCAACGTCTCGGGCGAGCAGCTGCTCGAGCCGGGCTTCACCCAGAACGTCGTGCGCGCTCTGGCCGACAGCGGGCTGCCGGCGAGCCGGCTCGAGGTCGAGGTGACCGAGAGCATCTTCCTGCGCGACCCGCGCCTCGCGCGCCAGGCGCTCGAGGAAGTGATGGCGCTCGGCTGCTCGGTCGCGCTCGACGACTTCGGCACCGGCTACTCCTCGCTCGGCTACCTGAGGGCGCTCAAGTTCTCGACCATCAAGGTCGACCGCAGCTTCGTGCAGGGCGCGGCGCAGGGCAGCCGCGAGAGCCTGGCGATCATCCGCGCGGTGGTGGCGATGGCGCAGAGCCTCGAGATGACCACCACGGCCGAGGGCACCGAGACGATCGAGGAAGTCGAGCTGGTCCGCGAGCTCGGCTGCGACAAGATCCAGGGCTACTACTTCGGCCGGCCGATGGAGCCGGCCGAGGCGCTCGCGCTGGTCAGCCGGAAGGGGCGGACGGCGGCGGCTTAGGGGAGGCAGTAGGCAGTAGGTAGTAGGCAGTAGGCAGTAGGGAAATCCCGCTACTGCCTACTCACTACTGCCTTTCACGCGTCCACCAGCCCCCTGACCGCGCTCTCGAACAGCGCGCGGCCGTCGGTGCCGCCGAGCTCGGGCTCGATCGCCCGCTCGGGGTGCGGCATCATGCCGAGGACGTTGCCGCTCTCGTTGAGTACCCCGGCAATGTCGCGGCGCGAGCCGTTGACCGGTTCGGCGTAGCGGAACGCCACGCGCCCCTCGCCCTCGAGCCGGTCGAGGGTGGCGTCGTCGGCGAAGTAGTTGCCGTCGTGGTGGGCGACCGGCAGGCGGATCGTCTGGCCGGCCTCGTAGCCGGCGGTGAACAGCGACTGGCTGTTGGCCACGGTCAGCGCCACGGCCCGGCAGACGAACGCCTGCCCGGCGTTGCGCATCAGCGCGCCCGGCAGCAGGCCGCTCTCGGTCAGCACCTGGAAGCCGTTGCACACGCCGAGCACCGGCACCCCGCGGCCGGCGGCCTCGACCACCGCCTGCATGACCGGGCTCCTGGCCGCCATCGCGCCCGAGCGCAGGTAATCGCCGTAGGAGAAGCCGCCGGGGAGCGCGATGAAGTCGAGCCGCTCGGGCAGCTCGGCCTCGCCGTGCCACACGCGCAGCGGCGCGGTGCCCGAGACCTTTTCGAGCGCCACCGCCATGTCGCGGTCGCAGTTCGAGCCGGGGAAGGTGACGACGGCGGCGCGGAAGCTCATCAGGCCGTCTCCAGCTTCTCGATGCGGTAGTTCTCGATCACCAGGTTGGCGAGCAGCTGGCGGCACATCGCCTCGAGGTCGGCGTCGCTGGTGCCGTCGGCCACGTCGAGCTCGATCAGCCGGCCGACGCGGACGTCCCCGATGCCCTTGAAGCCGAGGCCTTCGAGCGCGTGGTGCACGGCGCGGCCCTGCGGGTCGAGCACGCCGGGCTTGAGGCTGACGTGGATGCGGACCTTCATCGGGCGGCGCCTTCTGCTGCGGTGAGGGAGTCGCGCGAGCCTATGGCGATTGCATGGCTTCGGGACAAGGGGGCGAGGGGGCCTTTCCGCAGGCGGCCTGCGCGCGTCTGACAGCTGCGACACAGTCCAAAGCGGATAGCCCGGAATTCCGTCACCCTGCGGCTTCGCAGCGTCACTTTTGCGCCGCCCCACGTCGCCTTTTCGCGCGGCCTGTCGCTTTGGCGGTGCGACCCCGTCACCGCCCGAGCCCGAAGATGTCGTCTTGCGGCGCGAGCTGCGGCCTCCGGCGCGCGC
>JAEZES010000218.1 GCA_023432995.1 Pseudomonadota bacterium
GTCGGTCGCCTCGGTGGCCACGATGGGCCTCGCGGTCAACTGGCTGGCGGCCGCGATCCTCGCGCTGTCGATTCTCTACTACGCGGTCGTCTACACGATCTGGCTCAAGCCGCGCACGCCGCAGAACATCGTCATCGGCGGCGGCGCCGGTGCATTCCCGCCGCTGATCGGCTGGGTCGCGGTGACCAACGAGATCACGCTGATGCCGGTGGTGCTGTTCGCGGTGATCTTCATGTGGACGCCGCCGCACTTCTGGGCGCTCGCCCTGTTCGTCAGGAGCGACTACGCCAAGGCCGGCATCCCGATGATGCCGGTGGTCGCCGGCGAGGCCGCGACGCGGCGGCAGATCCTGCTCTATTCGGTGGCCCTCCTCGCGGTCAGCCTCGCGCCCTGGTGGATCGGCGGCGCCGGCGCGATCTACGGCGCCGCCGCGGCCGTGCTGTCGGGCCTGTTCGTCGCGCTGTCGCTGCCGGTGGCGTTCCGCCGGGCGGGCGAGGGCGACCGCATGGCGCCCGAGAAGCGCCTGTTCAGCTTCTCGGTTCTGTACCTGTTCGCGCTGTTCACCGCGCTGGTCGTCGACCGGATGCTGCTCGCATGACGCCCGACGAGGAAGCGCGCTTCAAGAAGGCCCGGCGCGGCCGCAACATCGCCCTGGCGCTGGTGCTGGCCGGCTTCGTCGCGCTGTTCTACGCGATCACCATCGTGAAGATGCTCGACTGATGGCCAGCGTCGCGCTCGAGCGGAAGAACCGCCGCATTGGCCTGATCGCGCTCGGCGCCTCGCTCGCCATGCTCGGGCTCGGTTTCGCCGCGGTGCCGCTCTACGACCTGTTCTGCCGCGTCACCGGCTTCGCCGGGACCACCCAGGTGGCGAGCGAGGCCGACGCCGCCCAGGCCGCCGCGCTGAGCGCGGGCGCGCCGACCATCTCGATCCGCTTCGACGCCAACGTCGCGCGCGACATGCCCTGGGAATTCCGCCCGCGCCAGGTGACCGATACGGTCCAGTTCGGCCAGCGCGACATGGCGATCTACGAGGCCAGGAACCACTCGTCGGTGCCCGTCACCGGCACCGCCAGCTTCAACGTCGAGCCCGAGCAGGCCGGCAAGTACTTCAACAAGATCCAGTGCTTCTGCTTCACCGAGCAGACCCTCCAGCCGGGCCAGCAGGTCACGATGCCGGTGCTGTTCTTCGTTGACCCCAAGGCGCTCGATGACCCCGGCATGAAGGGGGTCGAGCAGATCACGCTGAGCTACACCTTCCACAGGACGCGATAACCGCCACCAACCCTCTAGACCCGCCCGCGACGCCCGATTAAGGGCCATCGCCAAGCAAGGATCAGGAACGCATCAATGGCCGGCGCCAAGAACCACGATTATCACATCCTGCCACCCGACATCTGGCCGCTGATCGGGGCCATCTCGGCGGTGACGTTCACCAGCGGCATGGTGCTCTACATGCACGACCTGCCGAACCACTGGCTCGTGCTCGGCCTCGGCATCGCCGGCCTGATCGCCACCTTCTTCAGCTGGTTCTCCAACGTCGTGAAGGAAGCCCAGGAGGGCTATCACACCCCGGTCGTGCAGCTTCACCTGCGCTACGGCATGATCCTGTTCATCGCCTCCGAGGTGATGTTCTTCGTCGGCTGGTTCTGGTCGTGGTTCGACTTCGCGCTGTTCCCCAACGAACTCACCGAAGTCGTCGGCGGGCAGTTCCCGCCGAAGGCGATCGAGGCGGTGATGGACCCGTTCGCGCTGCCGCTGCTCAACACGCTGATCCTGCTGTGCTCGGGCACCACCGTGACCTGGGCCCACCATTCGCTGATCCACGGCGACCGCGACGGGCTCAAGAAGGGCCTGTGGCTGACGGTCGGGCTCGGCGTGCTGTTCACCACCATCCAGGCCTACGAATACGCCCACGCGCCGTTCGGCTTCGGCGGCAACACTTACGGCTCGGCGTTCTACATGGCGACCGGGTTCCACGGCTTCCACGTGCTCGTCGGCACGATCTTCCTGATCGTCTGCCTGCGCCGCGCCTACCTCGGCCACTTCACTCCCAAGCAGCACTTCGGCTTCGAGGCCGCGGCCTGGTACTGGCACTTCGTCGACGTCGTCTGGCTGTTCCTGTTCGTCGTCGTCTACGTGTGGGGCGGCTGGGGCGCCGAATACCACTAAGCCGGTCCGATGACCGACCAGCCTGACTCCGCGAAAGGGCAGCCCGGGATCGCCGAGGCTGCCCTTTTCGGTCTCTGCCCGAGCTGCGGCGCGAAGACACTGTTCGCCGGGTGGACCCGCTTCGCCGACCGGTGCCGCGCCTGCGGGCTCGAGCCCGGGCGGTTCAACGTCGGCGACGGCCCGGCCGCCTTCCTGACGATGATCGTCGGCGCGCTGATCGTCGTCCTCGCGCTCTGGCTGCAGCTCGCCGTGGGGCCGCCATGGTGGGTCCACGTGGCGCTGTGGGTGCCGTTGACAACGGCGGGCGTGATCCTCGGCCTGCGCGTGGCCAAGGCGGCGCTGTTGCACTCCGAATTCCGCAACCGGGCCGGCGAGGGGCGCGAACGCAAGTGACGCGGCGGCTGCCGGTCGTGCCGACGCTGGTCGTGGCCGCCGCGGTGGCGACGATGATCGCGCTCGGCGTGTGGCAGCTGCGCCGGGCCGAATGGAAGACCGACCTGATCGCGCGCTACCAGGCCGCGCAGGCGCTCTCCTCCGCAGTGCCGTGGCCGCGCAGCGAGAGCGAGCTCGAGCGCTCGCTCTATCGCTGGAGCGGCTTCACCTGCGAGCGCGTCCTCGGCATGCGGGTGACCGCCGCGACCAGCGCTGCGGGCGCCAGGGGCGTGGCGCAGATCGCCCGGTGCGCGCTCGACGGCGGCGGGGAGGCCGAGGTGGCGCTCGGGTGGTCGGCTCCGACCGAAATCGTCCAATGGCAGGGCGGCGAAGTCGCGGGCGTGATCGGGCCGGGCGGGGTGCTCTATCCGGCGGCGGTCAGGCCGGGTCTTGAACCGCTCGCGCCACCAGATCCCAGCGACCTGCCGAACAACCACCTGATGTACGCCGGCCAGTGGTTCTTCTTCGCGCTGACGGCGCTGGTAATCTACGTCCTGGCGCTGCGTAGCCGCTGGCGGCGGAACGGCGGCGAATCCAGCGGGCCGGGGGCGGAGCCGCGGTAACGAAGGCCGGCAGGCCTTCCCTGAAAGTGATGGTCAACGTGCCGTGCGGGCGGCTGCGCGGCGCGAACGAGACCGACCACTCGCTGGCATGACGGCCATCGGCGGGGAGCGAGGCTCCGGTCCAGGCCAGCTCGTCCCAGGGGTCGCCCGGCCACGGCAGGCGGCGGCCGTCGTCGACCGCTTCGGCGAGCAGCGGCCACGCCTGTTCGGCCAGGCTGTCGATGCTGTCCTTCAGCCAGTTCCAGAAAGCGATCTGCGCTTCGGTCGGGCCGAGCGCATCGCCGAGCCAGGTGACGTGGACCGGGCCTCGGGCGTGCCGCAGCGGCTGCAGGCTGGTCCACCGCCAAGGCCGCGCCTTGGGCCGGTACGACGGCCGGATCGGGCCGAGCACGGGATGTTCGATCGCCGGCACAGGCGGGGCTTGCCCCGTCAAACTGGCGAGAAGACTATGCAGCCATCCCATCGGACCCCCCTTCCGCTGGTACCTGGCGATTCTTGCACAGCCGCGGGCGGTCCGAAATACGAGGTGCTACTTGTACATGTCGGAGCGCAGGTAGATGCCGTGCTCGAGCCAGACCTTGAGCGCGCAGAGCATCTGCGACCACCCCTGGCAATTGCCGTAGCTCGCCTGCAGCGCGCCCTCGGTCTCGCGCCAGCCTTCCTCGGCGATCTCGACCAGCGTGCGCCCGTCCTCGAGCGCCTTGAAGGTCATCGTGACCGTGGTCTGGTAACGGGCGCCGGCCGTCTCCGGACGGCTTGCGTTCTCGACGTTGTGCGGTTCGCCCTCTTCCGCATCCCAGCGCAGCACGATGCGCTCGTCCGGCACGACCTCGACCACCTCGACCGGGAACGCGCCCGGGTAGTCGTGGAAGTCCCACGTCACCGTTGCGCCGGTCTCGAGCCGGCCCTTGGCGCCGCCGGTGGTGAAGTACTCGGACAGCTGGTCCGGATCGGCGACCGCCTCGAACACCTCGTGCACCGGCCGGGCGATCCGCGCGGCGACTCTGAATTTCAGTTCCATCTCGCGATCTCCTCGCTTGCGTGGCCGCTAGATATGTGATAAAAACATCACATGTCAACCGAGCGCGAACTCGACGCCGTGTTCAAGGCGCTGGCCAACGCCGTGCGGCGGCAGATCTGCGACGATCTCAAGTTGCGCCCGCTGACCACCAAGCAGCTCGCGGCCTGCTTTCCCGGCCTCGACCGCACCACGGTGATGCTGCACTTGCGCGTGCTCGAGGAGGCGGGGCTCATCGTGGCGGTGCGCAAGGGCCGCGAACGGTTCAATTATCTCAACGCCATGCCGATCCAGGCGATCCACGAGCGGTGGATCGGCCCGCATGCTGCGCACGCCGCCGCCCGTCTCGGTCGACTCAGGCGCGAGTTGGAGAAGGAAAAGCAGACGGTCGGCTAGCGCGGCCTGCTTGCTCCCGGCCCGCGCCGCCGCTAACCGCGCTGCCACGATGGACTACGTCTCCACCCGCGGCAGCGCTCCGGCGCTCGACTTCGAAGGCGTCACGCTCGCCGGCCTCGCGTCCGATGGCGGGCTCTACCTGCCGCGCGAATGGCCACGCTTCGCCGAGGCTGAGATCGCCGCGCTGGCAGGGCTGCCGTATGCCGAACTCGCCACCCGGGTGATGCTGCCGTTCGTCGGCGACAGCCTGACCGAGGAACGCCTGCGCGAGCTCAGTCGCGAAGCCTACGCGCGGTTCGCCCATGCCGCGGTCACGCCGCTCAGGCAGCTCGACGAGCGCCACTGGCTGCTCGAGCTGTTCCACGGCCCGACGCTCGCCTTCAAGGACGTCGCGCTGCAGCTCCTCGGCCGCCTGTTCGAGGAGTTCCTCTCGCGCAGCGACCGCCGGCTGACGATCGTCGGCGCGACCAGCGGCGACACCGGCTCGGCGGCGATCGACGCGGTCGCCGGGCGCGACAGGATCGATATCTTCATGCTTCACCCGAAGGGCCGGGTGAGCGACGTCCAGCGCCGGCAGATGACCACGGTCAAGGCGCCCAACGTCTACAACATCGCCATCGACGGCAGCTTCGACGACGCCCAGGCGATCGTGAAGCGGATGTTCGGCGATCCGGCGATGACCGGCCGCTTCCACATCAGCGCGGTCAACTCGATCAACTGGGCGCGGCTGATGGCGCAGGTGGTCTACTACTTCGCCGCCGCGCTGCAGCTCGGCGCGCCGCACCGCCGGGTCGCCTTCAGCGTGCCGACTGGCAATTTCGGCGACGTCTTCGCCGGGTATGTCGCCGCGCAGATGGGCCTGCCGGTCGAGCGCCTGATCGTCGCCACCAACGTCAACGACATCCTCCACCGCGCGCTCTCGGCGGGCGACTACTCGGTCGGCACGGTCACCCCCACGGCCGCCCCGTCGATGGACATCCAGGTCAGCTCGAACTTCGAGCGGCTGCTGTTCGACTGCGGCGGGCGCGACGGCGCGGCGCTGGCGGAGCAGATGCGCGGGTTCGAGAAGAGCAAGGCCATGCGGCTGACCAACGCCCAGGCCGAGGGCGCCTCAGCGCTGCTGTCGAGCTGTCGCGCCGATGCCAACGAAATGGCGCAGGCGATGGCGTGGGCGCGGCGCGAATGCGGCGAGCTGGTCGATCCGCACACCGCCATTGCCCTGCACGCCGCCCGCGCCGCCGAGCTGCCGCGCGAGGTGCCGGTGGTCACGCTCGCCACGGCCCATCCCGGCAAGTTTCGCGATGCGGTCGAGCGCGCCACGGGCCACCGCCCGTCGCTGCCGACCCGCGTCGGCGACCTGTTCGACCGCGAGGAGCGCTACGTCGAGTTGCCCGGCACTTACGAAGCCATCTCGGCCTACGTCGCGGAGCACGCGACGGCCGCGGCCTGATGGCCGAACTGGCGCTCCAGCCGCTGGTCATGGAGGGCGCGGGCTGGGCCGACTACGGCCTGGTCGACAGCGGCCGCGGCCGCAAGCTCGAGCGTTACGCGGGCTACCGCTTCATCCGGCCCGAGCCCCAGGCGCTGTGGTCGCCCCGGCTCGCCGAATGGAGCGCGGACGGCGAATTCGTGCCCGGCTCGGACGAGGACGGCGGCGGCCGGTGGCAGTTTACCGGGCCGGTCCCGCAGGAGGGCTGGCCGATGGCGTGGGACGACGTCGGCTTCGCCGCGCAGTGCACGCCGTTCCGCCACCTCGGCTTCTTTCCCGACATGGCGCCGGTCTGGCAGTGGATGCGCGACCGGCTCGCCGGGCGTAGCGACGCGCAGACGCTCAACCTGTTCGGCTACACCGGCGTCGGCACGCTGGCGCTCAGCCGCCACGGTCCGGTGACCCACGTCGATGCGAGCAAGAAGTCGGTCGTCCAGGCGCGCGAGAACGCCGCGCGGTCTGGCCTTGCCGACCGTCCGCTGCGCTGGCTCGTCGACGACGCGGCCAAGTTCGCCGCGCGCGAAGTCCGGCGCGGCAAGCGCTACGACGGGATCATTCTCGATCCGCCGAAGTTCGGGCGCGGGCCGGAAGGCGAAGTGTGGCGGCTCGAGGAAGGCCTGCCGCCGCTGATCGCCGACTGCCGCCGCCTGCTCGACGGCGATAGCCGGTTCCTGTTCCTCACGGTCTACGCGGTGCGGATGAGCAGCCTCGCGCTGGCCGGCTTGCTCGCCGAGCACTTCGCCGACCTCCCCGGAACCGTCGAGCACGGCGAGCTCGCGGTGCGCGAGGACGGCCGCGACGGCCGCTTGCTGCCGACGGCGATCTTCGCCCGCTGGCGCTGCGACTGACCCGAACGATAAGTCACGGCGCCGGCGGCGGCCCGAGCGGAACCGGGGCGAGGAACCAGCCCGCCCCGATCATCCCCTCGAGCCCGACCGCGGTGTCCGGATCGCGCAGGTAGTCGAACAGCTCGTCGAAATCGCTGCGGCGGTCGCCGGCGATGGCGATGACGCACACGTCGAGGTTGGCTTCGAGGCGCAGCGTCTGCTTGCGGTCCTCGGGATGGCGGATGAGCAGCAGCGGATCGCGCCCGGTCGGATCGAGGCCCGAAAACACTAGCGCGTCGGCCACCTCGCTCACCTGGTTGGCATCGGCCTGCGACAGCCACAGCACGATCACGCCGGCCTCGCGCAGCCGCTTGAGGCCCTCGGCGAGGCCCGGCGAGGGCACGATCGCGTTGCCCGGCGTGAACGGGGCAGGTCCATCGTCGAGATCGACGATCACCGCCGGGTGGCGCTCCGGGCAGGGCAGGCGCCGCTCGACCAGGCCGATCTCGGCACCCGGCGCGAGCAGCGCGGACTCGGTGCTGCCCTCGTTCGCCGCGCGCTCGAGCGCGTAGCTGACGAACGGCAGCCAGGGATCGCGCGCGGTCCCGGCGATCGACGGTCGCGGCAGCTCGGTGAGTTCGGTCAGCGTGATGCCGGGCGCCGATCGCACGCCCGACGCGAGCGCCGCGTCGCGCCGCTCGGGCACCGGCGTGGCCGCGCGCACGGTCACGCTCTTGCCG
>JAEZES010000224.1 GCA_023432995.1 Pseudomonadota bacterium
GGGTCGGGCGGCGTCCCGACGACCAGCACCTCGCTGCGCGGCAGCGCGCGCTTCAATGCGATCGCCGCAAGCGCACCGACCTGGCCGGCACCGGCGACGACGATGCGCCCGGGCAGCTCGCGCGCGGCGCTCACGGGGCTGCCGCCAGCCGCTCGGCGCGGGAGACGAGATACTCGCGGTGACCGGGCATCGCCGCGACCTCCTCGCGGATAGCATCCTGCAGCGCGCCGAGCGCGCGGGCGATCTGCTCGGGATTCGGCAGCGCGGTGCGCGCGTCGTGCCGCTCGGGCACCACCCCCTGGCCGAGATAGACCGCGATCCAGCTTGCGTCGTAGAACAGCCCGTCCGCGTACTTCTCGACCCGCCCGGTCTCGCGCCACAGCGCCATTTTGCCCGCCAGCGTGTCGGGCACGGCCATCGTCCGGACGTGGTTCCAGAATTCCGAATCGTCGCGCGTGGTCGCGTGATAGTGGAGGATCAGGAAGTCACGCACTCGGTCGTATTCCATGTCGACCAGGCGGTTGAACTCGTCGCGGTCGCGCGGGTCCACCCGGCCCTCGAGCGGGAACAGCTCGATCAGGTAGGTGATCGCCATCTGCGCGAGGTAGATCGAAGTCGATTCGAGCGGCTCGAGGAACCCGCTGGCGAGGCCCACCGCGACGACGTTGCGGGTCCACGAATTCTTGCGGCGCCCGGCCCTGAAGCGCAGCAGCCGCGGGTCGGCGAGCCGCTCACCTTCGACGTTGGCCATCAGCGCGGCGCAGGCCTCGTCCTCGGAGATGAACGCGCTCGAGAACACGTAGCCGTTGCCGATGCGGTGCTGCAGCGGGATGCGCCACTGCCAGCCTGCCGGACGCGCAGTGGCGCGGGTGTAGGGCTCGATCTCCTCGGCCGTGTGCGCACAGGGCATCGCCGCGGCGCGGTCGCATGGCAGCCACGGCGACCAGTCCTCCCACGCCTCACCGAGTGTCTGCCCGAGCAGGATCGAACGGAAGCCCGAGCAATCGACGAACAGCTCCCCGTCGATCTCGCGCCCGTCCTCGAGCACCAGGGTGGTGACGTCGCCGGATTCCGGGTCCTGGCGCACCTCGACCACTTTGCCCTCGGTCCGCCGGACGCCGATGCCGAGCCCGTATTCGCGCATGAACGGGCCGAACAGCGTGGCGTCGAACTGGTAGGCGTAGCCGTAAGTCGAGGCGAGGGTCTGGTCCTCCGCCGGCGGCTTGAACTTGTTCGCGAGGGCCGCCTCGACCGCGAGCGAATAGGCGCCGATCGGTTGCGCCCGCCCCTGGCGCTGCATCTCGAGCCAGTAATGGTGAAACCCGACTCCGGCGACCTCCTCGCCGAAGCTGCCGAACGGATGGACGTAGCTCTCGCCGATGCGGCCGAAGTCGCGGAAATCGATACCGAGCTTGTAGGTCGCGTGGGTCGCCTTCATGAACGCGGCTTCGTCGATCCCGAGCCGCTCGACGAACCCGCGGATGTGCGGCAGCGTCGCCTCGCCGACACCGACGATGCCGATGTCCTCGCTTTCGACCAGGTGCACTTCGACCAGTGGGCCGAGCAGCTTCTGCAGCGCCGCCGCGCTCATCCACCCGGCGGTGCCGCCGCCGAGCACGACGACGCGGGTGGGTTTGGGTGTTTCAGCGGTCATGCGCGCAGCCTAGAGAGTATCGCGTTTCGATCCAATCGCGCGCCCGATGGGCGCAGTCCTCTGTGGACCATTCGGTTCGCGCAGAGGACGCAGAGAGCGCTGAGAAGACGGGCCAGCGGCGGAGCCGCCCTTCATCTGCAATTATCGAAGCCGCTGCCCAGCGGAGCGCCGACCTCTTTGCGTTCTCTGCGTTCTCTGCGCGAAAATTACCCTGCGCGGTCCCTCGATGAATGAAAGCCGGAGCGGGCACGCCCGCCCCGGCCGGGAGGCAATCGGTCCAACCCCCGATGGACCGATCAGCCCTCCATCTCCTCGAGCTCCTTGCCCTTGGTCTCGTGAATGTACTTCTGGACCAGGAAGAAGCTGATCACGGCGCAGACGCCGTAGAACGTGTAGCTGACGGCGAGCCCGAGCCCGGCCGCCATGACCGGGAAGCTCTGCGCGATGAGATAGTTGGCGAACCACTGGAAGAAACCGCACACGGCGAGCGCCGAGCCGCGGATCTGGTTCGGGAACATCTCGCCGAGCATGACCCACATCACCGGGCCCCAGCTGACATTGAAGAAGATCACGTAAAGGTTGGCCGCGATCACCGCGACCACGCCGAGCTCCGGCGACAGCACCAGGTTGCCCTCAGGATCGAGCCCGCCCTGGCTGAACGCATAGACCATCACGAACAGCGTCACGGCCATGCCGGCCGAACCGATCAGCAGCAGCGGCTTGCGGCCAATCTTGTCGATCACCGCGATGGTGACGAAGCACGCGGCGATCGAGACCGCGCCCGAGACGATGTTGATCATCAGCGAGTCGGATTCGGTGAACCCGGCCAGCTGCCACAGCGTCGAGCCGTAGTAGAAGATCACGTTGATGCCGACGAGCTGCTGGAACACCGCCAGCATGATGCCGACCCAGACGATCTTGCGGATGCCGAGGAATCCGGTGCCCCCCGGCGGGATCAGCACGTCGGCCAGCCGCGGACGGTGATCGGCGGCGAAGCTGGCCTGGATCTCGGCCAGCTTCTGCTCGCCGCCGGTGGTCCCGAACAGCCGCGTGAGCACGCCGAGCGCCTGCTCGTTGCGCCCCTTCGAGACGAGGTAGCGCGGGCTTTCCGGAATGAACAGCAGCGCGACGAGGAACACCGCCGCCGGCAGGGCCTGCATCAGGTACATCCAGCGCCACGCCTCGATCCCGCCCCAGAAGGTTTCGGTCGAGGCGCCCGCGGCGGCGGCGAGGTAGTAGTTGACGACGAAGGCCGCGGTCAGGCCGGTGATGATCATCACCTGCTGCACGGTGGTCATCCGCCCGCGGATGTTCGCCGGGGCGACTTCGGAGATGTAGGCCGGCGAGAGCACCGAGGCGGCGCCGACGGCCATGCCGCCGGCGATCCGCGCCAACAGGAACAGCGTGTGCTCGGCGGCGATACCCTGGACGATCGCGCCGGCGAGGAACAGCACAGCGGCGATCCGCATCACGTTGCGACGGCCCATGCGGTCGGCCAGCGTGCCGGCGAAGAAGGCGCCGATGAAGCAGCCGATCAGAAGCGAGCCGACGGTGAAGCCGAGACCGCCTTCGCTGAGCGAGAACGCCCCGCGCAGGCCGTCCTGGGTGCCGTTCACGGCGCCGCTGTCGTAACCGAACAGAAAGCCGCCGATGGTCGCCACTGCGACGATCGCGGCAACGAGGCTGGTATTGACCCCGGTGCCCGTGGATTGGTTCATCCTGTCCCTCCCTGGCCGCCGCTGTGCCGCGGCTGGCTCCCGAATGTTACCGCTAACGTATGCTGCCCGCGGACCCGTGGCAAGCCGGATTCATCCCCGCCGAGGCGCGCAGCTTTTCGCGCAGCAGGCGGCCGGATTCGGTCAGGTCGGCCTCGCTCCAGCCCGCCGGCGCGGTCCCCGGCCTGAGCGCCGCGCTGCTCTCGTCGCGGTCGCCGATCGACCAGGCCATCCAGCCGATCCCGCGCGCTTCGGCCCAGTCCCACCAGCGCTGGCTCTCGGCGCGATCGATCGGCCCGTCGCCGGTCGCCTCGACGATGCCGAACTCGGTGATCAGCAGCGTTTCACCCGCGGCGAGGGCCGCCTCGCCCTTGTCGCGTAGCTCCTGCCGGTGGGTCCCGGCGTAGTAGTGCAGCGTGTAGGCGAGATTGTCGAACGCCAGCGGATCGGCCGCGGCGAGGTCGACGTCCTGGCTCCAGCTCGGGCTGCCGGCAATCACCAGGTTGTCGGGATCGACCGCGCGGATCGCCCCGATCACCCGCTCGTGATAGGGCTTCACGTCGCGCGACCAGTCGACCCCCTCGCGCAGCGGCTCGTTCCAGGTCTCGTAGATCACGTTGGGCAAGTGGCCGTACTTGCGCGCGATCGCCACCAGGAAGCGCTCGGCCTGGGCCGGGTAGGCGCGGTGCGCGTGCCAGTCGACCACCACGTAGAGCCCGTTGGCCACGGCCGCGTCGATCACTGTGCTCGCCTTGGCCAGCTCACGGTCGAAATGCTGGCGGGCGCTGTCCTGCCCCTCAGCGGCGATCGCCGCGCGGACCACGTCGACCTTCCAGTCGCGCGCCAGCCAGTCGACCGTCTCGGCGCTGTAGTACTGCGGCGCCCATTGCGACCAGAACAGGCTCATCCCGCGCAGCGTGACCGGCTCACCGTGGGCACCAACGATCCGGCCGTCGCGCACGGCGAGCGCACCGTGGCACGCGACCGGGGTGCCTGCGGGGGCGGCGGCCCCCGCCGGGGCGGTGGCGAGCGTTGCCAGCAGACCTAGCGCAAGACCCTTCATCAGCTGGCACCGACCGTCGGGCATCGGGCTACTGGCCAAGGTTGACCACGAAGATCGGTCCCAGCTCGACCGTCTGGGCGGCCGTGGCCAGGTGGATCGTGGCCTTGAGCGAGCCGGCCGGATGATCGGCCGAGACCCGTCCGCGCACCTCGTGCAGCTTCCATTCGGCGCCGACCTCGGCCGGCGCGGAGAGGAGCGTGGTGTAGGGTGCGGCCGAGAGCTGGACCCCGTTGAACGGCAGCGTGGTCGTCGTGGCCCCGCCCTCGCCCTTCTCGAGCCGGGCCCAGAACGCGAGCAGCAGCTCGTCGCCCGCCTTGACCGGCTGGGTGATCGCGCTTTCGACTGCGGCGTCCCACGGATTGGCGCCCTTGGCGCGCACCACGACCCGCAAGGCCTTGCCGCCCTGCACCGCCGGATCGTCGCGCAATCGCCCCGAAGCGCCGTTGACCTGCGGCGTCGCGGGGTCGTTGATGATGTTGAGGTCCTGCGCCGCTGCCGGCGCGAGCAGCAGGCCGGCGAACGCGCAGGCGAGTGCGAATGCGAACCGCTTCATGGGCTATCTCCCCGAATGCGCCCCGTGTTCGGGATCGCCCAGGGATAGTATGGTAGCGCTACAATTCCGGCAAGCTCGCGAACGCCTCTGTCCGCTGAATGGACTAGCGGGCGTCGTGCGGTCTCATCCCATAGGGCAGCTCCGAGGTGAACGCCTGGACCTGCTCGATCCGGCCGTCGACGAAGCGGAACAGCTCGACCACCTGGTAGGTCAGCGGATACGAGCCCTCGGCACCGGCGGTGGCAGGCAAGTCCTCGAACGTGCGGTAGACGACGAGCCCGCGTGCCTCGTCGACCGCCAGCACCTCGCGGTCGCGCACCTGCTTGATGCTGGCGAGCACCGGGCCCGAGAACGGCGGCGCGCAGGGGCCGACGTTCTGGCCGTTGACCCACCAGGTGCAGTTGCGCGTGAGGTTGGTCGGCGGCTGGCCGTCATGCGCGTTCATCGCGGCATAGAACGCGTCGGCACCGGCGATCATGTCGGAGCGCGAGGTGCGGCGGCGCTCGGGGACGACCGCGTAGCTCGGCGCCGCCGTGGGCTCGACATAAGGCGCGCCGTATTCCTTGCGTCGGATCAACGCGTCGATGTCGGCGATCTTCGGCCCGTTGCTGGTGACGGTGATCGCCGCCCAGGCGGGCTGGCCGTGCTCCTCGATACGGCCGATCCACACGCCCTTGCGTGTGGTCGCGTCGGCAATCACCAGCGGCTTCGCGTCGACCGCTGTGACGCCCTGCCAGATGCCCTCGTTGACGCGGATGCCGACGCTGTTCTCGGCGTAGCCGACCTTGTCGGCCCACGGCAGCGAGGCCCACTGGCCGCGCACCGGATAGGCGGCCATGACCGCGCGGGTGTTCGCCTCGAGGCACGCCGTATCGCACGCGGCTGGGTTCGGCGCATCCGCCGGCGGCTCGGCCGGGGGTCCCCAGAACGGGTTGTGCATGAAGTAGGGGACGTAAGTGAACACCGCTTCGATGCGCGAAATCTTGCCGTCGCGCACGCGGAACGCCTCGAGCAGCGTGATCGAGTTGGGCCACTTGAGCGCGGTGCGCATCTCGCGGCCGTTGGTCAGCAGGTACCGGTCCCACTCGTTGGCGTGGTCGAAGAACCCGCGCCCGACCGCGACCCCGCGTTCCTCGTCGATGATCAAGAAATCGCGCCGGACGCGCTTGTTGATCTTGTAGAGCCCGAGCTCGAACTGCGCACGGCAACCGCTGGCGATCGCCGCGGCGTTGCCGCCGGTGCTCCCCGGCGTGGGCGCGGTGGTCGAGATGCCGTTCTCGAGCCGGGCACAGTCGTCGGTGAACTCGGTCAGCACCTGGCCGTCGTTGAGTTCGACGGTGCTGAAGTAGCCGTCGGCGACCGACAGCACGCGCTCGCGCGGGCGGCGCTGCTCGGGCGCGAGGACCTCGGCGAACTCGGGATCGTGGACCATCTTCGTGACGTCGCCGAACGGCGCGGGCAGCGCGGTGCGGCGGTGGACCACGCTCTCGATCTCGTCGATCGCGCCGTCCGCCACGTGAATGCGCACGGCGTAGATCGCCGGGCGGCCGTTCTCGACCACCGAGCCGAACCAGGCGGCATTGCCGGTGCTCGGGTCGGCCGCCTCGAGCCCGGTCGAGTCGACCCTATCGACCGTGCTCCACAGCCCCTCGCCGACCGGAATGAGGACGTTGTTCTCGGTGTAACGGACATTGCTCGCGAGCTGCATCTGTCCGGGATCGCGAGCGGCGAGCGCCTTCATGTGATCCCGCACGTGCCCGATCAGGCAGGCGCGGTCGCAAGCGAAGACGCGCACGGCGCTGTCTTCGCCGGGTGCCTGGGCGAAGGCGGGCGAGGCGACGAGCGCGAGGGCGGAGACAATCAGTCGGATCGTGGCACGCATTCCCGGTTTCCCTCCATGCTCCCCCTCCCCTTCAGCGGAGGGGGTCGGGGGGCGGGGGCCGGCGCCGCGTCGTCCCCCTCTCCCAACCCTCTCCCCCCGAAGGGGAGAGGGCTTCAGTTCCTTGCCGAGGCGTCGGCGTAGTCCTCGTTGCCGCGGGCGATCAGGTAGGCGTGGATCGCCTCAGCGTCCTCGGGCGTCAGAACGTCGGCGAAGCTGACCATGCCGCGCTCCTGCAGAATGCCCTTGAGCACGACGTCGGCGAACCGCGCGTGCCCCTGCGGGGTCATGAAGCGCAGGTCCTTGACCCCGCCGATGGCGTTGTCGCCGTGGCAGCGGTTGCAGCCGGTCTGGGCGAACAGCTCGCGCCCGCGGCTGACCTGCGCTTCGCTCGCCGTGAGGAACGGCGGGCGCGGCAGCGCATTCGGCGGTGGCGGCGGCGGCAAGCTGACGCCGCTGGCGCCGAGCTTGAACACCAGCAGCTTGGCCGTGCCGGTGCGGAACGGGCCGTTGCGGTTGAGGTTCATCACCGGCGAGCCGCCCCAGCCGGCGTTGATGGCGATGTATTGCTCGCCGTCGATCATGTAGGTGATCGGCCCCGCGACCGGGGCTTGGTCGATCGGCATCTCCCACAGCTTCGTGCCGTCGCTCGCGCGGTAGATCGCCAGCGTCTTGTCAATCGTGCCCTGGATCAGGAGGTTGCCCGCGGTGGCGAGCACGCCGCCCGAGCCGGGGATGCCGTAGTCGACGCGCCAGGCCTCGCTCTGGGTCACCGGGTTCCACGCCAGCAGGTAGCCCTTCTCGGTCGCCACCGCCTCGGCCTGCAGCCGCGCGCGCAGCTCGGGCTCGTTGCCGAACTGCTGGCCGGAGTTGCTGCGGCCCTTGACGTAGCGGTACTGCCCGTCCTCGGCCCGGGCGTAGATCGCCCCCTGTTCCTGCGCCGAGAAGTAGACGAGCCCGGTGATCGGGCTGTAGCTCATCGGATGCCAGGTGTGCCCGGCCATCCAGCTTGGGCTCATCAGGTGCGGCGTGGTCGTGTTGTGCGCGCCGGGCCTCAGCACCGGGCGCCCGGTCGCCATGTCGATGTGGCTCGCCCAGGTGTTGACCGAGGTATAGCTCTTGGCGCTGATCAGCTCGCCCGTCCGGCGGTCGATCACGTAGAAGAACGCGTTCTTCGGCGCGTGCATGATCACCTGGCGGGTTGCCCCGCCGATCTCGAGGTCGGCCAGCACCATCGGCTGGGTACAGGTGTAGTCCCAGTCCTCCTCGGGCACTTCCTGGTAGTGCCAGCGGTACTCGCCGGTGTCGGCGTCGACCGCGACGATCGAGCACAGGAACAGGTTGTCGCCCTCGCCCTGGCTGCGGAAATACCACGAGTGCGGGCTGCCGTTGCCGGTGCCGATGTAGACCAGGTTGAGCTCGGGATCGTAGGCGAAGCTGTCCCACGCGTTGCCGCCGCCGCCGGCTGCGACTTCCCAGAACCGGCCGTGCCAGGTCGGCTGGGCGATCGCCATCGCGCTGTCCGACGCTTCGCCGTCGGGGCCCGCCGCGGGGTCGGTCGGGACGATGTAGAACTTCCACAGCTTGGCGCCGGTCTCGGCATCCCATGCCGTGACGAACCCGCGCGAGCCGTAGTCGGCGCCGCCGTTGCCGATCACGACCTTGCCGTCGTAGACCCGCGGCGCGCCGGTGATCGAATACTCGTGACCTTCAGGGAAGGTCTGCACGCTCCAGATCTCGCGCCCGTCCTTCGCATCGATCGCGATCAGCCGCCCGTCGAGCGCGCCGATGTAGATCTTGCCGTTCCACGCCGCGATGCCCCGGGCCGACGGCCCGCAGCAGGCCAGCCGCGCCCACTCGGGCCCGACCTGCGGATCGTAGGTCCACAGCTTGCGGCCGGTCTTGCCGTCGTAGGCGGTGACAACGTTGTAGATGCTGACGTTGTACAGCACCCCGTCGATCACCAGCGGGCTCGCCTGCACGCCGCGGAAGGTTTCGAGGTCGTCGTACCAGGCGAGACCGAGCGCCTGCACATTCTCGTCGTTGATCTGATCGAGCGGGCTGAAGCGCTGCTCGTCCCAGGTGCGGCTGTAGCTTTGCCAGTCGCCGGCCTGGGCCGGCGCATCGGCATTGCGCATGCTCGCCCCGTCGACCGCCGCCGGCCCGCCCTGCGCCGCCACGCCCGAGGCGAACAGCGCCAGCCCGCTCACCAGCCCAAGTGCCGAGGCCGAGACCCCCCGGCGCATCGCTTGCAGCATTCCTGATCCCATCCCTCTTGCCGGCGCAGGGATAAAGCAGGGATCGCGAAAAGAAACCCTCGAAAACCGGCTTTCCTCGCCGGATCAGCCGCCTATCATGCGCCCGCTGCGGAAGAGGATGAACGATGCGCGGACTGTCTGTTTCGATTGCGGCCTTGTTCCTGTCGCTGGCCGGCGCGGCCGCGGCCCAGGCCGACATTCCGATCAACGGCAGCCGGGTTCACCCTGAAAGCATCACCTCCGATGCCGCGGGCACCATCTATGTCGGCAGCGTCTCGGGCACGATCTACCGCGCCGCGGCCGGAGCCGCGAGCGCCGAGCCGTGGATCGCGCCGAGCGCGCAGAACGGGCTGACCTCGCTGTTCGGCGTCCTCGCCGACGACAGCCGGGGACTGCTGTGGGTGTGCAACAACCCGCCGTTCGGCGGCCCGCCGCAGCCGGGCGCGAAATCGTCGCTCAAGGCGTTCGACCTGGCGACCGGCCAGCTCAGCGCCACCTACGACCTGCCCGGCGAAGGGCCATTCGCCTGCAACGACATCGCGATCGCCGCCGACGGCACGACGTTCGCCACCGAGACCGCGGGCGGGCGGATCTTCGCTCTCGCGCCCAACGCCAACGAACTGACGCTGTTCGCCGCCGATCCGGCGCTGGTCGGCATCGACGGCATCGCCTTTGCCGAGGACGGGACGATGTACATCAACAACGTCCGCCAGAACTCGATGCAGCGCGTCGATCGCGACGGCTCCGCCTTCGTCGGGCTGACCACGCTCACGCTGTCGCAGCCGATCAGCGGGCCCGACGGGCTACGCCACGTCTCGGGCAACCGCTTTCTCCAGGCGGAGGGGCCGGGCAACCGCGTTACCTACGTCGACATCGAAGGCGACCGGGCGACCATCACGCCGGTCAAGACCGGGCTCGACTCGTCGCCCGGCGTGACCCGCGTCGGCCGCACCGGCTACGCCACCGAAGGCAAGATCGGTTACCTGTTCGACCCCGCCTTGCGCGACAAGAACCCGGACCCGTTCATCATCCGCGCATTCCCTTTGCCCTGAGCCGCCGGACCGGAGCTGGCTCCGCTCTCCGTCTTTGAACCCGAACGGGCGGCGCGACGCGCTGCCCTGTCCGCATCCGGGACTGTCCCGATCGCTCCGCAAGCAAACCATCTTGCCTTCCACGGCAGTTGGGTTGATCCTGCAGCCAGGGATCGCCTTTGGACTCTCCGGGACGGGAGGCAACCAAGGGGAAGGACATGGATGCCATCGGATGCGGCACGCGCGCGATCGCGCTCGTAGGCCCCGCCGGCGCCGGCAAGACTAGTCTCGCGGAAGCGCTGCTTCACGCCGCCGGCGCCATTCACCGCCTGGGCTCGGTCGAGGGGGGCACCTCGCTCGGCGATGCCAGCCCCGAAGCCCGCGCCCGCGGCGGATCGACCGAACTCAACCTGCTGCGCTTCGACTGGGGCGGCGACAGCTACGTCCTGCTCGACACGCCCGGCTCGCCGAGCTTCGCCGGCGATACCGCCTGCGCGCTCGAGGTCGCCGACCTCGCGCTGGTGGTGATCGGTCCCGAGCCCGAGCGCGCCGCGCTGGTCGAGCCGATCCTGCGCGAGCTCGAGGCGAGCGGGGTGCCGCATGCGATCTTCGTCAACAAGATCGACAAGGCTCGCGGTTCGATCGAGGCGGTGCTCGAGGCGCTGCAGCCGATGTCGAAGCCGCCGCTGGTCGCGCGGCAGATCCCGATCGCCAGCGGCGAGGATGTCACCGGGTTCGTCGATCTCGCGCTCGACCGCGCCTACAAGTACCGGCCGGGCCAGCCCTCCGAGCAGGTGCCGCTCGCCGACGAACTGCAGGAGAGCGAGAGCGCGGCGCACTTCAAGATGCTCGAGCACCTTGCGGACCACGACGACTACCTGCTCGAGCAGTTGCTGACCGACCAGGAGCCGGACCTGGTGACGGTGTTCGGCGACCTCAAGCGCGAGACGGCCGACGGCCTGATCGTGCCGATCTTCTTCGGATCGGCGCTCAACGGGTTCGGCGTGCGCCGGCTGCTCAAGGCGCTGCGTCACGACACGCCCGCGCCCGAGACGACCGCCGCGCGGCTCGGCATCGAGCGCGCCGCGGCCCAGGTGTTCAAGATTTCGCACGGCAGCACGATCGGCCGGCTGGCGCTGGCACGCGTGTTCGGCGGCGCGCTCGCCGAGGGCGGTGAGCTGTTCGGAACCGACGGCAAGCCGCAACGGACCGGCTCGCTGTTCGCGATCCAGGGCGCCGCCACCACCAAGCTCGCCAAGGCCGGCCCCGGCGACGTGGTCGGAATCGCCAAGGCCGACGCGGTCGGAGCGGGCGACCGCCTGGGCATCGGCGCGCCGGCGCCTGCCAGCGGCGCCGTGCGGACGCCGCTGATCGCCAACTCGGCCGTGTCGATCTCGGTCAAGGATCACAAGGACGAGGTCCGGCTGTCCGCGGCGCTCAACAAGCTGGTCGAGGAAGATCCCGGCCTGTCGTGGGACACGATCGAGGAATCGCACGAGACGCTGCTCCACGGGCTCAGCGACGAGCACCTGCAGGTCGCGCTCGAGCGGCTCAAGCGGCGCTACGGCGTGGCGGTCAATGTCGGCCAGCCCTCGGTCGCGTTCCGCGAGACGATCCGCAAGCCCGCCAGCCAGCGTGGACGGCA
This sequence comes from Pseudomonadota bacterium, assembly GCA_023432995.1. GTDB lineage: Bacteria > Pseudomonadota > Alphaproteobacteria > Sphingomonadales > Sphingomonadaceae > Croceibacterium_A. The sequence goes on from JAEZES010000224.1 coordinate 11,799, forward strand.
CAAGAAGCAGTCGGGCGGGCACGGCCAGTACGGCGACGTGGTCATCGAGATCCGGCCGCTGCCGCGCGGCGAAGGCTTCGTGTTCGAGGACCGCATCACCGGCGGCGTGATCCCGCGGCAGTACATCCCGGCGGTCGAGGCGGGGATCAAGGACGCGATGCTCAAGGGGCCGCTCGGATGCCGGGTGGTCGACGTCGCCGTGGCGCTGGTCGACGGATCGTTCCACAGCGTCGACAGCTCCGAACTCGCCTTCCGCACCGCCGGCCGGATGGCGATGAGTGCCGCGCTCGCCGCCGCCTCGCCGTACCTGCTCGAGCCGGTCGCGCACGTGACGATCCACTCACCGGGCAGCGCCACCTCGAAGATCACCTCGGCGCTCTCCAGCCACCGCGCGCGGATGCTGGGCATGGAGCCGCGCGAGGGCTGGTCGCGGTGGGAGACGATCGAGGCGCTGGTGCCCGAGGCGGAACTGCGCGCGTTCGGCACCGAGCTGCGCTCGTACAGCCAGGGCATGGCAAGCTACGAGGCGCGCCACGACCACCTCGCCGAGGTCAACGAGAAGCTCGCGCAATCGATCGTGCAGCAGGTGCACGAGCCGGCCTAGCCCGGCGACGTCAGACGAACCCTAGGTTGCGGGTGGCGAAGTTGCCGATGTTCGGGAGAACCGTCGGCATCTCGCTGTCGGGAACGCCGAACCAGCTGGCCAGCGTCGCCGCGTACTGGTCGATCGCGGTGCTCGGCAGCAGCCGGCCCTGCCCTACCTGGTCCTCGGTCTCGACCGACATGTGCGGCGCGGTGCCGTAGTAGCGGCCGCCGCGGACCGCGCCGCCGACGACGAAATGATGGCTCCCCCAGCCATGGTCGGAGCCGTCGGAGTTGCTGACCAGCGTGCGCCCGAAGTCGGAGGCGGTGAAGGTCGTCACCTGGTGCGCCACGCCGAGCTCGACCGTGGCCATGTAGAACGCGGCGATCGCTTCGTCGACCTGCGCCATCAGCTTCGCATGCTTGGGGCCGAGGTCGTTGTGGTGGTCGAACTCGTCGAGCGAGACGAAGAACACCTGCCGCTTGGAGCCGAGCTCGCGCCGCGCACCGATCAGCCGGGCGACGATCCTGAGCTGGTCGGCGAGCGGGTTCTCGCCCGGCACCGGGTCGAACGAGGTTTCGAGCGTGACCTTGTCGAGCGCGCCGTTGACGATGCCTTCCATCGCCATCGAGCGCCGCGCGAGCCGGGCCAGCTCGTTCTCGAACACGTGCCCGCTCGGCCGCGTGACCAGCTGCTCGAGCGCAGCGCTCACCGCGGGCGTGGCCCACGGCACCGTCTTGACCCCGCGGAACGGGATCGCACCCGAGGGGCTGACCTGGTACTGCAGCGCTTGGCGCCCCGAGACGAACACCGCGTTGCCCGAAGCCGAGATGCAGGTCAGCAGCGACTGCTCGTTGCTCGACAACGCGAGGTCGCCGAGCCGGCCGCCCCAGCCGATCGTCGAGCCTTCGCTGCCGAGCGCCTGCCAGAAGCTCTGCTGGTCGTTGTGCGAGAACAGCTTGGGGGGCAGCGGATAGCGGGCGCGATCGGGGCTGTTGTACTCGGCGAACGTGAGCGGAGTGACCAGCGCGCCGACATTGAGCTGGACGGCCAGCTTGCCGCTGTCGAACAGCACCTTGAGCCGCGGGCAGTAGGGCGCCAGCGCGAACTGCTGGTCGTCGGTCAGCGTCTGCGCCACGCGCGGCTGGAGCACCGTGTCCCCGAGCAGCTCCCGGCGAAAGGCGAGATTGCCGCGGATTGCGGCATAGCGCGCGTAATTGCGCCGATCGTAGGGAATCAGCGTGTTGGCGTGGTCGTTGCCACCATAGAGGAACACGCACACGAGCGCGCGGTAGTCGTCGCTCGGGGCGGCCTGGGCGGCCGCCTCGCTCGCGCTCGCCAGCTCCATCGCCAGCGGCGCCGCCGCGCCCATCACGCCGAGCTGCGAGGCGCGGCGGAGGAGCGCGCGGCGGGTCAGGCTGCGGGTGACGATGCCGGTCATTTCTGCACCAGGTATTCGGGCGCGCACATGACCAGCAGGCAGGCGCTGGCGAGTGCGTTGCGTTTGTGTGCCGCGTCGCTGTCGGCGGTCACCCCGAGGCTTGCCACGGCGCCTTCGATCAGTGCGCAAGTCTCGGGTGAAAGCTGGTCGGCGGTGAAGTGCAGGTTGAGCCAGCGCACGACCTCGTGTGCATCGTGGGCGAAGCCCATCATCGCCGCGTAAGTCGGCTTGACGTCGGCGTAGCCGGTATGGATCGCCCACTGCAGGAAGTTCGCGTAGCCGGCGATGCTGGTCTCGTTGGCGAGCTGGAATTCGGGCGCGACCATGCCCGCCTCGGCGATCGCGGTCTGCGGCGGGACGTAGCCGGGGCGGAAGAAGTTGAATACCGACGGCGAGCGCAGCGGGCTCTGACCGAGCGACTGCCCGGCGTTGGAGGTATCATAGATGCCCCACTTGCCGTTGTCGGATTCGATCCCGACGGTCCGCGCCCAGCCCGCATAGCGTAGCACGGGCTCGCGCAGCTTGCCGCCGGTCCGCGGGTCCGACGGCGCGAGCGCCTCGGGATCGGTCAGCACCGCGCTCCACACTGCCTTGAGGTCGCCGCGCACGCCCTCGCCGTTGTCGTCGAACGCCGCGGCGACGCGCGCGACGTAGGCCGGGCTCGGATTGCTCGTCACCAGCCGCTGGATCATCTGGTGGCCGAAGAACGGGCCGACGTTGGGATGCTGGAACAGGTGGTCGAGCGCCATGGTCAGCGCCGTCCGGCCGTCGGTTCCGGCGGGGATATGGAGCCCGAGGACGTCGACCGGCAGCGCCGAGTGCTTCGCGGGGTCGAGCACCATCGGGTCGCGGCAGAACTCGCGGCTCGGCACCGGATAGTCGAGCCAGGCGACGTCGGTCCGCTCGACCCGCGACATGTCGCGGTCGTAGCCGGTGAACACGCGCGCGAGCTGGGTCACGTCGTCCTGCCGGTAGGTCTCGATCGGATTGCCCGCCGCGTCGCGCTTGAGCGTGCCGTCGGGGTTGAGCTCGTAGAGCCCGATCGTGAACAGCTGCATGATCTCGCGCGCGTAGTTCTCGTCGGGCTGGCGGCCGGTCGCCGGGTCCTCCTTCAGGTTGCCGAGCGTGTTGAGATACATGCCCATCGCCGGGTTGAGCGTGACTTCCTCGAGCAGCGTGCGGAAGTTGCCGAACGCGTTGCGCGCGAGCACGTCCCACCAGCCGGCGAGCATGTAGGGCGGCCAGAACCCGTCGATCGGGTTGAGCGAGACGACGAAGAACTGCGACAGCGAGAACGCGGCGCGCTGGCGCATCTCGTCGGGCTGGGCGAGCAGCTGGTTCCAGATCATGTGGTCGCCGAACTGCGGCCAGAAATACTCGCCGCGCTCGGTGATCGCGTCGTAGCCGGCGGAATCGAGCCACTCGGCGCCGGTCTGCCCGCGCGGGCTGGCGAACTGCCGCTCGAGCCAGCCGCGATAGCCGAGGCGCCTGAGGTCGGCGATGTCGGCGGGCGTGGCGCTGAACTTCGCCCGCAGCAGGAAACGCGCGGCTTCGGTATCGTTCGCGGGCGCCCGGTTGCTGGCCATCATCCTCCCCGCCCGCGATTAGGCCGCAAGGCCGGCGTGGGGTCAAGCGCCGATGATAGCGCTATCGTGGCGCGGAAGGGCTGGGGCGCCAAAAACAGGGACAGTCCCTCTTTTCCGCGCGGCGTCGCGGGCCAGAGGGGCGGCCCCTTCCTCGAAAAGAGGGACTGTCCCTCTTTTTCCTAGCGCGCCGCTTCGGCCTCGGCGTCCATTTGCGCGACCGGGTTCGCGGGGCCCGAACTGCGGTTGGGAATGAACTCGTTGAGCACGTTGCGGCGGGCGATCAGCCAGCGGCCGTCGACCTTGGCGAACTCGTCCTCGTAGACCCCGTAGGTGCCGATCTTGGGTTCGTCGCCGGGGCCGTGGTTGGCCATCTCGAGCCACTGCGAGCGGCCCCAGGCGCGGTCGCCTTCGACCCGGATCACGGTCTGCAGCACGATGTGGCGCAGCTTGGCGGGCTGGCCGTCCTCGGTGTGGTAGAACCGGCCGATGCCCTCGGCGAAACGGGTCACCGCCTCGCGGATCGCCTCGCGGCCCTTGAAGCTGCCGCTGGCGAAAGTGATCTCGCCGTCCTCGGCGAACGTGGCGACGTAGGCATCCCAGTCGTGGTAATCGATCGCGAACAGGTAGCGCGCCATCAGGTCCTCGATCTCGGCGCGGTCCTTGCCGTAGTCGGGCCCGTACTCGACTTCGGCCTGCGCCGCCGTGGCGCTCCCGGCGACCAGCAGCACGCTCGCCAATGCGAGCCCGAGCGAAGCCTTGATGGACATCCCCAATCTCCTCGTCTGTTCTCGTTCTTCGTCACCCTGAACTTGTTTCAGGGTCCATCTCCCAGTTCGCATGGACGGCCGCGGGCGAGGAATGGGTGCTGAACCAGGTTCAGCCTGACGAGCTGCATCGGGTCATTCCTTCCAGTCCTCGTGCGCGCGCGAAATCAGGTAGTGGTGGATCGCCTCGGCCTGCTCGCGCGAAAGCGTGTCGGAGAAGCTCGCCATGCCGTTGGCGGCGCGGCTGCCGCCGAGCACGATGTCGAGGAACGCGGCGTGGGTCGCCGGCATCATGTGGCGCAGGTCCTTGACCCCGCCGCGCGCGGCGGTGCCGTGGCACAGCGCGCAGTTCTCGCCGTACAGCCGCTCGCCGAGCGCGACCTGCACGGGCGTGCCGGTCAGCGGCGGTGGCGGGGAGAGCTCGGGAACCTGCATCGATTCGGGCGGCAGCGGCGGCAGCCTGGCCGAGCCGCCGAGCTTGAACACCAGCAGTCGCGGCTTCGACAGGAACAGCTGGCTGTAGTTCGAGCGCTCGACGTGGGCGAGGCCGCCGCCCCAGCCGGCGTTGACCGCGATGTACTGCTCGCCGTCGACCTCGTAGGCGATCGGCGCCGCGATCGGGACCTGCTGAACCGGCATTTCCCAGACCTTCTCGCCGGTGTCGGCGCGGTAGGCGGCGAAGGTGGTGCCGATCGTGCCCTGGAACACGAGGTTGCCGGCGGTGACCAGCACGCCGCCGCTGCCCTTCTGCTCGACCGGGCCGCGCCAGACCTCGCGCTGGGTCGCCGGGTTCCACGCCGAGAGCCAGCCCTTCGAATGCTCGTCGGCGTACGCGGCGATCGCCCGGCGTTCGACGTCGAAGCCGGAGAAGCTCGTGCCGAGCCCGCCGCGCGCCGGATCCCAGGTCTCCGACAGGCCGTAGGCCATGTAGGTCTCGGTCACCGGGACATAGACGAGGCCGGTCAGCGGGCTGAAGGCCATCGGGTTCCAGTTGTGCGCTCCGCCCGCGCCCGGCGAGACCATTACCGGGGTGACGCCGTAGCGCGCTTCGGGGTTCTCGATCGGCCGGCCGGTGGCCCTGTCGATGCCGGTCGCCCAGTTGATCGGGACGATCTTCTCGGCCGAGATCAGCTCGCCGGTCCCGCGGTCGAGCACGTAGAAGAACCCGTTCTTGGGCGCCTGCATCAGCACCTTGCGGGTGCGGCCGCCTACGCGCAAGTCGGCGAGGATCATGTGCTGGGTGGCGGTGTAGTCCCACTGCTCGCCGGGCACCGTCTGGTAGTGCCAGACGTATTCGCCGGTATCGGCGCGGAGCGCGACGATCGAGGCGAGGAACAGGTTGTCGCCGCCGCCGGGACTGCGCCACTTGTAAGCCCACGGCGAGCCGTTGCCGGTGCCGATATAGACCAGGTTCAGCTCGGGGTCGTAGGCCAGGCTGTCCCACACCGTGCCGCCGCCGCCGGCCTTCCACCACTCGCCGGTCCACGTCGCGGCCGCCATGGCCATCGCCGCGTTCTCGAACCCGTCGGCCGGGTTGCCCGGCACCGTGTGCCAGCGCCACAGCTGCGCGCCAGTCTCGGCATCGTAGGCCGAAACGTAGCCGCGCACGCCGATCTCGGCGCCGCCGTTGCCGATCAGCACTTTGCCGTCGAACACCCGCGGGGCGCCGGTGATCGTGTAGCCCTTCGAGTTGTCGACCGTGAGCGTGGACCACACCGGCTCGCCGGTCCGCGCGTCGAGCGCGATCAATCGCCCGTCGAGCGTCGCTACGTAGATCTTACCGTTCCACGCGGCGAGCCCGCGCGAAACGATGTCGCAGCAGGCGAGCCGGCCGAAGCGCAGCGGCACCTCGGGGTCGTAGCTCCACAGCACGCGCCCCGTCTTCGCGTCGTAGGCGGTGACGATGTTCCACGGCTGGACGTTGTAGAGCACGCCGTCGACGACCAGCGGGCTCGCCTCCATCCCGCGCTCGGTGTTGATGTCGGCGTACCAGGCGAGGCCGAGCCGGCCGACCGTTTCGGGGTTGATCTGCGCGAGCGGGCTGAAGCGCTGCTCGTCGTAGGTCCGGCCGACGCTCATCCACTGGCCGGGGTGCGCATCGGCGGCGAGCAGGCGTGCGTGGTCGACCTGCGCCGGCGCGGCAACCTGCGCCGAGACCGGGGCGACGAGTGCGGCGATCGCCAGTCCGCCGGCGAGGCGGAAGCTCCGTGCAATCATTCGCCGCCCTTCACGATCACCCGCTCCTCGAACAGGCGCGCGAGCTCGGCCTCGTCGTTGCGTGCATAGGTGAGGGTGTCGGGATCGCGCCCGGCCACCGCGGCGAGCGCGTTGATGCGGCCGCCGCCGAGGTAGAGCGTGTCGGGCTCGACCTGCGCGATCGGGTCGCGATAGGCCTCGTCGATGGGGACGATGGTCCACCCGTCGGCCTTCAGGCCGGCGACGACGTCGGCGATGAACAGCGCGTTGAGGTCGGTCTCGTGCAGCAGCAGCACATGCACGGGCGAGCGGCCGAGCGTTTCGCGGGCGGTGCGGTCGAAGAAGTCGGCGCCCTGCACGATCGTTTCGACGTAAAGGTCGCCGAGCGCCTCGAGGTCGATCGCGCGGTTCTCGCGCACGGCCGTGGCGGCGAGATTGTCGATCGCCCAGTCCCACAAGTCGACGGTGACGTAGCCATTGGCCAGTCCGCGCTCGCGCAGCGCCGCGCGCAGCGCATCGCGGCGTTCGGAATCGCGGCCTTCGTCAAGATAGGGGAAGCGGTACCAGGGGCGCCTGCCTGGCCGGCCCGCGAGCCACGCCTCGGCCTGGTCCAGGTCGGCGATGTACTCGCCCGCGTCGGCGTTCCACAGCCAGCCGTGGCTGTGCGAGTGGTTGGCGATCACGTGCCCGGCGGCGACGTAGGCGCGGATGCGCGCCTCGCCGCCCTTGCCGTAGTCGTCCTCGAGATTGCCGGTGGTGACGAAGAAGGCGGCCTGTTCGACCCCGGCGTCGGCGAGCCCGGCGATCAGCCGCACGGTCCGCTCGTCGGGCGTCATGAAGCCGCCGGGATGACGCGGAATGTCGTCGAAGCTGATCGCGATGCGCTTCGTCTCCTGCGCGGCCGTCGGTACGGCGGCGAGCAGCGCGGCGCATGCGAGGACCAGCGCCCTCGCCCAGCCCGCCAAGCTCATGCCGCGGCCGCGCCCGGGATGTCGCTGGCGTCGGCCCAGAACCCGTGGACCTGGCCGACGACGCGGAACGGCATCTTGACCCGTGCCACGGGTCCGGCCTGCGGCTCCCTGGTGTCGACGAGGATCAGGTCCGAACGGCCGTTCTCCTTCACGCTCGAGCCGATGCCGATCAGGTAGCCGTCGCCCTCGGGCGCGTCCTTGCGGCGCGGGACGAAGGTCATCTCGCTGAGCTGGTAGTCGGGCACCGAGACCAGCTGCGTGGTCTTTTCCTGGTGGTCGACGATCCACCAGCCGCCGCGCGGGCCGAAACCGGTCAGGTAGCCGAAGCGGTACTTGAGCGTGTGGAAGCGGTCGTCCTGCCGCGCGAGCACGCCCGAGACCTCGGGAAAGATCGTCTCGGTCTGGTAGCGGTCGTTGCTCCGGCTCGACAGGTCGATGGTGAAGCGGCGCAGCAGGCCGGTGGCCTTGGCCGGGTCGAACGGCTCGTGCTTGCTCGGGAAGAACGGGAACTGGTTGCCCTCGCCGCCGTCCCAGTCGACGATCACCTTGTCGCCTTCGGACCAGCCGCCCATCACGTGGGTGCAGAACAGGTTGGCCCCGCGGAACCAGCGCAGGTCCTTGCCGTCGCCGCCACGGCGCAGGACGCCCATGTAGCACGGGGTCTGCGAATCGTAGGAGAAGTGGACGCCGCCGGCGCGCATGCGATCCATGTCGGCAACCATGTTGGTCAGGTAGAGCACGACATGGTCCTGGGTGACGACGAAGTCGTGCATCATGCCCGCGTAGGGCGCCTGCACGGTCACGCTCCAGTTCACATTGCCCTGGCGGTCGGTCGAGAACACGAAGATGTCCTTCGACAGCAGCCCCTTGGCTTCGTAGCCGAAGCCGAAGAACTCGCCGGTCAGCGGGTCGATCTTCGGGTGCGCGGTGTGGGTCTCGCTGTCGAGCTTGCCGCCGAAAGTGTAGTAGTCGTCGATCGTCTCGAGCGTCAGCGGGTCCATGTAGACCGGCGGGCTGTCCTCCTTGAACACCAGCAGCTTGCCGTGGTGCAGGAACAGCTGGGTGTTGGCGGTGCCGCGGCTCAGGCCTTCGACGCTCGGGTCGTCGGTGAACGGGTTGCGGTACATCCCGAAGAGCGAGCGCCGCGCCGCGTGTTGCGCCTTCCAGCGCTGGTTCTTCACGTAGCGGGTCCGGTAATCGACGTGCCCGTCCTTGATGCGGAACATCGACACGTGGCCCTCGCCGTCGAAGGCGATGTCGGACGCGTACTTCGGGTCCTTCGGATACTGCGGGTCGGGCCCGACGCGGTAGAATACGCCGTCGAGGTCGGTCGGCCAGGCGCCTTCGACCTCGCAATCGTAGAGATCGATCTCAGCGCGGTTGTTGGTTCCCGCGGGTCCGCCGCCGAACGAGCCGGGCGTGTCGGGGAAGTCGACCTGCGGCGCCGCGCCTTCCGCCGCCCGCGCCGCACCCGGCGCGGCCGCTCCCGCGAGCATCACCCCGGTCCCCACCGCCGCAGCACCGAGGAACCCGCGCCGGTCGCTTGCCAGCGAGCTGCCATCCGCTTGTTTTGTCATTGCGTCACCCTCTCCGCTGCGCAGCCTAGGGCGTGCGAAACGGGGGGGCAATGGGCTGGTTTGGCGCGCGCCCTTCGGCGGCAGGAAAAGAGGGACTGTCCCTCTTTTCCGACGGGGCTAGCGGTAAGTGTAAAGCCGCACCTGCTGGATCTTCCACTCGCCCGGGTAGAGCGCGATGTGGCGGCCCTGGTGGGTCTGGTCGCCGTTGAGCAGGCGGCCGGGAATCCAGCGGCCGTTCTCGAACCGCCCTTCCCACGCCTTGTCGATCCCGGCCGAGCCCTCGCCGACCGGCTCGAAGGTCACCGTGATCCCTTGCCCGGCGATCAGGTAGTCCTCGGGCCCGGTCTGGATGATGATCCCGCCGTATCCCGCCGTCTGCGGCGTCGCCACCGGGCGCTGGATGTCGGCGTAGGCGACGGTGAAGCGGTAGTCGCCGATCGTCGCCACGTCGGGCGCGAAGTCGAGCGACTCGTCGTAGGCCTGGCGCGGCTTGAACCCCATCAACCGTCCGGTGCCCTGCGCCTCGAGGATGAACGGGGCGAGCTGCCCGAGCATCGCGTAGGCGCTCTTCAGCGAACCCGGGTTCTCGTCGATCGAGTCGATCGAGAACGGCGCGAAGCCGAGCGCGTCGTGGGCGCCGATCGCGTAGACCGCGTTGGCCGGCACTACCGGGTTCTCGGCGTTGTGCCCTTCGGGGATGAACAACGGATTGTCGGGGCGATGGTACCAGCCGACGATCTCGACGAAGTTCGGGAAGTAGATGTCCGGCGCGATGAAATCGAAGCTCGGCGCGCCGGCCTTCCACACGTCGAGCAGGTGCGGCAGCGGCCCCCCGCTCGGGTACTCGCCGGGCAGGCGCCCCGGCCGGTTGAGCGCGACGTTGACGAACATCGGCAGCGGGTATTCGGCCTTGCCCGCGCGGGCCAGCGCGTCGGCGAAGCGGGCGAAATGCCACGCGGTGAACACTTCCGCGCCGGCGTCGCCCTCGCCGAACAGCTCGCTCCACGAACCCGAGGTCCGCGCGCCGCGCTCAAGCCACATGCGCCGCATGCCGGGCACGAGCGAATCGCGGTTCGCGACGAGGTGGTCGACCAGCTCGCGCGGTACGGCCTGGGTGAACGCCGCATTGGCCGCGGGGCTGTAGTCGCGCACCACCGGCAGCATGCCGATCTCGTTCTCGACCTGGACCATGATCACGGTGTTCTGATCGCCGTCGACCGCCTTCAGGTGCGCCATGAGCGCGGCGAACGCGCGGCTGTCGGCAGCGAGGGTCTCTCCGCCGAACGGCGTGAGGATGTCGACCCCGCGACCGTCGGGCAGCGCCGCTCGCGGGAACCGCGCCTGGTCGCGCTTGACCCACGACGGCACGTAGGTCGACATCGAATTCTTCCATGCGCCGAACCACAGCAGCACGAGCTTGAGATCGTGGGCGCGCGCGGCGCGCAGCATCGAATCGACCGAACTCCAGTCGAACCGGCCTTCCTCGGGCTCGATCAGCTCCCACGACACCGGCGCGAGCACGGTGTTGACGTGCATCGCGCGCAGCCGCGGCCAGTGCGGCGCCATGTACGCGTCGCTCGAGGCGGCCGAGTTGCTCAGCTCGCCGCCGATGACCAGGAACGGCTCGTCGTGAACGATCAGCTGCTTCGAGGTCCCCTGCTGGCGCAGGTGCGGCGGTTCGCCGTGCGCCGGCACGCCGGCGGCGAAGGCCGCGACCAGGAGCAGGATCCTGCCGAAACGCTTCACGGCACCGCGTCCGTCGTCAGCACCGCAGGCAGCAGCTCATCGAGCGAGCGCGCCCAGAGGAGCCGCCGAAGCCAGGCCGCGACACGCTCGCCGGCGTGCGGCCAGCGAGCCGCGGTGTCGCCGAAAACCTCGGGCAAGGCGAGATGGCGCGCTGCGGCGGTGTCGGCATCGGGGCTGGTCGACCAGATCATCGCCGTTGTCTCGGCCAGCGGATCGTCGACGTCGAAATTGCGGTCGTGCATGTCGGAACCGCTCTGCCAGGCCATCCAGGCGGCGATCGCGAGTTCGATGGTCGGCGAGGCGAGGCCGCGTTCCAGCCTCACCCGCCACGGAGCAACGAGCCGCTGCGGCAGCTTCTGCGACCCGTCCATCGCGATCTGCCTCGCCCGGTGGCGCAAGGCAGGGTTGGCGAACCGCGCAAGGAGCGCCTCGCGATAGGCCGCGAAGTCGATGCCGGCGTGCATGTCGAGCGTCGCCGCGCATTCGTCCCACAGGCGGCCGAGCAGCGCGCGGCGGTCCCGATCGGCCACGAATTCGTGCACGTGTTCGATGCCGCCGAGGCCGCCGAGATAGGCGATCGTCGAATGGGCCCCGTTGAGCAGCCGCAGCTTGGCCTGTTCCCACGGTGCGACCGAGCCGGTCACGGTCACGCCCACCGCGCCGAGATCGGGCAGTTCGCCGGCAAAGTCGTGCCCCAGCACCCACTGCGAGAACCGCTCGGTCTCGACCAGCGCGTCGTCGCGATAGCCATGTCGCAGGGCGTGGGCGTCAATCGCTTCGGCCGAAGTCGCCGGGACGATCCGATCGACCATCGAACTCGGGAACGCGCCATATCGGGCGATCCACTCGGCCAGGCCGGCATCGTGTGCCGACGCCAGCGCCAGCACGGCCTCGCGCAGCAGCGCGCCGTTGTCGGGCAGGTTGTCGCAACTGATCGCAGTGAACGGCGGCAGCCCCGCGTCGCGCCGCGCGTTGAGCGCGGCGACGAGAAACCCGACTGCGGTGCGCGGCCGCCCGAGACCGGCGAGGTCGTCCGCGATTGCGGGATCGGCGGTATCGAGCCCGCCGCCGCCGCGCGCCAGGCAATAGCCCTTCTCGGTCACCGTCAGGGTCACGATCCGGACCGACGGCTGCGCCATCGCCGCAACCACCGCATCGGGCGCGTCCGGGGCCACCAGTACGCGAACAAGCGGCGCCATGATGCGCACCCGCTCGCTGTCGGCATCGCGTTCGACCAGGGTGTAGAGGTCGTCCTGGGGCGCCAGCGTGTCGCGCACGGCCGGCGAGCGCAGCGAGACCCCGACGACGCCCCAACGAAGGTCGCCACGCGCGGCGATCTCGTCGAGATAGGCGGCCTGGTGTGCCCGGTGGAACGCGCCGAGACCGAGATGGACGACGCCCTCGGCCAGCTCGGCGCGGGCATAGCGGGGCGGCTCGATCGCCGCCCCGAGCTGCGGCAGCAGCGCCGAGGAGAGACGCGCGGTCACAGCTTGTACGCTGCCTTGGCGAAGTCGTACGCGAGGCCGGCAGCAAGCTCGTGGGCCTCGTTTTCATCGAGGCGGTGCTCGGCAACCAGGCGCGCGAGAAAGGCACAGTCCATCCGCCGGGCGACGTCGTGCCGCGCGGGGATCGACAGGAACGCGCGGGTGTCGTCGTTGAAGCCGACGGTGTTGTAGAACCCGGCGGTCTCGGTCACCCGCTCGCGGAAGCGGCGCATGCCCTCGGGGCTGTCGTGGAACCACCACGGCGGGCCGAGCTTCAGCGCCGGATAGTGCCCGGCGAGCGGAGCGAGCTCGCGGCTGTAGCTATCCTCGTCGAGTGTGAAGACGATCACGGTCAGGCGCGGGTCGTTGCCGTAGCGGTCGAGCAGCGGCTTGAGCGCGGCGACGTAGTCGGTCGCCAGCGGGATGTCGGCGCCGATGTTCGGGCCGAAGCGGTCGAACAGTTCCGGGTTGTGGCTGCGGTGCACGCCGGGGTGCATCTGCAGGACCATGCCGTCGTCGAGGCTCATCCGCGCCATCTCGACTAGCATGTGGCCGCGGAACAGGTCGGCCTCGTCGGACGTGCAGTTACCGGTGAGCGCCTTCGCGTAGAGGGCTTCGATCTCGGGTTTGTCGAGCCAGGCGGTGGTCGCGCGGACGTGGCCGTGGTCGGTCGAGGTAGCGCCAAACTCGCGGAAGTAGGCGCGGCGGTTTGCGTGCGCACGCAGGTAACCGGCGAATGTGCCGGTATCCTCGCCGGCCATCTCGCCGAAGCTGGCGACGTTGTCGGCGAAGCCCTCAGCCTCGGGGTCCATCACCGGGTCGGGGCGGTAGGCCGTGATCACCCTTCCCGGCCAGCCGCTGTCGCGGATCGCCCTGTGATGGTTGAGCGGGTCGAGCGGGCTTTCGGTGGTGGCGATGACCTCGATCCCGAACCGTTCGAACAGCGCGCGCGGGCGGAACGCGTCAGTCTTGAGCGCGGCGTCGATGGTGTCGAAGTAGGCGTCGGCCGTTCCCGCATCGAGCGCGACGTCGAGCCCGAAGACTTCGGCGAAGACCCAGTCGAGCCAGATCCGCGAGGGCGTGCCGCGGAACAGGTAGTAGCGCTCGGCGAAGCGCCGCCAGATCGCCCGCGGGTCGATTTCGACCGGCGTGCCGTCGCGCGTCGGGATGCCGAGGTCCTCGAGCCGCACGCCCTGGCTGTAGAGCATGCGGAACAGGTAGTGGTCGGGGACGATCAACAGGCTCGCCGGGTCGGCGAACGGCTCGTTGGTGGCGAACCACGCCGGGTCGGTGTGACCGTGCGGGCTGACGATCGGCAGGCTGCTGACTTCGGCATAGAGACTTCGCGCTATCTCGCGCGTGCGCGGCTCGGCCGGGAACAGGCGGTCGGGGTGGAGGTGCAGCGGGCGGGTCATTCCAGCGGAGCGACGGGTGCCGGCTCCATCTGCGGCACCAGCAGATGAATCACCGTGAACGCGATCAGGTAGGCGAGCCCGGCGTAGATCAGGATCGGCCAGTACGAGCCGGTCAGCTCGAGCGTCCACCCGGTCGCCTGGGCGATCAGGATGCCGCCGGCCGCGCCTGCCATGCCGCCCATGCCGGCGATCGTGGCGACCGCGCGGCGCGGATAGAGATCGGAGATCATCGTGAAGATGTTCGACGAGAACGCCTGATGCCCGGCCGTGCCGAGGCCGATGATCAGCACCACCACCAGCGGGCTGCCGATCTGCAGCACGAACAGCAACGGCACCGCGCACAGCGCCGCGAGGAACAGCGTGGTCTTGCGCGCGCGGTTGACGCTCCAGCCGCGCTTGATGAAGTGGCTCGAGGCCCAGCCGCCCATGATCGAGCCGATGTCCGCCAGCAGGTAGACGCCGATCAGCGCCGGGCCGATCGTCGAGAGGATGCCGCTGTTGGCCTTGGCGAACAGGTCGAGCCCCTGCGTCTTGACGAAGAAGTCGGGCAGCCAGAACAGGAACAGGTACCACACGGGATCGGTGAAGAACTTGCCGCAGATGAAGTACCACGCCTGGCGCTGGCGGATCGCCTGACCCCAGCCGAGTACTTTGCCCGTCGCATCCTCGCCGTCCTGCTCGATATAGGCGAGCTCGTCCGGGGTGACGCGCGGGTGCTCCTGCGGCTGGCGGTACATCAGCAGCCACGCGGCGAGCACCACGAAGCCGATCGCGCCGGTGGCGAGGAAGGCGGCCTGCCAGCCGTAGATTCCGGCGATCATCAGCCCGATGATCGGCGTCATCATCACCCCGACGTTGGCCCCGGCATTGAGGATGCCGACGCCGAGCGCGCGCTCGCGGCGCGGGAACCACTCGGCCACCGCCTTGACCGCGCCCGGGTATGCTGCGGCCTCGGCGATGCCGAGCGTGACCCGCGCGAGCAGGAATGCCAGCACGGTGCGCGCGGCGGCATGGAACATCGCCGCGAGGCTCCACACGGTGATCGCGATCGCCATGCCCCAGCGCGTGCCGACACGGTCGAGCACGCGGCCGACCACCAGCAGGCCGATGCCGTAGCTGAACTGGAACGCGGAGACGATGTTGCCGTAGTCGACCTCGCTCCAGCCGAGGTCTTGCTCGATGACCGGCTTGAGCACGCCGAGCACCTGCCGGTCGATGTAATTGATGGTGATGACGAAGAACAGCAGCGCACAGATCGCCCAGCGGTAGCGCCCGATCCGGGCCCCTGCCTGTCCAGCTGCCGTCGCCATCCGCTACCCCCTCACCAGTGATACATCGTGCCGTCCTCGAGCCGGTTCACCGGCAGGTAGGCGCGGCGGTATTCGTGCTGGGCGGCGAGCGCCTCGTTAATCTCGACCCCGAGCCCGGGGGCCTCGCCCGGGTGCATGAGCCCGTCCTCGAAGCTGTAGGCATGCGGAAACACCGCGTCGGTTTCCGGGGTGTGGCGCATGTACTCCTGGATGCCGAAGTTCGGGATCGACAAGCCGAACTGCAGCGCCGCGGCCATGCTGACCGGCGACAGGTCGGTCGCGCCGTGGCAGCCGGTACGCACGTTGTGCAGGTCGGCCAACGAGGCAATCCGCCGCAGGTGGGTGATTCCGCCGGCGTGGACCACGGTCGCGCGGATGTAGTCGATCAGCTGCTCCTCGATCAGCAGCTTGCAGTCCCAGATCGAGTTGAAGATCTCGCCGACCGCGAGCGGTGTCGTCGTGTGCTGGCGGATCAGGCGGAAATTGGCCTGGTTCTCCGCGGGCACCGCGTCCTCGAGCCAGAACGGCCGGTAGGGCTCGAGGTCCTTGCCGAGCCGGCCCGCCTCGATCGGGGTCAGCCGGTGGTGGATGTCGTGCAGCAGGTGCACGTCCCAGCCGAGCGCCTCGCGCGCCGCCTCGAACAGCGGGGGGACCGAGCGCAGGTACTTCTCGCTCGACCAAACGTTCTCGGTCGGCAGGTCGGCGTCGGCGGGCTCGTAGAAGTAGCGGTCTTTGGAGACTCCGTAGGTCGAAGCGAGGCCGGGCACGCCCGATTGCAGGCGGATCGCCTTGTACCCCTCGGCCTTGTAACGCAGCGCGTTCTCGACCGTTTCGGCGACGTCCTTGCCGTTGGCGTGCCCGTAGACCATGCAGCCTTCGCGGCAGGCCCCGCCGAGCAGCTGGTACACCGGCAGGCCGGCGACCTTCCCCTTGATGTCCCACAGCGCCATGTCGACCGCGGCGATCGCGCTCATCGTCACCGGCCCGCGCCGCCAGTAGGCGCCGCGGTAGAGAAACTGCCAGGTATCCTCGATCCGCGCCGGGTCGCGCCCGATCAGCGTCGGCACCACGTGGTCGTTCAGGTAGCTCGCGACCGCCAGTTCGCGCCCGTTGAGCGTGGCATCGCCGATCCCGCTCAGGCCGTCGTCGGTCTCGAGCTTGAGCGTGACGAAGTTCCGCCCGGGACAAGTGACGATGACACGGGCGGAAACGATCTTGGCCACGAGAGAATCCTCAGGCGATCTCGAGAGTGGCGGACTTTAGGTCCTCGCTGTTGGGCCCGGCAAGGATGTCGAACAACCCGGGCTCGACGACCTCGTTCATGTCGATGTCCCACATCCGAAACGCCTCGGGCCCGAGCGTGAAACGCACGGTCTTCGTCTCGCCGGGCTGCAGCGTCACCCGCTCGAACGCCTTGAGCTCCTTGATCGGCCGCGTGACCGAGGCGACCTGGTCGTGAACGTAGATCTGCACGACCTCGTCACCGGCGCGCGAACCGGTGTTGGCGACGTCGACCTCGACGGTCACGGTGCCTGCCCGGCCGATCTTCGGCGCCGAGAGGCGCGGCCCGGACATCTCGAACGTGGTGTACGACAGCCCGAACCCGAACGGGAACAGCGGGCTCGTGTCGGCGAACAGGTAGCCACGGCGCGCCGAGGGCTTGTGGTTGTAGAAGAACGGGATCTGCCCTTCCTCGCGCACCACCGTGACCGGCAGCTTGCCGCCCGGATTGACGTCGCCGAACAGCGCGTCGGCCATCGCCGTGCCGCCTTCCTGGCCGAGATACCAGCACTCGAGCATCGCGTTGGCGCCCGCCACGACGTTCGGCCAGCTCGGCGGGCGGCCGTTGAGTGCAACGACCACGACCGGCTTGCCGGTCGCCTTCATCGCGTCGAATAGCTCGTTCTGCTCGCCGACGATGTCGATGTCCGTCCGGTCGCCGAGGTGCGTGCGGGCGTAGCCCTCGCGACTGGTCTGCTCGGTATCGCCGATCGCGAGGATGATCACGTCGGCGGTCTTGGCGACCTCGACCGCCTCGGCGATCAGCCGCAGGTTCTGCTCGCGGTCGGCCAGCTGGACGTTGTCGGTCGAGCGGTTCTCGTCGCGGGTGATGAACACTCCCTGCGCGTGGAGCACTTCGGCCTTGCCGGCGAGCTTGGCCCGGACGCCATCGAGCAGCGTGACCGAGCTGCGCGGGATCGATGAGTAGCCGCCGAGCCGGGTGATCGCGCTGTTCGGCCCGATCACCGCGACGCGCTTGTGAGCGCCGGGCGTCAGCGGCAGCGTGCCGTCGTTCTTCAGCAGGGTGATGGCCTTGCGCGCCGTCTCAAGCGCCAGCGCGCGCGCCTCGTCGTTGGCGGTCAATCGCGCCGCGGCGCGGGCGTCCACCGGTCCCGCCTCGAACATCCCGGCACGGAACTTCAAGCGCAGCATGTGCGCGCAGGCCCGGTCGACCAGCGCCATCGGGATGCGCCCGGCGCGAACCTCGTCGGCGATCGTGCGGTAGGCGTTGCCGTCGGGGAGGTCGCAGTCGACCCCGGCGCGCAGCGCCAGCAGCGCGGCGTGACCGAGATCAGGCGCGAGCTTGTGGAACGTGTGCAGTTCCTCGACTCCGGCGTAGTCCGAGACGATCGCCCCGTCGAACCCCCATTCGCCGCGCAGCACCTCGCCGAGCAGCCAGGTGTTGGCGTGGCTCGGGACGCCGTCGATCTCGTTGTACGAGGGCATGACCGCGGCGATCCCGGTGCGCTCGACCACCGCGCGGAACGGCGGGAAGAACGCCTCGCGCAGCTCGCGCTCGCCGAGCATCGCCGGGGCGACGTTGTTGCCGGCCTGCGGCTGACCGTGGCCGGTCATGTGCTTGAGCGTGGCGAAGACCTTGCCCGGCGCGAGTTCCTTGCTCTCGCCCTGCAGGCCCTTGACCGAGGCGACGCCCATCTCGGCGCACAGGAACGGGTCCTCACCAAAGGTCTCCTCGATCCTCCCCCAGCGCGGATCGCGGGCGATGTCGACCACCGGAGACAGCGTGAGCGTGGTGCCGTGCGCCCGCACTTCGCGCCCGATGACCGAGCTGACGCGCTCGACCAGCGCCGGATCGAACGTGCCCGCCATCGCGATCGCCTGCGGGAAGCTGGTCGCCTCCGGCGCCATGAACCCGTGGAGCGATTCCTCGTGGAACAGGATCGGGATGCCGAGGCGTGTCTGCTCTCGGGACCACTTCTGCGCTGCGTTGACGAAAGCGATCGTGTCGGCCGGCGCGCGCCAGCGCCCGGTCGGATTGACTGCCTGGTTGGTATTGCTGGCCGTCGCCGCGCCGCCGCGGTCCGACGGGCGCGCGACCTGTCCGATGCCGTTGGGGTAGCCGGCCGAGGCCTTGGCCGGGTCGAACCGCAGCTCGTCGTCCATCACGTCGCGCTTGGTGCGCGACAGCGTGATCAGCTGGGCGGCCTTCTCCTCCAGCGTCATCCGCGAGAGCAGGTCGCGCACGCGCAAGTCGACCGGGGCGCGCGGGTCCTTGTAGAGAGGTGCGGCATCGCCGGTTGCGGCGCGGGCGGCCGCCGGCAACATCGCCAGCAAGGACACACCGGCACCGAGCCGCAGGAAGGCCCGTCGCTCGATTGCCGACGACCCGCCGCCCGTCCTCTCCGGGGTCATGCGCCTCTCCTCCCCCTTGTTTACCCGCCCGGCATTGCTCGTGGCGCCATGGCTGTGATAGCGGTAACATCGCGGCAAGGCGGAAGCTTGTCAATGCCGCGGGGGACGAGGAAAGTGCCGGAATGAAGTGCGGTTTTGGCTTCCTGTCCACCCTCGTCGCCGGCACCCTGGCGGCGACGTCCCCGGCCCGGGCCGAAGACGGATATGCGCTGTGGCTGCGATACCCGCAGGCCACGGCCGCGCCGTCCGAAATCGCCCTCGAGCGCAGCACGCCGATCGTCGAAGCAGCCGCGTCCGAGCTTCGTCGCGGTCTTGCCGGCCGTGTCGCCCGCGTGCTGCTCGCCACCACCACCGATCCTCGGCTGGCGGCGCTCAGGATCGCGAGCCCGCTGGGCGAGGAAGGGTACCTCGTGCAGAGCGCGAGCATCGAGGGCCGCCGCACCGTGGTGATCGCGTCGGACGGCGAGCGCGGGCTGCTCTACGGGGCCTTCGCACTGCTGCGCCATCTCAACGCCGGCGGGTTGGCGGAGGCGATCGAACTGCGCTCGGCGCCGCGCATCGCGCTGCGCGTGGTCAATCACTGGGACAACCTCGACGGCTTCGTCGAGCGCGGCTACGCGGGCGCTTCGCTGTGGGACTGGTGGACGCTGCCCGACCACAAGGAGCCGCTCTATACCGACTACGCCAGGGCCAACGCCTCGATCGGTATCAACGGCATCGTCCTCAACAACGTCAACGCCAAGGCCGACAGCCTGACCGCCGAGTACATTGCCAAGGCCGCGGCGCTGGCCGAGGTGTTCCGGCCCTACGGCATCAAGGTCTTTCTGTCGGCGCGTTTCAGCGCTCCGCGAGACCTCGGCGGACTCGACACGGGCGATCCGCTCGACCCGCGCGTCCGCGCCTGGTGGGCAGCGAAGGCGGACGAGATTTACCGCGCGATCCCCGACTTCGGCGGCTTTCTGGTCAAGGCCAACAGCGAGGGCCAGCCGGGCCCCGGAGACTACGGCCGCACGCACGCCGACGGGGCCAACATGCTCGCCGAGGCGGTCGCGCCGCACGGCGGCGTGGTGATGTGGCGCGCGTTCGTCTACTCCGACACCGACCCCGAGGA
>JAEZES010000294.1 GCA_023432995.1 Pseudomonadota bacterium
GGGCTCGGGCGTGCCGGCCGCAACCCCAGAGGCGGCGGCGACGTCGCAAGCGCGCCCCGCCGCCGGGCCCGAGCCGGCGACATCGTCCGCCGAGGAAGCCTGGCCCTGGCTGCTCGGCCTGTTTCCAGTGCTGCTGGCCGCGCTCGGCGCTGCCGTGTGGGCGGCGCGGCGACGGGAGCGGCAGCGGGACCGGCCGGCAGAGGCCCCGCCGATCGAGCGCCCGCGACCGACGACGCCTCCGGTGACGCAACCCGCCAACCCTTTGCAGGTGGAACTCGAGCCCGTGCGGCTCTCGCTGACGCTGGTCAACGCGACGCTCGCCTACCGGCTCGAGCTCGCCAATCGCGGCCCGGCGCCGCTCACCGGCCTCGCCATCGGTGCCGACATGATCTCCGCCCACGCCTCGATGAGCCGCGAGGAGCAACTGTCCGGCCCGTGCCCGGCGAACGCGGCAGGCGGGAGCGGCGCGCCGCTCCGGCGGATCGACCGGCTCGAGCCGGGCGAGCGCCGCGTCGTCGAGGGCGAGTTCCGCCTGCCGCTTCCGCAGATCGTACCGATCCGCCAGGGCAACGCCGCGCTGCTGGTCCCGCTGGCGCGGTTCCGGGTCGAGGCGGACGGCACGACGCCACTCGTGCGGACGTACGCCATCGGGCAGCCCGGCCGGGGCCAGGGCCTGCAGCCGTTCCGGCTCGATCAGGGCCCGCGAATCTATCCGCGCCTGACGCAACACGCATTCGCGTGAGCGAACCATTGTCTGGGCTTCGACGCCCAGTTTACCGAGCGACCGCGACCCGCTAGGCCCGGGCGCATGGATGACCTGGTGTCGACAGCTTGGCTGGCGGAACGGCTCGGCGAGCCGGACCTCGTGGTGATCGACGCATCCGCCCACCTGCCCGATGCCGGACGCGACGCGCGCGCCGAGTTCGAAGCCGCGCACATCCCCGGCGCGCGCTTCCTCGACCTCGAAAGCCTCAAGGACGTCGCGTCGCCGGTCCCGGCCGCGCTCCCGACCGCCGAGCAGTTCGCCGCGCGCATGGCCGAAATCGGCGTTCGCGACGGCGACCGGGTGGTGGTCTACGACACCAGCGCGGTGAAGACCTCGGCGCGGGCCTGGTTCATCTGCCGGATGCACGGCATGGAACACGTCGCGATCCTCGACGGGGGCCTCGGCAAGTGGCGCGCTGAACGACGACGGCTCGAGCGCGGGCCGATGGTCGCTGCGCCCGGCGCGGTCACGCCGCGGCCGGGTCCGACCAAGGTGAGGACGAAAGCCGAAGTGCTGGCCAACGTGGCCAGCGCCGAAGAGCAGCTGCTCGACGCGCGCGGTGCCGCGCGCTTCACCGGGGCCGAGCCCGAGCCCCGGCCGGGCATGCCGAGCGGCCACATCCCCGGTTCGCGCAACCTGCCGTTCGGGCGCATGCTCAAGCCCGACGGCACATTTCGCGACGAGGCCGGCCTGCGGGCCGCGTTTGCCGAAGCCGGCATCGACCTGCAGCGCCCGGTGGTGACGACCTGCGGCAGCGGCGTCACCGCGGCGGTCCTGCTGTTCGCGTTGCACTTGCTGGGCAAGGACGACGTCGCGCTCTACGACGGCAGCTGGAGCGAGTGGGGCGCCGATCCGTCGACGCCCAAGGCAACGGGTCCGGCGGCTTGAGCGGCGACCGCGAGGAGCGGAAGACCGCGACCCGGCTGGTGCAGGCCGGAAGACGCAAGGAGTGGATCGGGGCGGTGGTCAATCCGCCGGTCTGGCGCGGGTCGACCCACCTTTACACCGACTGCGCCGACCTCGCACGCGGCCGGCCCAACGAGGACGGGCATTTCTACTACGGCCGGCGCGGCTCGCCGACGCAGTGGGCGCTGGCCGAGGCGCTGACATCGCTGGAACCCGGCGCCGCCGGCACGGTGCTCTACCCGAGCGGCGTCGCCGCGATCGCCGGCGTGCTGCTCTCGCTGCTCGAGAGCGGCGACACGCTGCTTATGGCAGACAAGGTCTACGAGCCCAGCCGGGTCATGGCGAAGACCCTGCTCGCCCCCCTCGGCATCGAAACGCGCTTCTTCGACCCGCTCGAGGCAGAGGGTTTCGCGAGCCTTTTCGGAGCGCGGACGCGGGCGGTCCTGCTCGAGTGCCCCGGCAGCCTGACGATGGAAGTGTGCGACCTTCCCGCGCTCGCGGCGATCGCGCGCGACAGGGGCGCCGTGAGCGTGCTCGACAACACCTGGGCCAGTGCGCTCGGCCTGCCCGGGCTCGCGCGCGGCTGCGACATCACGCTGATGTCGCTGACCAAGCACGTCGGCGGTCACTCGGACCTGATGATGGGCTGCGCTTCGGCGGGGGAGGAACTCTACAAGCGGCTGCGCATCAAGAGCCAGGCGCTCGGGCAGGTGGTCTCGCCCGACGATGCCGCGCTCGCGCTGCGCGGGCTGCGCACGCTCGGCGTCCGGCTCGAACGCGAGACAGCCAGCGCGCTGGCGATAGCCGGGTGGCTGGCCGCGCGGCCCGAAGTGGCGCACGTGCTTTGTCCGATGCTGCCGGGAGCGCCGGGCTACGACCTGTGGCGGCGCGATTTCACCGGCGGCTGCGGCCTGTTCAGCGTCGTTCTCCGGGGCAGCGATCCCGCGGGCCGCGCCCGCTTCATCGATGCGCTCGAGCTGTTCGGAATCGGCTTCTCGTGGGGCGGCTACGAGAGCCTGGTGATCCCGTTCGATGCGGCGCGCGTGCGCACCGAGACTCCGTGGCCCCCGGTCGGCTGGGAAGCACAGGACCGGCTGGGCATTCGCCTGTCGATCGGCCTCGAGGACCCCGGGGACCTGATCCGCGACCTCGAGCGCGGTTTCGCGGCGCTGGCCGGGCAGTGATCGTCGCCGCCTCCTCCGCCCCGGCCCAGCAGTCGGCCGCGACGGCGCTGCAGCCGCCGTCGGACGTCAGCGGGGTCGAGGCGATCAGGGCGGCGGTGACCCAGCAAAGCGGTTCGGTCGGCGAGTTCGTCGCCTGGCTCGACGCGTTCGGATTCACGCTCGGGTCAACGCGCGTGTCGGCGTGGAGTGCGCTCGTCGTGCTGGTCGTGATCGTCGGGCTGTTCCTGTTCGCCCGCATCGGCAGCCGTATCGCGCACCGGATGTTCAAGCGCTTCACCGCGCTCGACGCCGGTGCCCGGGTGCTCGGCGAGAAACTGCTGTCGATCGCGATCTGGACCTTCGCGATCCTCGTCGGAATCGACCTCCTCGGGATCGACCTGACCGCGCTGGCGGTGTTCTCCGGCGCCTTTGGCCTCGCGGTCGGCTTCGGTCTGCAGAAGACCTTCGGCAACCTGCTCGCGGGGATCATCCTGCTAATGGACCGCTCGATCAAGCCGGGCGACGTGATCGCGATCAACGACGGGATCACCAGCACCGTCGGTCAGGTCAAGCGGATCGGCCTGCGCGCGGTCTCGGTGACCACGCGCGACAAGAAGGAGTACTTGATTCCCAACGAGAACCTGATGATCAACCAGGTCGAGAACTGGTCCTACAGTTCGCGCGAGGTCCGCATCAAGGTTCCGGTCAGGATCGCCTACGGCAGCGACATCGAGGTCGCCGAGCGGCTGATGCTTCAGGCGGCAACGCAGACGCGCCGTGTGCTCGAGGTCCCGGCGCCGACGGCCTGGCTCCACGGGTTCGGCCAGGATGCGATCGACTTCGAGGCCCAGTTGTGGATCAGGGATCCCGAGGAAGGGATCGGCAACGTGCGCTCCGACTACCTCAAGACGCTGTGGCGCCTCTTCCGCGACCACGGCGTGCACGTGCCCTTCCCGCAGCGCGACCTCAATCTGCGCGACACCCCCGAGCTCCGCGCGTTGATCGCCGCGCTGGGGAAGAGCGAAACCTAGCTGGCGCAGGGCACGCCGGCCTAAAGCTGGTCTAACCGCCGCGACAGGCATTCTCGCTGGCGAGAGCGGGGCCTTCTCGCCATGTGCGCGCCATGGCCAAAGTGGGCACAGTCTACCTCGTCGGCGCGGGCCCGGGCGATCCGGAGCTGCTGACGCTGCGCGCCGCACGGCTGCTCAGCGAGGCGGACCTCGTCGTGCACGACGGGCTGGTCGATCCGGCCGTGCTGGCGCTGGTCGGCCCCGGCGCCGAGCTGGTGTCCGTCGCCAAGAGCCGCGCGCGGCACACGCTGCCCCAGACCGAAATCAACGCGCTGCTGGTGCGCGAGGCACGCGCCGGACGCGATGTCGTGCGCCTGAAGGGCGGCGACCCATTCGTGTTCGGGCGCGGCGGCGAGGAAGCCGAGGCGTGCCGCGCGGCAGGCGTAGCGGTCGAGATCGTCCCCGGAGTGACCTCGGCGCTCGGCGCGGCGGCGGCGGCGCAGATCCCGCTGACCCACCGCGAAAGCGCGAGCATCGTCAGCTTCGTCGCCGGGCAATGCAAGGGCCTGACCGAGCAGGACTGGGCCGGGCTCGCCGGCAAGGGGCGCACGCTGGTGATCTACATGGGCGTCAAGACGGCGCCGCAGATCGCCGAGAAGCTGATGGCCGACGGGCTGGCGCCCGAAGTGCCGCTGGCGATCATCGAGAACGCCGCGCGGGCGAACATGCGGGTGTTGCGCGGGCCGCTGGCCGCGCTGCCCGAACTCGTCGAGCGCGAGCGGGTCAGTAGCCCCGCGCTCATCATCATCGGCGAAGTCACCGCGCGCAACGATGCGGCGCTCGCCCAATTCGCGCTGGAGGCGCAGGCATGAGGATTCTGACCGGCAACGACCTCAAGAACGGCCGGGTCGTGTGGTGGGACGGCCAGGGCTGGTCGATCCACGTCGAGGACGCGGTCGACGTCGGCGACAAGGCCGATGCGATCCTCGCCCGCGAGGACGCCGCCTGCCGCGTCAACGGCGGCTACGCGATCGACGCCGAGCCCGACCCGTCGGGTCGCGGCGTGCGCCCGGCGCACATCAAGGACCGCATCCGCGCCTACGGCCCGACCGTGCGCCCGGACCTGACTCTCAAGCCTGCCGACCCGAATGCCGGCACCTGGGTGATCTGATGTACAAGTACGACCAATACGACCACGCGATGGTCCGCGCCCGGGTCGAGGATTTCCGCGACCAGACGCGCCGACGCCTCGAAGGCAAGCTGACCGACGACCAGTTCAAGCCGCTGCGGCTCAAGAACGGGCTCTACCTGCAGCTCCACGCCTACATGCTGCGGATCGCGATCCCCTATGGAACGCTCAATTCGACGCAGATGCGCAAGTTCGCGCATATCGCGCGGACCTACGATCGCGGCTACGGCCATTTCACGACCCGGCAGAACCTGCAGTTCCACTGGATCAAGCTCGAGGATGCGCCCGACATCCTCGGCGAACTGGCCGATGTCGAGATGCACTGCATCCAGACCAGCGGCGAGAGCATCCGCAACATCAGCGCAGACCACTATGCGGGGGCGGCCGCCGACGAGATCATCGACCCGCGCCCGTGGGCCGAGATGCTCCGGCAGATGACCACGTTCATGCCCGAATTCAGCTACCTGCCGCGCAAGTTCAAGATCGCGGTGATCGCCGCGGAGCAGGACCGCGCGGCGATGAGGTGGCACGATTTCGGCCTGCGTATCGTCAAGAACGAGGCGGGCGAGATCGGCTTCGAAGTCTATCCGGGCGGCGGCATGGGCCGCACTCCGTTCATCGCCTACAAGGCGCGCGAGTTCCTGCCGCAGCACCAGATCTTCAGCTACCTGCAGGCGGTGCTGCGGGTGTGGAACCGCCACGCCCGGCGCGACAACATCCACAAGCAGCGGATGAAGATCCTGGTCCACGAGCTGGGTGAGGAGGAGTTCACGCGCCAGGTCGAGGAGGAGTTCCAGCACATCCTTACGCTGGGCAACGACTTCCCGCAGGCTGAGTACGACCGCATCGCCGCGTACTTCGCGCCGCCGCCGTTCGAGACCGGATTGCCGGACGAGATCGATCGCTCGGATCCCGACTTCGCGGTCTGGGTGGATCAGCAGGTCGCGGCGCACAAGGCGCCCGGCTACGCGATTGCCAACATCAGTCTCAAGGCCATCGGCGGCATTGCCGGCGACATCACCGCCGAGCAGATGGAAGTCGTCGCCGATCTCGCCGAGCGTTACAGCTTCGACGAGCTGCGCGTGAGCCACGTGCAAAACCTCGTGCTGCCGCACGTGCGCAAGCAGGACCTCTACGCGGTGTGGGAAGCGCTGCGCGAGGCGGGCCTGGCCGACGCCAACCTCGACCTGGTGACCGACATCATTGCCTGCCCGGGGCTCGATTACTGCAGCCTCGCTAACGCGCGCTCGATTCCGGTGGCGCAGAAGATCGCCCAGCGCTTCGCCGATTCCGTGCGTCAGCGCGACATCGGCGAACTCAAGATCAAGATCTCGGGCTGCATCAACGCCTGCGGCCACCACCACGCAGGCAACATCGGCATCCTCGGCGTGGACCGGAAAGGGACCGAAAATTACCAGCTGCTTCTCGGCGGCTCGGGCGACGAGAACACAACGCAGGCCAAGATTACCGGCCCCGGCTTCGACGAGGCGGGGATCGTCGACGCGGTCGAGCGCGCGGTCGAACGCTACCGCGAGATTCGCGCGCCCGGCGAGCGGTTCATCGACACCTACCGCCGCGTCGGCATGGATGGCTTCAAGGAGGCGATCTATGGCTGAAGTGCTGCGCTTCCGCGACGACCCGGTGCCCGACGAGCCGGCGGTCAGCCTCGACGCATTCCTCGACCAGACCAACGCCGTCTCTGTGCGGATCGAGGCCGGCGACGACGTGCGCCGGCTCGGCCCGGTGCTCGACCGCGTGAAGCTGGTCGAGGTCGACTTCCCCAAGTTTCGCGACGGGCGCGGGTTCTCCTCGGCGCGGATCCTGCGCGAGATGGGCTACACCGGCGAGATCAAGGCGACCGGCGACGTGCTGGTCGACCTCGTCTGGTTCATGCGCCGCTGCGGGTTCGACAGCTTCGCGCCCGACGTGCCGTTCAACGACGCCGACGTGCAGGCGGCCTTAACCCGTTATCCGTATGTCTATCAGGACGCCGCCGACGGGGCGGTGCCGATCTGGCGCCTGCGCCACCTGGATTACCAGAATGGCTAGCCGCGCGGTCGACATCATCAATACCGGTCCAAGCTTCACCCAGGCGGACGCCGACGCGCTCAACGCGCGCTTCGCGGGGGTCGGCGCCGGGGCGATGCTGCGCGAGCTGTTCGTCGAGCGCAGCCTCGGCCGCGTCGCGGTCGTCTCGTCGTTCGGTACCGAGAGCGCCGTGCTGCTGCACCTGGTGGCCGGGGCCGATCCGACCGTGCCGGTGATCTTCGTCGACACGCTGAAGATGTTTGCCGAGACGCTCGCCTACCGCGAGGAGCTGACCGAGCGGCTGGGACTGGTCAACTCGTCGGTCGTGCAGCCCGACCCGGCGGTGCTGGCGGCGAAGGACGAGAACGGCCTGCGCTGGTCGTGGGACCCCGACGGGTGCTGCGAGATCCGCAAGGTCGAGCCGCTCAAGCGCGCCAAGCAGGGTCTCGACGCGTGGATCTCGGGCCGCAAGGCGTTCCAGTCGGTCACCCGGCAGAACCTGCCGCGGTTCGAGATCGAGGACGGCCGGCTCAAGGTCAACCCGCTGGGCGACTGGACCAAGGACGATCTCGAGGCCTATTTCGCCGAGCACGACCTGCCTCGCCATCCGCTGGAGGCGCAGGGCTACCTCTCGGTCGGCTGTCAGCCGTGCACCAGCACCGTTGCCCCGGGCGAGGATCCGCGGGCCGGCCGCTGGCGCGGCTGGGACAAGACCGAATGCGGCATCCACGGCCCGAGCAGCCCTGGCAACGGGACCGACGAGGGCGAGCTGCCCCCGGGCTACGAACCCGCGTTCTGAACCCGGCGGTCAGCCCGCGCGCCGGCGAGCGATCCTAAGGCCCGGCAAGCGATGAGCCAGATCGGGCAAACATCGGCTTCTGTGGTCCTAGAGCCAGCCCCGCTCGCGGTACCACTGTGCTGTGGCGGCCAGGCCGGCCTCGGTGTCGACCTGCGGGCGCCACAGCTCGGCAGGCGGCGCCTTATCGGGGCTGCTGACCCAGTCCGGGTGAACCATGTAGCCGACCCGGTCGGGGGTCAGCTTGGCGCGGGGGCCGCGCAAGCCGCGGTCGAGCCAGGCGCCGGCGCGCATCAACGAAGCGGGCACGGCC
>JAEZES010000232.1 GCA_023432995.1 Pseudomonadota bacterium
GCGGCGCGCCGATGCAGCGGCAGTCGGTCGAGTGGCTGACCGGCCAGTGGCGCGCGCTGTCGGCGATGGCGTTCCACGTCGCGCTGTTCGTACTCGCCTGGCACTCGCCGCTCCGCCGCCTGCTGGCGACGCTGGTCCCGGCCGGCAAGATGACGCTGACGCTCTACGTCGGCCAGTCGCTGGTCGCCGCCCCGCTGCTCTACGGCTACGGGCTGGCGCTCTACGACGACCTGTCGACCCCGGCGATCCTCGCCTGGGGCGTCGCCGCCTTCGCGCTCCAGCTGGTCCTCGCCGCCTGGTGGTTCCGCGCGTTCCGCTACGGTCCGCTCGAATGGCTGTGGCGCGCCGCGACGCGGACCACGCTCGACGTGCCGTTCCGGCGCGTCAGCGACCCGTCGCCAGGTTGAACACCGTCTCGGCGTTGCGCTGCATCAGCATCAGCTTGTGCTCGTCGCTGAGGGCCATCCGGTCGTAGGCGGCGACTTCGTCGCTCGACTGCTGATACGGATAGTCCATCGCGTAGAGCACGCGCTCGGGCCCGAGCACGTCCATGCAGAACTTGATCGCCGGCTCCCACGCGACGCCGCTGGTGGTGATCCAGATGTTGGTGCGGAAATAGTGGCTCACCGGGTGCTGCAGCTTGACCTGCTTGCCGCCGCGCAGGTGCGGCCGCCCGTCGGCGTTCCCCTGCATCCAGTCGAACCGGTAGAGCTGCAGCGGCATGCACTCGCCCATGTGGCCGATCACCAGCCGCAGCTTCGGGAAGCGGTCGAACGCGCCCGAGAAGATCAGCCCCATCGTGTGCAGCCACACGTCGTGCGGGAAGCCGCCGAGCGCGCCGAAGAACCCCCGGCTCTCGTAGTGCGGCGCGTTG
Organism: Pseudomonadota bacterium; assembly: GCA_023432995.1. Classification (GTDB taxonomy): domain Bacteria; phylum Pseudomonadota; class Alphaproteobacteria; order Sphingomonadales; family Sphingomonadaceae; genus Croceibacterium_A. Next base: position 875 of record JAEZES010000232.1, read on the forward strand.
AACGGCGCCGTCGGGTGGATGTAGAGCGCCGCGTCCATCGCCTCGAGCGCCTCGAGGATCGGGAAGTACTCGGTCTCGTCGATGTAGTGCCCCTGGAAGTGCGAGTTGAGCACCGCGCCGGCTAGCCCGAGCTCGCCCATCGCCCGCTCGATCTCCTTGACCGATCCGGGGACGTCGCGCGGGTCGAACGCCGCGCAGGCCGAGAACCGGTCGGGGTGCCGGCGGCAGGCGTCGGCGGCGATGTCGTTGGCCTCGCGCGCCAGCGCGGTGCCTTCGGACTGGCGCACCACCTGCACCCCCGGTGCCGTGAGCAATAACAGCTGCCGGTCGATGCCGTACTCGTCCATGTGCGCCAGGCGCAGCTCGCCGAGGTCCTGCAGCATGTCCTGCAGGCTCGGCATCTTCGAGAACATCGCCCCCATGCGCAGGCTGTCGTCGTCGGGCGCCTCTCCGCTCTCGAAGTACTCGACCTGCGCCTTGACCAGCGCCGGGAAGGTCCACGCCTCCTCGGTTGCGATGCGCAGGTACGGCGCGTTGCGGTCGATCTCGCCCGCCGGCGGCGCCAGGCCGATCCGCGTGCGGTGGCTGAAGTCTTCCTTGAAGTGCCCCTTGAGGCCTTTCTCACTCCCGTCTTCGAGCAGCGGCATCCCGGCGATCTCCCTTCAAAAGCCCTCTCCCCTTCAGGGGAGAGGGGTTGGGAGAGGGGGTGTCGCGCGACGGTCGCCTGAGCCCCTCTCCTTCCGCGCCTGCGGCGCTCCTTCCTCTCCCCTGAAAGGGGGAGGGCTGGCATTCAAAGCATCCCGTTGTCGTTCCTGGCGGTGGCCGGATCGGGGATCGGCTGGATCACGTCCCAGTGCTCGACGAGGTAGCCGCCCTCGATCCGGAACAGGTCGATCACCGCCATGCCGCGGTCCTCGGGCGCAAAGGCGAAGCGGTAGTGGACCGCAATCAGGCCATCCTCGCCGTAGATCACTCGCCTGACCTCGTGCACCATGTGCGGATGGCGCTCCATGTGCTCGGCGAGCACGCCGATCGTGCCGTCGCGCCCGGTCGGCGAGCTCGGATGGTGCTGGACGTAGTCGGGATGCACCCAGGCGCGGAACGCGTCGACCAGCCGGCCCTGGCGGTAGAACACCTCGATGAACCGATCCGCCACTTCGCGCGCCGAAAGCTGCTCGCGGTCGCTGGTGTCGAGCGGATCGGCCATCACAGCATCCCGTTGGCGTTGAGCGCTTCGGCCGGGTCGGGGATCTCTTGCATCACATCCCAGTGCTCGCGGACGAAGCCGTCCTCGATCCGCAGGACGTCGACGATCGCGTAGCCCGGGTGATCGGCCTCGCGGATGAAGTGGAAGTGCACGCCGACAAGGTCGGCATCGCCCCACACCACGCGCTTCACTTCGTGCGACAGCTCGGGCAGCCGCGCCATGCTCGCCTCCATCATCGCCAGCGTCGCGTCGCGCCCGGTCGGCGCGTTCGGGTTATGCTGGATGTACTCGGGGTGCATCCACGCCATGAACGCGTCGCGCGGATTGTCCTCGACGTAGAACAGCTGGATGAACCGCTCGGCCACCTGCCGCACCGACAGCGCCTCGCGGTTCGAGGTGTCGCGCGGGTCGAACGGCGGCGAGTCGACGTCCCACGGCAGGACGCCCGGCGCGGGCCTCACTTCGGCTCCTGCCCCGCCAGCAGCTTGCCGAATTTCGGATGCGCGAAGTGCATCGGCACATCGTGGCGATAGGGCCAGGTCTTGCGGTACTCCTCCTTCGGCAGCAGCCGGTCGGGCCCGACCGGGTCCTCGGGATAGAGCTTCTCGGCCGGCTGCAGGTGGCTGGTGGTGTGCGCCCAGCCGTCCTCGTAGTTGCCCTGCCACTGCATCTTGTAGTCGAGCCGCTTGATCTTCCACACGCCGTTCTCGACCACGTAGTCGTTCTCGTAGATCCCCGCTTCCATGAACTGCTGCGGCATGAAGTCGGGTTTGGCGTCGAGGAATTGGTCGTGCCAGCCGCCGAACAGCATGCCGCGGAAGCGGCCCTTGGCGGTCTTGCGGTCGGGCGCGACGGTGATCACGTCCTGCATCTGGAAGTGGTCGAGCAGCAGCCCGTCGACCGGCCCCGGCCGGCCGCCCGTGAAGCGATGCTGGATCCAGTCGCCGTAGAGCCGCATCACCCCGGCCTTGCCGACGTACTCGCCGCTGAGGAACACCACCACGCCGTCCTCGGCGAACAGGTCGGCGACTTCCTCGGGCCGGTTGAAATCGATGTAGTAGCCGTAGGCCCAGTGCAGCCGGCGGATCGCATTGACGTCTTCCAGCTCGCCGACGCGGTGTTCCAGCGCGGAAAGGCGCTGCTCGAGCTCACTCATTGATCGACTCTCCCGGATAGGTTTGTATGCAACCCTAACGATCGTGAATGTCTTGGCGAGAGGAAATTCAGTGAGCGAGAGACCTTGGGAGGGCCGCGTTGCCTTCGTTACCGGCGCCGTCACCGGGATCGGCCTGGGCGTCGCGCAGGCCTTCGCCGACGCCGGCATGCGGCTGGCGCTGAGCTACCGCAACGAAGACGACCGCGCGCACACCGCCGAGTGGTTCGCCGGCAAGGGCTACGAGCCGCCGCTGTTCCTCAAGCTTGACGTGACCGACCGCGCGCGCTTCGCCGAAGTCGCCGACGAGGTCGTGCAGCACTTCGGCGAGGTCCACGTGCTGGTCAACAACGCCGGCGTCTCGGTGTTCGGCCCCACGGACGAGGCAAGCTACGACGACTACGACTGGATCATGGGGGTCAACTTCGGCGGCGTGGTCAACGGCCTCGTCAGCTTCCTGCCCAGGATCAAGGCCAGTCATGGCCGCCGCCACGTGGTCAACGTCGCCTCGATGGCCGCCTTCCTGCCGGGCCCGCAGGCAGGCATCTACACCGCCAGCAAGTTCGCCGTCCGCGGCCTCACCGAATCGCTGCGCTACAACCTCGCTCCCCACGGCATCGGCTGCTCGCTGTGCTGCCCGGCGCTGACCCGCACCAACGCCTGGACCAGCGCGCTCAAGCGGCCCGACAGCTTCGGCGAAAGCGGCTTTCCGGAGGTGCCGAAAGAGCAACTCGAACAGTTCGGCACCGCGTTCGAGGAGGGGATGGACCCCTACGAGGTCGGCAGCAAGATCCTCGCCGGCATGACCGCCCAGAAGGGCCTGATCCTGACCCACCCCGAGCACGGCCCCGACTTCGAGGAGATCCACGCCGCGCTGATGGCCGCGCTGCCGAAGGAGGAGGCGCCTCCGGGACGCCTCAAGATCGAGCAGCTCCGCCGCGACGCGATGAAGGCCGCCGAGGCCGGATTGGTCATCAACCTCGACGACCTGACCTGACGGCTGCCTCCGGCATCGCTACTCGGCCGCCGGCTGCCGCAGCATCCCGCGCCTTCCGGCCGCGATCACGCTGGCGGCGAACATGATCACGGTGAGCATCGTCAGCCAGTCGAGCGGCGCCGGTGCCGGCACGAAGCCGAGATGGGCGAGGATCGCCCAGCCGCCGCCGACGACGACGATCAGGTAATAGGCGAAATTGCCGGTCTCGCGCGACAGGGTTTGCGACAGCTCGTCGATCCGCGGCCAGATAGCGAAGCTCAGCGCGGTCTCGATGCCGAGTAGCAGCACCACCCCGACGAGCGCCGTCCCCTGCGACAGCAGTCCGCCCGGTCCGGCGAGGCTCAGCAACACCAGGGTCAGGCCCATCGCCGCCATCACCACGCAGCTGTAGGGCAGTACCCGGCCCTGCTCGACGATCAAGTCGATATGCTGGCGCTGCTGCAGGTCGAGGCCGGAATGGGCTGCGGCCGTTAGCCCGAGGCCCATGAGGCCGAATGCCACGAGCAGGAGTCCGAGGATCAGCGCCACCGTCGCCGACAGGCCGATCGCGCTGGGCGGCACGGTCTCGAGCAGCCAGGTCCTCGCCAGCAGGAACGCCCCGATGGCCAGCGCGCTCACCAAGACGAAGCTGCCGAAGCTCCGCAGGCCGAAGCGGACGTGGCGCTTGCTGAAGGCCACCAGCGCGCTGGCCAGGAGCAGCGCTACCGCCGTCGTCGCGAGCACCGGGGCGGCGAGCGACATCCCGTCCTCCATGACCGCGCGGAAGACAAAGACAAAGCCTGCGTAGACCAGGAAGCCCGCAGCCGCCCAGGCCAGGGTATTGCTCCAGCGGGGCACGCGTTCGCCGTTGGTCATCGTCGTCACTCCTCCTCGGGTTCCCACCGGTCGATGAACAGCTCGGGCACGGCGACGGCGAACAGCTTCGCCATGCGCAGGGCCAGCGGCAGGCTGGGGTCGTACTTGTCGGTCTCGACCGCGTTGATCGTCTGGCGCGAGACGCCGAGCCGCCGGGCAAGCTCGCCCTGGCTCCAGCCTTTCGCCTCGCGCATGATCTTGACGCGGTTTTCCAACCCCGGTTCTCCTGCCTGTCAAGAACTCTTTACACATTCGCCGGACGGGTTGTCAAGAGCTCTTTACAGGGACGAACCATCGCCTGCTGCAAACTGATACAAACCGCCTGTGGACCTCGCCTCTCGTTCGGCTATCCTCGACGCAAAACAGCAGCTTGAGGAGGCATGGATGTGTGAGCTCGACCAGCTGAACGAGATGGGCCGCAAGACTACCGGTGTCAGCCGGCGGCAGTTCGGCAAGTTCGGTGCCGTGGCCGGCCTGGGCGCCGCGTTCACCCCGTGGGCCACCGCCTGCGCGCAGGGTGCCGGCGGCCTGGTCGAGAACGACGTCTCCTTCGCCGCCCCGGGCGGCACGATGGACGCCTTCTTCGTCCACCCGGGCGAGGGCAAGCACCCGGCGGTGATCCTGTGGCCCGACATCGCCGGGCTGCGCGACGCCAAGAAGGTCATGGCCCGCCGCCTGGCCTCGTCGGGCTACGCGGTGCTGGTGGTCAACCCGTTCTACCGCAGCGCCCCGGCCCCGCAGTTCAAGGACTTCGCCGACTTTCGGGACAACGGCGGGTTCCAGAAGGTCGGGCCGTGGATGGGGCAGAATACCCACGACAACGTCGTCGAGACGGCCAAGGCCGTGGTCGCCTGGCTCGACCGGCAGGACGCCGTCGACACCGCCCGCGGGATCGGCAACCAAGGCTACTGCATGGGCGGCCCGTTCACCGTGCGCACCGCCTTCGCCGCGCCCGAGCGGGTCAAGGCGGCCGCCTCGTTCCACGGCGGTGGGCTGGTTGCCGGCCCGCAGAATCCCGACGATCCCAACGCGCCGATCAAGCTGCTGCCGCAGACCCAGGCGAGCTACCTGATCGCCATCGCCAAGAACGACGACGAGCGCTCGCCGGCCGAGAAGGATCAGCTCAAGGCCGCCGCCGAGGCCGCCGGACGCCCGGCCGAGATCGAGGTCTACCAGGGCGACCACGGCTGGACCGTGCCCGACAGCCCGGTCTATCACGAGGCCGAGGCGGAGCGGGCGTGGTCCCGGCTGCTCGCGCTCTACGAGCGCGCGCTCTAGCCGCCCGACCGCAAAGCTAGACCCCGGTCGCGAAGAGACTATCCTCGCTTGCGGGAAGCAAGCGAGGGAGGCGAGTCGTGTGCGACCAGGACCATCTTGCGCGAATGGGGCCAGTTTCGAAGCGCCGCGGCAAGGCCGCCGGCGTGAGCCGACGCGAGTTCGCGGCGCTCGGCGCTCTGGCAACGGCGGCGGCGCTCGCCCCGGCGGGGGGCGCCGTATCGCAGGCGCGGGCCCGTGACGAAAGCACGGTCAGCTTCGACGTTCCGGGGGGGCGGATGGACGGCTTCTTCGTCCATCCCGCGCAGGGCCGCAGCCCGGCGATCATCGTCTGGCCCGATATCGCCGGATTGCGCGATGCTTTCATGGCGATGAGCCGCCGGCTTGCCGCGCAGGGCTACGCGGTCCTGGTGCTCAATCCGTACTATGCCGACGAGGAAGCCCCTCAGTTCGACGATTTCGACGATTTCCGCAGCAGCGGCGGCATGGAAAAGGTCACGCCGTGGCGCGAGAAGCTGACCGCGGCCACGGTCATGGAGACCGCCAAGGCCGTGGTGGCCTATCTCGATGCCGACGAGGCGGTCGATCCGGCCCGCGGGATCGGCGTCCAGGGCTACTGCATGGGCGGGCCGTTGGCGGTGTGGACCGCGGCCGCCGCGCCCGAGCGGGTCAAGGCCGTCGCCTCGTTCCACGGCGGCCGGCTGGTCGGCGAGGAGGACACCTCGCCGGTCAAGATGATCGGCCAGACCCAGGCGAGTTTCCTGTTCGCCATTGCGCGCGACGACGATCGCACCGCGCCCGGCGACAAGGACGCGCTCAAGGCGGCGGCCGAGGCGACGGGGCGTCCGGCGCAGATCAGGGTCTTCCGCGCCGACCACGGCTGGACCGTGGCGGATTCGCCGGCCTACAACTACGACGAGGACGACGCCTCGTGGGAGCTGCTGCTCGATTTGTACGAAGCCGCGCTCTGAACGCTCGGCTCAGCCGCCCGGCAGGTTCTTGCGCTCGAGCGTGACCTCGGGATCACGGCACCAGCGGCAGTCCGGGCCGACGAATCCTTTCGCGGCCTCGGCGTCACCGCGCAGCTGCCACTCGAGCCAGTCGACCACGATCCGCGCCGCCTTGCCGCCGTTCGGCTCGAAGTAGGTTCCGCCGTGGCCGACCGGCAGGTTGGCCATCGCTGCGGGAACCTGGTCGATCCGCGCGAAGTCGTCGATCCCGTTGACGTAGGCGATGTCCGTCGGACCGCCGAGCACGTAGAGCACCGGGGTGTGCAGCGCTTTCAGCAGGTCCTTGGTCATCTGCATGCCGCCGATCGACTGCGACGCGCTGTTGAAGATGCCGCTGTTCTGCACCACCACGGTCCCGAGCCGCGGATCGCCCGCCAGTTCGAGGGCCTGCAGCCCGCCGCAGCTGAACCCGCCGATCGCCACCGCCTCGCGGTCGATCAGCGAGGCATACCGGTCCGCGGAAAGCGCCCAGTCGAGCGCCGTCTTGAGATCGGCCGCCGAGGTCGGCGGCGTCGGCAGCCCGCCGCCCGTGGCCGGGGCGCGCGGCGGCGCCGGGGGTTCCTTGGCGTTGGGCCCGTTGCGCCACTTGCCGGGGGCGATCACGAGATAGCCGTGGGAGGCGATTTCCGACAGGTGAAGCCGAGCGCTGGCCCCGTCGTCGGCACATCCGCCGTTGCCCCACACGAACACGCCCAGCCTTCCCGCGCCCACCGCCGAGAGGTCAGCCGGGCGGTAGACGACGTGATCGGGCAGCGTCGGGTCGACTTCCATCAGCGCCGGATAGGGCCCGCTGCCGGGCGTGTCGGGAATGCGGTTCTGGGCGGCGAACACCGCGGCCATGTCGTTGGCGGGAGGGGCCGGTTGCGCAAGCGGGGCGGTCCCCGAGAGCAGCACGGCGGCGGCGAGCGCCAGTCTGCCGATCCTCATCAACATCTCCCTTCGTCGTTTCGCCTCGGCCTGTAACACCGCGCATCCTCGCACAGCAACGGCGGGCGAGCGAGCGCTTGGTCTGGTTCTGCTAGCCCCTGTGAGGGCGCCGCCGCATCAGGCGGCCAGCGCCCTCGCCGGGACGGTCCGTTCGACCAGGGCGCTGAACGCATCGACGAAGCTCTTGAAGAACGCTTCGGTCTGCTCGTTGACCAGGTGCCCGTCGGGATCGAACAGCGCGCCGGTGTTGCCGACGTAGGCTTCGGGCTGCTGCAGCACCGGCATGTCGAAGAAGGTCAGCGACTGCCGCAGGTGGTGGTTGGCGCCGAACCCGCCGAGCGCGCCCATCGAGGTGCTCATCACCGCCGTCGGCTTGCCGCTCCACACCGCCTGGCCGTAGGGCCGCGAGCCGACGTCGATCGCGTTCTTGAGCCCGCCCGGGACCGAGCGGTTGTACTCGGGGGTCACGAATAGCACCGCGTCGGCGCCGCGCACCTCGTCGCGGAAGCGGGCCCACGCCGCGGGCGGGGTCTCGCCCTCGAGGTCTTCGTCGTAGAGCGGCAGGTCGCCGATCTCGACGAAGCGGAACGCGAGGTGTGGCGGCGCCAGGCGGGCGAGTGCCTGCGCGGCTTTCCGGCTCAGCGAGCCTTCGCGCAGGCTGCCGACGATCACGGCGACATCGTAAGTATGGGACATTGGGTCTTCTCCAGACAAAAGGGGGGATGGCAGGCCGGGAA
>JAEZES010000243.1 GCA_023432995.1 Pseudomonadota bacterium
GCGATGACGAGGTCGGTCTGGTCGCGCGCGAGCGGTTGCGCCGCGGCATCGAGCTGCCGGTCGATCGCGCCGAGCGCCTCGACCATCTGCGCCTTGGTCATCTCGCGCCGGTTGTCGCTCAGCGCCTGCGGCAGCGTGGCGTAGGCGACCATCCCGTAGACCCCCGAGGCGATCACCAGCAGCATCAGCGCATAGGCCAGCGTGTGCACGTTCCAGCCGAGCTGGAAGCCGGTGTGCAGCGTGGCGATGACGATCAGCGACAGCCCGAGGTAGACGTGCGCCGAAGTCCACGCCTTGAGCGACCAGCGGCCCGGGGTGATCGCCCGCTTGCGCACCCCGAGCAGCGACAGCCACACGATCAGCCCGGCGCCGAGCGTTCCGAGCAGGTAGCCGTACCACGAGCCGCCGTTGGGCCGCGGCTCGACGTCGGCCAGCGCGTAGCCGAGCACCGCCGCCAGGCTCAGCCCGAGCGCCGCCTTGAGCCAGCGCATCCGTGCGTGGGCGAGGAAGCTCTCGTGGTCGGAATCGCGGCGCCGCTCGCGGAACGCGGCGTCGTCGTCGGCCGCGCTCGCCATCAGCCGACGTCCTCGGCGAGCTTGGTGTAGCGCAGGAACTTCTCGGGCGAGACGCGGATCGCCGCCCCGGTCGGGCACGCCCGGACACAGGCCGGCCCGCCGTCGATGCCCGAGCACATGTCGCACTTGATCGCCAGCTTGGCCTCCTCCCCGGCGGCGTTGCCCTTGCGCCAGGCCTGGCTCGCCTCGCCCGGCCCTGGCCCGGCGCCGAACAGCATCCAGCTCAGCAGCGACGGTTTCGGCGGCGGCTTGGCGTCCATCCGGATCACGCCGTAGGGGCAGTTGCGCTGGCAGTTGCCGCAGCCGATGCAGGTCTCGGCGATGAACACCTCGCCGTCGGGCCCGCGGCGGATCGCGTCGGGCGGACAGTCGGCCATGCAGTGCGGGTGCTCGCAGTGGCGGCACGAGGTCGGCACGTGCAGGTGGGCGTACGTCCGCCCGGCCTCGCGGTCGAGCCGGCTGAGCCCGTCGTGGCTGTCGGCGCAGGCCTTCTCGCAGTTGTCGCAGCCGACGCACAGCGTCTCGTCGATCAGCAGCACGTCGGTCGCCTCGCCGATGCCGTTGTCGACCAGGAACTGCGCGGTCTCCGAGTAGTAGTCGACCGCGCCGCCGAGGCTGTCCTTGCGCCCCTCGATGAACTGGGTCACCGCGCGCCGCCCGGCCATGTCGGCGAGCGCCTTGTCGCGCAGCCTGGGCTTGGCCGCGAGCAGGGCGGCGAACGCCTGGCCGGGGAAGCGCACGACCTCGCTCTTGATCGCTGCCTTGACCGTCGCCGTGCGCTTCGAGCCGTCGATCGCCGCCATCTCGCCGAAGTACGAGCCCGCCGGCAGGTAGCTGAGGAACACCGGCTTGCCGCCGATCGCCTTCTCGACGATCATCGACCCGCGCCGGACGACGTAGACGTCCTGGTCGTCGGCGCCCTCGGCGATCACCACCTTGCCGGCGCTGACGTCGAGCACTTCGGCCGCCTCGACCAGCCCGGCGACGTCCGCCGGGGTCAGCCCCGAGCCGAAGATCTGCAGCAGCTGCCGCTCGATCGCGATCCGGTCGACCGCGCGCTTCGCGGCCGGCGCGGTCGCCAGCAGCTTGAGCGCCGCGCGCCGCGAGAGCTCGACGCAGACGGTCGGCTCGGCCGCGCGCACGGTCGAGCCGCGCGGGCGGCCCGAGATCAGCCCGACCTCGCCGACGATCGAGCCCTGCCCGATCGGCACCGTCTTCGACGGGTCCGCCGGGTCGACCTCGACCAGCACCGAGCCCTCGGCGATCGCGAACAGCGAGCTGCCCGGCTCGTTGCGCGCGAACAGCGTCTCGCCCGGGGCGAACGCGTGCGCCTCGCTGTCGAGCATCAGCTCACGCAGCTGGAGGGGGGAGACCTCGCGGAAGATCTCGATCTCGCGCCCGAACAGCGCCAGCCACTCGTCGACCGAGCGCTTACCCGGCAGCGGCGCGAACCTGGCTGCGAGGATCGGCTCGTCGGCCGGCTTGAGCGCGGTGTTGCCGGCGATGAACTCGACCACGTCGTAGCCCTGGTTCATGCAGTGCTTGATCAGCGGATAGCCGGCCAGCGCGCCGATCACGTAGACCCCGGGCACACTCGATTCGAAGGTCGGCGAAAGCACCGGGTAGGCGACTCTGTCGGCGCTGGTGAACTGCACCCCGGTGCCCGGCCTGATCGCCCGCTTGCCGTCCTTGTCCTCGAACTCGGCGCCGATCCCCTCGACGAACGCGCGCGGCGGGGCCGAGCCCATCCGCGCGATCACCCGGTCGCAGCGCGCGCGCAGCTCGCCGTCGCGCGTGTCGAACACGATCTCGCCCCGGTTGATGGCCGAGGCGGTGGTCTCGGTCAGGACCGTGATCCGCCCCTCGGCCTGCATCGCCAGCAGCGCCTTGACGTTGGCATCTTTCGCCGTGGCGAACTCGGCCGAGCGGTTGACGATCGTCACCGTGTTGCGCTGCTGCGGGTCGGCGGCGAGGCCCATCGCGTTCTCGATCCCGGCGTCGCCGGCGCCGATCACCACGATGTGCTCGTCATTGTACTCGGCCGGGTCGTCGAGCTGGTACTGCACCACCGCCCCGTCTTCGACCGGGCAGCGCACCAGGTTCGGGTTGCCCTGCGTGCCGATCGCCAGCACCACCGCCTCGGCCCGGATCGGCTCGCCGCCCTTCACCGCCAGCGTGAAGTCGCCCTTGGCCCCGGTGATCGCCACCACCTCGGCCTCGCGCCGCACGACCACCCCGTGCCCGGCGGTCTGCTCGTCCCACGTGCCGAGCACCGCCTCGCGCTTGCCGGCCTCGAAATCGAGGTCGCTGCGCAGCACCAGGTTGCTGGGCGTCGCCATCACGTGCTTGCCCTTCTGGTACTTGTAGATCGTGTCCGAGAGGTGCCCGGCCTTCTCGATCAGCACGTGGCTCAGCCCGAGCGCCGCGGCCCGCGCGGCCGCGCTGAGCCCCGCCGGCCCCGAGCCGACGATCGCCACCTGCACCCTGTCCGCCGAACTCCCCACCTGGATCGCACCCCCGCCGCAATCGCCGCCATCATAAGCAAGCCGCCGCGTTGTGCCAGCAGCGTTTGCAGGGGGTCTTCCCCTGTCCTCCCCTCAGGGGGAGGGGGACCGCCGACGACGTCGGTGGCGGAGGGGTATCGCCCTGTCGAGAGCGCGACACCCCTCCGTCAGGCGCTGCGCGCCTGCCACCTCCCCTTCCAGGGGAGGATAGGGCTTCCCAACCCGCCGCCCCGCGCTCTACACCGAACAGAGGCTATCCGCGGCGGGGGAGGACACGGGGGTGAAAGCAGCGCTGGCCAGGCTCGGCCCCGGCGGCCTCGCCGCGATCGCCGCGGTCGCGCTGGCCGCCGGGGCGATCGGCTACCG
>JAEZES010000258.1 GCA_023432995.1 Pseudomonadota bacterium
ACCGTTCCGGCGATCAAGCCGGCGGCGGCGATGACCAAAACCGGCGTGATCGGCCTGCTCGGCACCGCGGCGACGATCCGCCAGGGCTACGTCGACCGGCTGCAGGCCGAGTTCGCCGCCGACAAGCTGCTGCTCCGCCACGCCTGTCCGGCGCTCGTTGAGACCGCCGAGGCCAAGCTGCGCGGTGAGGCGACCGACCCGGCTGTCTACGCCGCCGCCGCAGCCGGCCTGCGCGGGCAGCCGGGCGGCGAACACATCGATACGGTGGTGCTGGCCTGCACCCACTTCCCGCTGGTCGAGGCGGAACTGCGCGACGCGTTCGGCCCCGGCGTCACGTTCGTCGACGGCGCCGCGGGCATCGCCCGGCGCATCGCCTTCCTCACCCAGGACCAGCCATTCCTCCGTAAATCTGCGGATATGGCCGTGTTTACCGGCGACCTATCGGGCATCGCATCGCTGCGGCCGGCGCTGGCCCGGTACGGCCTCGAGAGGATCGAACGGCTCTAATGCGAATCCTTCGCAAACTCCGTGCTTTAAACCCCGGGCGCCATCCCCTAAGTCGCCGGGGACTCACCGGCTGCGCCTCGGCGCCGCGCGAATACGGACAGGTCCGCTGAACTACGATCACATCTTCGACCAGGCGATCCAGCGTCTCCACGCGGAAGGCCGCTATCGGGTGTTCATCGACATCCTGCGCAACAAGGGCGCCTACCCCGACGCGCGCTGCTTCGCCGGGCACAACGGTCCCAAGCCGATCACGGTGTGGTGCTCGAACGACTATCTCGCGATGGGCCAGCACCCCAAGGTCATCGCGGCGATGGAAGAGGCGCTGAACGACGTCGGCGCCGGCTCTGGCGGCACCCGCAACATCGGCGGCAACACCCATTACCACATCGAGCTCGAGCGCGAGCTGGCCGACCTCCACGGCAAGGACTCGGCGCTGCTGTTCACCAGCGGCTACGTCTCCAACGACGCGACGCTGTCGACCCTCGCCAAGCTGCTGCCGGGCTGCGTTATCTTCTCCGACGAGATGAACCACGCGAGCATGATCGCCGGCATCCGCAATTCGGGCTGCGAGAAGCGCATCTTCCGCCACAACGACGTCGCGCACCTCGAGGAACTGCTCGCCGCCGAGGATCCGAACGTCCCCAAGCTGATCGCGTTCGAGAGCGTCTACTCGATGGACGCCGACATCGCCCCGATCCACGCGTTCTGCGACCTCGCCGACAAGCACAACGCGCTGACCTACATCGACGAGGTCCACGCGGTCGGCATGTACGGCGCGCGCGGCGGCGGCATTTCCGAACGCGACGAGGCGGCGCACCGGATCGACATCATCGAGGGCACGCTCGGCAAGGCGTTCGGCGTGATGGGCGGCTACATCGCCGCCGACACGCGGATCGTCGACTGCATCCGCAGCTATGCCCCGGGGTTCATCTTCACCACTTCGCTGAGCCCGGTGCTCGTCGCCGGCGTCCTCGCCGCGGTCAGGCATCTCAAGGAAAGCTCGGTCGAGCGCGAGGCGCAGCAGGCCGCCGCCGCCGAGCTCAAGCGCCAGTTCCGCGAGGCCGGGCTGCCGGTGATGGAATCGACCACCCACATCGTCCCGCTGATGGTCGGCGACCCGGTGCGGGCGAAGAAGATCAGCGACATCCTGCTTGCCGAGTACGGCGTCTACGTGCAGCCGATCAATTTCCCGACCGTGCCGCGCGGCACCGAGCGCCTGCGCTTCACGCCCGGCCCGGCGCACACCCCGGCGATGATGGCCGACCTCACCAGCGCGCTGGTCGAAATCTGGGACCGGCTCGAGCTGCAGCTCAGGAAAGCGGCCTGATCGGCGCGCGCTTCAACCCGAAGCGCGGCTGAAAGACGGAATCGCTCTCGGGTTGCTTTGCCGCGCTCGGCCCGGGTCACGACCGGCCGCAGGCCGGCCATTTGGCGATGATCGCGTTCCAGACCAGCGCCGAGGCATCCATGCCCCGGTTGTCGGGGTTGTCGAGCAGGTATTCGACAACCACCTCGCGAAGCTGCCCGGCGGTCAGCGTCGGCGGCGTGCAGCGCGGCTGGTTGCGGACCAGCCGCTGGAACATGAACGCGTCGTATGCGCCCATGATGTAGCTGACACAGACCGCCGGATCGAACCGCTCGTCCGCGACCGTGATCGAGCAGTGATTGATCAGGTCGTCGCCATCGAGAAAGTAGGCCTGCGCCGGACGCGGCAGGCCCGCGCTCGCGAGCACCGCCAGGGACGCGATCGAGAGCTTCCAGCGCATCGGCTTTCCCCGTTTGGTTCTGCCGAAATTCGCCAAGGGGGCGCGTGGTTCCGCCCCAGCAGCGAGTGCGCCTTGCGCGTCAGTCGTTGAGGACGTCCTCGCCGGCCTGGCCGACCGACTGGATGTCGCGTCCCGCCCCCTTGACCGCGTTGCAGCCGGCGAGCGCCATCGCGAGCCCGGCCAGGACGACGACTAGAGACTTGCGCATTGGAAAGCTCCTTGATCGGCAGCGGCTGACCGGCCGGATCGCACCGCCGTCAGCGAAGGCTGACGACGTTCTCGCTCTTGCGCGGGTCGACGCGCTCACCGGTGTACAGGCTCGCCATCGGCTCGTCCTCGACCACCACGGCCTCGGCGGCGCCGAAACCGTTGAAGCGGGTCTTCATCGCCGCGCCATAGGCACCGAGCATGCCGATCTCGATCCAGTCCCCGGCCTGGATGTCGGCCGGGAGCATGAACGGCCCCTTCATGTAGTCGGCGTCGTCGCAGGTCGGGCCGTAGAACGCGAAGGCCTCGAGCGGCTGGGTCAGGTCGTCCTCGAGCGCGCGCACCGGGAACCGCCAGGCGACGTGCGCCGCGTCGAACAGCGCGCCATAGGCGCCGTCGTTGATGTACAGCTCGTCGCCGCGGCGCCGCTCGACCTTGACGATCAGCGAGCTGTACTCGGCGCTCAGCGCGCGGCCGGGCTCGGCCCACAGCTCGGCCGAGTACGAGATCGGCAGCATCTCGAAATGGCGGTGGATCAGCGCGAAGTAATCCTCGAGCGGCGGAGGCTCCATGCCCGGGTACGAACTCGGGAAGCCGCCGCCGACGTCGACGATGTCGACCGTGACCGCCGCGTCGACGATCGCCGCGCGCACGCGCTCCATCGCCTGCACGTAGGCGAACGGGGTCATCGCCTGGCTGCCGACGTGGAAGCAGATCCCGAGGGCATCGCAGTGCTGGCGAGTCGCCTGGAGAAGCGGCGCCGCATCGACGAGGTCGGTGCCGAACTTGGCCGCGAGCGACAATTCGGAGTGCTCCGACGACACGCGCAGGCGGACGAGCAGGTTGAGATCGCTCGCGTGCCCGGTCGCCTCGACGATCTTGGCCAGTTCGTCGTGCGTATCGAGGCTGAAGGTGCGCACCCCGTGCTCGCGGTAGGCCTCGGCGATCGCGCTGCCGGTCTTGACCGGGTGCATGAAGCACAGCGTCGCCTCCGGCAGCAGCGAGCGCACCAGGCGCACCTCGGCGATCGAGGCGACGTCGAAGTGGGTGATTCCCGAATCCCACAGGATCTGCAGCAGCTCCGGCGAGGGATTGGCCTTCACCGCATACATCGACTTGCCCGGAAACTTCTCGGCGAAGAAGCGGGCGGCGCGCGCGGCGGCGTGCGGGCGATTGCAGATCACGGGTTCGTCCGGCGCGAGGGCGCGGACTACAGCCTTGGCGTCAGGATGATGGTGCAATTCAAGGGACCCCCAACAAAACAGTGCGATAAAAGCTGCCTTGCGGTTGGAAGTCCCCATGGGGCAGCGAAGACGCGCGCATATATGCCGCTGCCGGTGAACTGCAAGTGAAAATGGGACGGCCGCGGTGCAATTGCGGTGGATAGCGCGTGCGCCGCGCCGAGGGTCACTCCGCCCGAGCCGCGTCGAACCGTTCCCGCGCCGCCTCGATCCGGGTGAGGTTTTCCTCGGCCCAGGTCCACACGCCGCAAAACGCCTCTCCGAGGCTGTAGCCGAGCTCGGTCAGCCGGTAGTCGACCCGCGGCGGAATCACCGGGTGCACGGTCCTCGTCACCAGTCCGTCGCGCTCCATCTGCCGCAGGGTCTGCGTCAGCATTTTCTGGCTGATTCCCGGCACCGCACGGCCGACCTGCGTGAAGCGCAGCTCGCCCTGGTCGGCGAGTGCCTCGAGGATCAGCATGGTCCACTTGTCGGCGACCTGCCCGATCACGTCGTTGACCAGCGCGTCGACTCGCAGGTCGCTGTCGGGCCAGGGCTTCGGCGGGGTCGCGGCCATCGTCACTCTCCAACGGGTAAGTATAAATCTTTTCGGTGCCTTCTTCCCGCAGGTGAGTATCAAACTAGATCGATCGCCATCAACCCCGCGAAAGGAGATGGCCCATGAAACTCACCGGCAACACCATCCTCGTCACCGGCGGCGGCTCGGGCATCGGCGAGGCGCTCGCGCAGCGCTTCCACGACCGCGGCAACACCGTGATCGTCGCCGGCCGCCGCCGCGACGCGCTCGAGCGGGCGATCGCCGGCCGGCCGAACATGGCGGCGATGACGCTCGACGTCGACAGCGCCGAGGGCGTCGCCGATTTCGCCCGCCGCGTCCTCGCGGAGCACCCGGGCCTCAACGTGCTGGTCAACAACGCCGGCATCATGCGTTACGAGGACATCGGCACCCACCGCGACCTCGCGGACGCCGAAGCGACGGTGGTCACGAACCTGCTCGGCCCGATCCGGCTGATCGACGCGCTGGTCGATCACCTCACGGCGCAGGCCGACTCGGCGATCGTTAATGTCACGTCGGGCCTCGCCTTCGTGCCGCTGGTCGCGACGGCGACCTATTCGGCGACCAAGGCCGCGCTGCACAGCTACACCGTGTCGCTGCGCGAGGCGCTGAAGGGCCGGGTCGAGGTGATCGAGCTGGCCCCGCCCGCCGTGCAGACCGACCTCACCCCGGGCCAGCGCGAGGCGCGCGACTACATGCCGCTCGACGCCTTCGCCGACGAGGCCATCGTCCTGCTCACGCGGCAGCCGACCCCTCCCGATGTGCTCGTCGAAGCGGTCAAGTTCCTGCGCAACGCCGAGGCCGAGGGCCGCTTCGAGGCGACGGTGACGCAGATCTCGGAGTTCGTCCGCCAGTCGCGTGCGGGGTAACGCGCTCCACCAGACGGGGGATCGATCACGAGCCGGGCCGCCGTCGGGCCCCGGCTTAGCGCGACTCCGACAAGCGCCGCGCAGCCGATCCCTCGCCGCCCCGATGCCCGATGAATCCGTTTCGGTGCGATCTTCTTGACTAGTAGGATTTCGTTCGCTGTATGTTCTCCTTTGTCGGGAGAACGACTCTTGCCCCGCACCTCGCCCCCCAGACCAAGTCCGCCGCACGGCGCGCCTTCGAGCACTACCTTCGCACCGGCCGGCGACTCGCCCCGCCGGCGTCGTCGTCGGGGCCGGCACCGGCACCCGAGCGCAAGTTCAACCCTTACCACGATCCCCGCAACGGCCGCTTCACCTTCGCCCCCGGCGGGCCGAAGTCGCTGCAGAACGCGCTGTTCTCGGATCGGCGGGGACTGTGGAAGCCGAAGGCGAAACCGGACGGCGCCGCCCCTGCCGAAACGCCATCGGACGCGCGCGAGCACGCGCAGGGCGAAGGCACAGGCACGCGCCCGGTCGGCGCGGCTTCGACGAGCGGGACCGCACCATCAGCCGGAGCACAGCCGGCCCTCGGAGACATTCAGACAGACGATCTGAAAATATATCTCCCTCTGGCCCCCAAGACCAACGGGCCTCTGCTGAAGATTTCGGAAACGGACGATGACGCGGATTATGCCAACTGCCCTGTCGGAGGCGATTGCCGCCAAACGATCACGGTAACTCCGAAGAACTCGGACGAAATACAGCTGATACTGAACCGGTATCGCATGTCGATCCGGGATCACGGGTGGAAGGACAACGATTTCGCCAATCTGGTCGACATAAGGTACGCGCTCTACACCCTCATGGGACGGGAAGCGATCGCCGCTCACGTCGAAGGCTGGGATCCGACGCGGCTCGTATCGGGCGAATGGATCGCCGAGAACGCGATCGGTTTCGACCACGACGACCCGGCAAGCGCCACCCGGGCTTTCGCCTATTTCATGACGCTAGGCATCGATGGACCGGGGCCCGCACCCGAGCTGTTCACGCTCGATAACTTCATGGACCCCCGGCAGGCGGCGGTCGAGCAAGCGGAATGGCAAGCGAAGAACGCGATTCACAAGAGCTATCAGGCCACAGAAGGGCCTGATCCGATCTTTACGGCTACTGAGCCGGTGGAGGTTCTTGGCATACGCGCCATAGACCGGGGCGCCTCTTATGAGGCAGGGATCCGGAAACTTTATGGTGGCGACCCTAAGTCTCAGCCGTTGGAATTTACGATATTGCTCGACGGTAAAGTCGTCACGGGCCGAGCGGATCATGTGACAGAGGTGAACGGCAGAGACACTGCCATCGATGCGAAATATACCGACAGTTGGATGGGTACACTCAGAAATCCATTGAGCGTCATCGGAATAACGCCGTGGTCTGAGAAAGAGCAAAAGAGCATGGTAGAACAGGCAAGGCGCTACTCCGCGGCTTATGACGGCGGGGTGATCTACCATACAAACAGTTTCGAATTTGCGAGATTTTACATCAAGCTATTCGATGACGCTGGCATCACCAACTACAGATTTGTCATTACACCTTCGAGGTGATTTCAATGGATAAAGCCCTTCAAGAGCTATTTGGCGTTGAAAAGCTCGACGAGCCAACGTTACCGGGAACGAGGCCCCAAGATGCCGGTAAGGTAATCTATATAGGGTTCCCCGCTGCTGCGGATGTGGTGGAATCCTTCGAGAAGGTAACGTCCAAGATCGATCCACCTATACCCAAGCATGGTGGCGCCCTACTCAAGCCATGGGTCGTCCAGACTTCGGATCGCGAACGTTTCTACTCGCTGTATTTCCACGGCGACGTGGAAGGATGGCGGCAGCAGATCGAGCTCGGGGCGAAGCAGCTCGGACTGAAGATGGCGAAAGTGCACGACGACAGATTTGTCGTGGTCGAGGGCCCGAGCTATCTTTTGGCCGATTGTACCGTCACGCTTGACGGGGCTTCCTTCCCGATGCCCGGCCGATAGGCGTCGCCCCGCGTAACGCGGTCGTACCTCCAAATCTCGTCCTTGCGAGGGGCGCGGCGACGAAGCAATCCAGGGCGGTGCAGAACTGCCCTGGATTGCTTCGCTCCGCTCGCAATGACGAGTGTTCACGGGCGAGTGATCGCGTTTCCGACGTGCGGTAAAGGCTTGTCGGCGGGTGAGTGCCCACCGCTCTCCAAAGCCTCCTCGGCTCGATTTGCCCTGAGCTTTCGGCCGGAGCCGCCAGCGCCCGTTACGCGAACAACTTGGCCCACCGCCGCTCGGGCCGGGTCTTCCAGTGGCCGCGGTGGTAGGCGTCGCTGGTCAGCAGCGGGATCACCGAGCCGGCCTCGGCGAAGACCATCTGCTCGATGCCGGTGTTGACCTTGCCCCAGCTCGCGGCCTCCTGCAGCGTCGACGACGAGCAGGCGCCGTCGCGCACGTCGGCGACGGTGATCTGGACCGCGTACTTGTGCACTTCGACGTCCTCGTGGCCGAGGATCTCGGCGCAGACCACGGTGTCCTGGATGAAGTTCTTCGGCACCCCGCCGCCGATCATCAGCAGCCCGGTGGTGCCGGCCGCGATCTTGATCTCGGTCAGCTCGCGGAAGTCGGCGATCGAATCGATCGTCAGGTACGGCCGGCCGGCCTTCATCGCGTCGACCTGGTGCTTGACGAGGCCGAAGCCGGCCGAACTGTCGGTGAACGCCGGGCAGAAGATCGGCACGTCGTGCTCGTAGGCGAGCTTGACCAGGCTGTTGTCCTTCTTGCCGTGCTCGACGAGGTACTTGCCCATCTCGCGGATGAAGGCGCGGCTCGAATAGGCCTTGGGCTCGAGCGTCTCGGCGATCTCGAACACCGTGTGGTCGACGTGCTGGAGGTCCTCCTCGTCGATGTAGGTGTCGTAGATGCGGTCGATGTAGAGCGAGCGCAGCGTGTCGTCGTCGGGGATCTCGAGCGCCTGGTAGTGCTTGTGGCCGAGGCCCTCGAAGAAATCCATGTCGACGATCGTCGCCCCGGTGGCGACGATGCCGTCGATCATGTTGTTGCGCACGAGCTCGGCATAGGCGTCCATGCACCCGGCGGCGCTGGTCGAACCGGCGATGACGAGGAACACCGTGCAATCCTTGTCCTCGAGCATCTGGTTGTAGATCCGCGTTGCGCGGGCGAGGTCGCGGCTGGTGAAGCTCATCTTGCCCATCGCGTCGATGATCGGACGCGCGTCGAAGCTCCGGATGTCGATGTGCTCAACTTCGGTCGACAGCAGCTCCGCCTTGCGGGTGTCGTTGATCGGCGCGTCGGTCATGATGGCTCCTTCCGCTGTGTCACTCGGGCAACGGGCCGCGCGAAAGCGGGGTTCCCCGTGAAAAGCCGCGCCCGATAGAGGCTGGAGACGCCCGAGTAAATATGCAACGGCTCGCGCCCATGACGACGCGCGACATCGCCCGCGAACCGACCCGCGAGGGCGTGCTTCGCGCAGCGGCGAAAGTGGCCGATCTGCTCCCCGCGACGCCGCTGCTTCCGGTCGAGATCGACGGCGCCACCGTGTGGGCCAAGGCCGAGAGCCTGCAGCCGATCGGCGCGTTCAAGATTCGCGGCGCCTGGCACCGGCTGACCGACCTTGACGACGACCAGCGGGCGCGCGGCGTGGTCGGGGTCTCGAGCGGCAATCACGCGCAGGGGGTCGCCTGGGCGGCGCGCCGGCTCGGCATCGCCGCGACGATCGTCATGCCGAGCGACGCGCCGGCGGTGAAGCTCGAGCGCACCCGGGAGCTGGGCGCCGAAGTCGTGCTGTACGATCGCGCGCGCGAGGACCGGGACGCGGTCGCGCAGGCGCTGGTCGAGGCGCGCAACGCAACGCTGGTCCATGCCTTCGCCGACCCGTGGGTGATCGAGGGGCAAGGCAGCGCCGGGATCGAGATCGAAGCGCAAATGAACCGCTCGGCCGGCGGCCCTCCGACACGCATCGTCGCGCCGTGCGGCGGCGGCGGCCTGACCGCGGGGCTCGCCCTCGCCTGCCCCGAGGCCGAGGTCGTCCCGGTCGAACCCGAGGGGTGGGACGACGTCTGCCGCAGCCTCGAGGCCGGCCGCATCGAGCGCGTCGCACCCGACGCGCCGCCGACCGCCTGCGACGCGCTGCAGACTCCGGCGACCTGGCCGATCAACTTCGCGGTGCTTCGCCGGCGCTGCCGCCAGTGGCTGCGCG
>JAEZES010000060.1 GCA_023432995.1 Pseudomonadota bacterium
CCACCGTGCCGGCCGCCGCGCGCGGCTCGGGCGCCTGCTGCATCCGGCCCGCCCCTCCGACCAGACGCAAGGCCTCCTCTCGCGCCGCGGCGATGCTCGCGGCGCTGCGGTCGATCGACGGGATCGAGCCGTCGCCGGACGGCACGAACGCGGCGCTGTCGGCGCGGTTCTGGCTGGTCAGGTCGGGATCGATCAGGATCGGGTCGCCGAGCGCGAGGGTGGTTGCCGGATCGGCCTCGGTCGGCGGGCGCCTCGACCCTTCGTCCGACGCGCCGCAGCCGGCCAGCAGCAGGGCCGCGCTGCCGGGGAGCGCCGAAATGCCGAGACGGAAGGCCCTGCGCATGGCGGCGCTATAGCAGATCGATCTGCGGGGGAAGCAGCCCCCATGATCAAGGCGCCCGCCCACGGTCTCTCGCGGCGGGCGCCTTGGCGCGGCCCCTCATGATCACGACCCGAAGGGGCCGCTCGTCCCGACCGAGGCCCAACAGGGGAAAGGCCTCGGCCGGGTCTCGTGAGGTCAGCTTAGCGGCAGCGCGTGTTGCCCTGCGCGACTTCCTTGCCGAGCAGCGCGCCGGCGGCACCGCCGAGGATCGTCCCCAGCGTGCGGTTGTAGCCGCCGTCGATTTCCCGGCCGAGCAGCGCGCCGACGGCGCCGCCGATGATCAGGCCGGTGGTGCCGTCCTTCTTGCGGCAGTAGGCGCGTCCGTCGCGGCCCCGCCAGACCTGTGTGTTGCGATAGACCGGCTCGCCGTAGGCGTAGCGGGCGTCGCGACGACGGTCGAAGTCGCGGCCGCGATGATGGCGGCTGCGGTTGCGTTCCCAGGTGTCGGGCTGCACCGAAACGACCTGGTGCCCGGGGATGCCGAAGTCCGCCGCGGAGGCCGGAACGGCGACCAGGCCCATGCCGCAGGTGGCGAGGGCGAGGGCGAGGGAGATATTCTTGATCGGTTTGGTCATTGTTACGACTCCTTCAGACCCTGTTTGAGTTCATGTTTAAGCCCTCGAATCTGAACGCCGCGCAACTCGCCTGACAGGATTGCATCTTTTTTTCGGCCGCTTGCCGCGGCCGCCGCTCGGCCCTACTCGGCGCTCGTGAGCCGGACCCCCAACAGCCCCGCCAGCGGCCTGCCCTATGCGCTCGGCGCGCACCTGGTGTGGGGCTCGATGCCGCTCTACCTGCTGCTGGTTCAGAGCGTGCCGCCGCTCGAATTCGTGGCCTGGCGGCTGGTCTTCACCCTGCCGCTGTGCCTCGCGTTCGTCGCCGGGACGAGGAGCTGGGGCGAACTGGCCGCCGTGCTGCGCAACCGCCGCGCCGTCGTGACGCTGCTGGGCAGCGCGTCGATGGTCGCGGTCAACTGGTGGCTGTACGTGTGGGCGATCCACAATGGGCACGTCTACGCAGCCAGCCTCGGCTACTACATCCTTCCCTTGATGATGATGCTGCTCGGGCTGGTGATTCTCGACGAGAAGCTGAGCCGGCGGCAGTGGGCCGCGGTCGCGCTCGCCGGGCTCGGCGTCGGCATCCTCGCGATCGGCGCCTTTACGACGATGTGGCTCAGCGTGTCGATGGCCGTGACCTTCGGCATCTACGGCCTGCTGCGCAAGACGGTGGCGGCAGGGCCGCTGGCGGGGCTGACCGTCGAATCGATGATTCTCTATCCGATCGCGCTGGCGATCGTCGGCTGGTACTGGGCCAAACCCGGGGGCTCGGCGATCTTCCAGGGATGGGACGTGGCCCTGGCGGTGGCGTGGAGCGGGCCGATGACCGCCGTCCCGCTGATGATGTTCGCCACCGCCGCGCGGCGGATGCCCTACACGGTGATCGGGTTCCTGCAGTTCAGCTCGCCGACGATCGTGTTCCTGCTCGGGCTGACGGTGTTCGGCGAGGAGCTGCGACCGGCCCAGCTCGCCTGCTACGTGCTGATCTGGATCGCGGCCGGGCTGTTCACCTGGGAGCTGCTGCGCGGGCGCCGGCCCGAGGAGCCGGTGCCGGCGTGAAGCCGGCGCGAAGGCGCGTCAAGAAAAGGGGGGACAGTCCCTCCCCGCCTCGCCAGTTGGGGACTGTCCCTGTTTTCCGATCCCGGCCTAGCCGACGAAGCGCCAGTGCAGCGTCTCGCCGGCGTGGAACGGGACGATGCCGGCGATCTCCGCCGGCACCTCGCAAGGCGCCCGCTCGAGCGTGACCGTGCCCTCGTTGAGCGGCAGTCCGTAGAAGCGCGCGCCGTGCTCGCTGGCGAAGGCCTCGAACCGGTCGAGTGCGCCTTCCTCGTCGAACACGGTGAGGTAGCTTTCGAGCGCGTACGGGGCGTTGAAGAGGCCGGCGCAGCCGCAGGCCGATTCCTTGGCTTGGCGAAGATGCGGCGCGGTGTCGGTACCGAGGAAGAACTTGGGCGAACCCGAGGTCGCCGCGCGGCGCAGCGCGAGGCGGTGCTGCTCGCGCTTGGCGACAGGCAGGCAGTAGGCGTGCGGGCGGATGCCGCCCACGAGCATGGCGTTGCGGTTGAGGTGCAGGTGCTGCGGGGTGATCGTCGCGGCGACGTTCGGCCCGGAGCCCTCGACGAAGGCGACCGCTTCCTCGGTCGTGACGTGCTCGAACACGACCTTGAGGCCGGGCAGCTCGCGCACCAGCGGCGCGAGGATGCGGTCGATGAACACGGCCTCCCGATCGAACACGTCGACCGCGGGATCGGTCACCTCGCCGTGTACGCAGAACACCATGCCGATGGCCTGCATGCGTTCGAGCACCCGGCGAATCCGCGCGATGTCGGTGACGCCGCTGGCCGAGTTGGTCGTTGCCCCCGCCGGATAGAGCTTGGCCGCGGTGAACACCCCGTCGGCGAACCCGACGGCGAGGTCGTCGGGGTCGGTGCCGTCGGTCAGGTAGGCGGTCATCAGCGGCGTGAAATCCGCCCGTTCGGGCAGGACCGCGAGAATACGCTCGCGATAGGCCGCCGCAGCAGCGGCGGCGGTCACCGGCGGGGTCAGGTTCGGCATGACGATCGCGCGGGCGAACTGCCGCGCCGTGTGGCCGGCGACCGCGCGCAGCATCTCGCCGTCGCGCAAGTGCACGTGCCAGTCGTCGGGGCGGCGGATGGTCAGCGCATCGGACATCGCGCGGCCCATGGCACAGCGGCTTGACTATCGCCAGTGGCCGCCCGACTTGACGGTCATGGCCCACGAACGCCTGTTTTCGCGCGCGGTCGTCCGCGTTGCGCCCGATGGCGAGGACGAGGACGCCGCCCAGTTCCTCCAGGGCCTGGTGACCAACGACGTCACCGGCGCACTGCCGGTCTATGCGGCTCTGCTCACGGCGCAGGGCAAGATGCTGTTCGATTTCCTCGTCTGGCCCGGGGGGCACGGCTCTCTGCTGCTCGATTGCGAGGCCGGCGCGGCCGAAGACCTGGTCAGGCGGCTGTCGCTCTACCGGCTGCGGCGCAAGCTGACGATCGCCGTCGATCCGTCGCTCGGCGTCTACTGGCAGGCCGAGCTCGGCGACGGCGGCGCGCCCGACCCGCGGCTGGCCGCGCTCGGCCAGCGGTGGATCGCAGCGGTGTCGGCCGAGGACTTCGCGGTCGACGACGCCTACCTGCGCCACCGGCTCGCGCTCGGCGTGCCCGAGGGGCGCGCCGAACTCGGCGACGTGCTGTGGCTCGAGGCCAACGCCGCCGAGCTCAACGGCGTGTCGTTCTCCAAAGGCTGCTATGTCGGCCAGGAAAATACCGCGCGGATGAACTGGCGGCAGAAGGTCAACCGGCGCGTGCTGGTGGTGCCGCTCGCGCGGTCCGACGAGAAGCGGCGCAAGGCGGCCTACCCGGAGCTGGGGCTGGCGGCAGATCACTTGCGGGTCGAGGATATCGAGCCCGAGTTGCTGCCCGAGTGGCTGGAGCCTGAGAGCAAAGAGCCCTCATCCAACGCCGACTAGGGCCCGCTTCGCGGACCCAAGTCTCCGTATCCTTCTCCCGCCAGCGGGAGAAGGATAGCGTCGCCTACCGCCGCAGGCGGTTAGCGCAGCGTGGACGAGGGCTGCCTCCCCTACCCCTTCCAGTCCCCCACCTGGACCATCGACTGCGCCAGCATCGCCTCGGCCCGGTCGCGCGCGGTGGCGCGGTGGACGCCGAGCGAGGCGGCCAGACGTTCGCCGATCATGCCGTCGCCGAGCGCCATCAGCACCAGCGCAAAGGTCTCCTCGTGGATCAGCCGGCTGCCCGCCCCGGAGTGCTCCTGCGGGTGAAGTTCGTCGACCAGCGCGTGGATCGTGTCGACCAGCGGGTCGAGCGCGTTCTCGTTGCCGGTCAGCAGCATCCAGCCGACCAGCGCCGCCCCGCCTTCGCGGTCGAACGCGTCGAACGTCAGGTCGACCACCTCGCGCGGCGAGCCAATCCCGGCGCGCGTGGCGCGAACCGCCTCGCCGATCGATTCGCACACCGTGCGGGCGAGATGCGCGGCGAGCGCGTGCTGCAGCCCGGCGGCCGAGCCGAAATGATGCAGCAGGTTGGCATGCGTGCGCCCGATGCGCGCGGCGACGGCCTTCAGCGTGACCGCCTGCGGACCGCTTTCGATCAGCAGGGCCCGGGCCGCCTCGACCGCTGCGCGGCGACTCTCCTCGGACGGCAGCCTTCTCTTAATTGACATATCTGTCAGTTATACCCATTCTCTCCGGATCATGAATGCCCAGACCCCGATAGACCTAGGCCCCGCCGCACCCGCCAGCAACCCGCCCGACATCGTCGTCCGCGACCGCCGCTTCGGCCGCGACGCGAAGCCGGAGCGGTGGTGGCTCAACGGCGACCCGGTGGCGACGGCCTGGTTCAACGCGCTCTCGGCCACGTTCCCGCGCGGCGAGACGCTGTTCATCGACGCGGTGAAAGCGTTCCGCGACGGCGCACCGCCACGCCTCGCCGGCGAGATCCGCGCGTTCATCAAGCAGGAGGTCAACCACACCCGCGAGCACCTCGCGTTCAACCGCGCGGCCGAAGCTGCCGGGTACGACCTCTCGGCGATCGATGCGCGCGTCGAACGGCTGATCGGCGACGTCTACGCGCGGCCGAAGATCGCCTGGCTCGCGGTGACGATGGCGCTCGAGCATTTCACCGCGATGTTCGCACACGAGTTCCTCAGCCATCCCGAGCATTTCGTCGGCGCCGACGTCGAGCAGGCCGAGCTGTGGCGCTGGCACGCCGTCGAGGAACTCGAGCACAAGGGCGTGGCCTACGACACCTGGCTCCACGCGACGCGCGAGTGGAGCCGGTGGAAGCGGTGGAAGGTCAAGGCGCTGTCGATGCTGGTGATCACCCGGCGGTTTGTCCGCAATCGGTTCATCGACGCCAGCGACCTGCTCGCGCAGGACGGCATCGCCGGCGGGCGGGCGAGCGTGCGGCTCGCCTGGTACCTGGTCGGCAGGCCCGGCATCCTGCGCCGCGTGTTCCCGGCGTGGTGCGCCTATTTCCTGCCCGGGTTCCACCCGTGGAAGCGCGACGACCGGGCGCTGATCGGCAAGTACGACAGCGATTACGCGGCGGCGGAACTCGGCTGATGTACGCCCATGCGATCACCGTCGACCCGCTCGACATCGACCACATGGGTCACGTCAACAACGCGGTCTACCTGCGCTGGGTACAGGATGCGGTGACCCGCTACTGGGAGGCCGTCGCCCCCGCCGAGGCGGTCGCGCGACACCTGTGGGTCGCGCTCAAGCACGAGATCTCGTACCGGCGCCCCGCATTCCTGGAAGACGGCCTCGTCGCCGAGGTCATCGCCGAGGGCATGCAGGGCGCGCGGTCGCAGTTCACCACCGTCATCCGCCGCGGCGAGGAGCTGCTGGCGGAAGTGCGCAGCAGCTGGTGCTGCCTCGATTCGGCGACGCTCAGGCCGGCGCGGCTGGCGCGCGAGGTGGTCGATCGGTTCCTGCCGGCGGCTACGCCGCGATGACCCCGAGCGTGTAGGCGTTAGGGACGGGCCGGCACGGGCGCACCGGCCCCGAGTCCACCAGCTCCACCGCGTACTCGGGGGCGACCAGCTCGTCCGTCGCACGGCCAAGGCTGCGGAACGGACGCGCTCGACCGGTCGGCCGGAAGCCCGCCTTCCACAGCACCCGCCCCGAGGCCGGGTTGTCGACCGCGTGGCGGCTCACGACCCGCCGATGACCGGCCAGCCGGGCGAGCGCAAGCAGCCCGCACAGCGCCTCCGTCGCGTAGCCGCGCCCCCACGACCCGGGCTCGACCCAGTAGCCGACCTCGGCCTGACCGCCATCCTCGTGCAGGCCGACGGAGCCGATGATCCGCCCACCCTCTTCGGGCCGCGTAATCAGCAGGTTGGGCAGGCAGGGATCGCGCGCGGCGTCGATCCACGCCCGCGCATGGTCCTCGCGATAGGGCCACGGCACGCGGGCGAGCATGCGCACCACCGCCTCGTGTCCGATCGCGCGGGCGAGTTCGGGCGCGTCCTCGGGCCAGGCTGGCCGCAGGAACAGGCGTTCGGTACGCAGGAACATCGTCTTCCTCCTCTCGTGCCCCCGGCCCGTGTTGGCAGGCCGATGTGACAGTGGCTTTGCGAGGGAGACGAAAAAAGGGAGACGGGCTGGCCCGATCTCCCTCTACGTCCGGGCGTTTCGCCGCCCGGCGGGCCATCCCGGTGGATGACCCTTTTCCTGAGTCATCCGGTTATTCGGCGGCGTCTGCCATCATGTCGACCGACACGTACTTGCGGCCGAGCTTGCCGTCGTGGAATCGGACCTTGCCCGCGGCGAGCGCGAACAGCGTGTGGTCCTTGCCGATACCGACGTTGGTGCCCGGGTAGAACTTGGTTCCGCGCTGGCGCACGAGAATGTTGCCGCCGACCACGTCCTGGCCGCCGAACTTCTTCACGCCGAGGCGACGACCGGCCGAATCGCGACCGTTGCGCGAGCTACCGCCTGCTTTCTTGTGTGCCATCTCGAACTACCTCTTACTTCTTCGCGGCGGGCTTCTTGGCCGCCGGCTTCTTCGCCGGAGCCTTGGTCGCGGCGGGCTTCTCGGCGGCGGCCTGCTTCTTCGCAGCCGGCTTCGCAGCCTTGGTTTCCTTCGCCTCGGCGGCCTTCGCCGGAGCCTTGGCCTTCTCCGCCTTGGGCGCCGCCTCGGCGGCCTTCGGCGCCTCCTCGGCCTTCGGCGCAGCGGCCTTCTTCGGCGCGGCCTTCGCATCGCCGACCGAGAGGATGCGCAGCAGGGTCATCTGCTGGCGGTGCCCGGCCTTGCGGCGATAGTTGTGCCGGCGGCGCTTCTTGAAGACGACGACCTTCTCGCTCTTCGCCTGCGCGATGATCTCGGCCGAGACGGTGACCTTGCCGGCTTCGGCCAGCTTGTCGCCGTCGCCGGCCAGCAGGACGTCGCCCAGCACGATCGTGTCGCCGGCGTCGCCCGCCAGCTTCTCGACCGCGATCTTGTCTCCGGCGGCGACGCGATACTGCTTGCCGCCCGTGCGCACTACTGCGAACATGGTCTTCAAATCCGTTCGTTTCGACTGCCGTTCCCTCGGGCATGCCCGCATAAACGACAAAAAAGGCGCCCGAAGGGCACCGAGAGTGCGCCGCCGTTAGGCGAACCGCGTGTCGCTGTCAACGTCGGCGGCGCGCCCTTTTGTACCGAGCACTGCGCTGGAATCCTCCGCCGCACGCGGCTAAGGCGGGATCGCCATGCGCCTCGGTCGTACCTGCCTTCTTGCCGTGCTCGGCGGCTCGCTCACTGCCTGCGCGGCGTCGGACAAGTATCCGAGCTTGGCCCTCCGCGACGCCGAGCGCGCAACCGGCACACTGCAGCCGGTCGAACCCGCGCCCTATGTGCCGC
>JAEZES010000074.1 GCA_023432995.1 Pseudomonadota bacterium
TCGCGCAGCGCGCGGAGTTCGCGGTAGGCGAGATACTGGCTGCGGATCGCATCGGCGTCACGCCCCGACCACTGCTTGAACGCGTCGCCGCGGCCGAGCCCGACATCGAGGCTGCGCTCGATGAACAGCTGTTCGTCCTCGGTGAAGCTGGCGAACTCGCGCAGCTCGGCGATGGTCAGCGATGCGGTTCCCGGCTTGGCCATGACAGCCCCCTATGTCTCAGGAGGCGAGTGTCACCGCGTTTGGTTAGCGTCCGGTAAAGGATGGCCAAGAAATTCCGCGTCGCGCCGCGAGCGGGGTCAGATCAGGCCGGCCAGCGGGCTCGAGGGATCCGCATACTTGCGTGTCGCCATCCGCCCCGCGAGGTAGGCGTCGCGCCCGGCCTCGACCGCGAGCTTCATCGCCCGGGCCATCAGCACCGGATCCTTCGCCTCGGCGATCGCGGTGTTCATCAGCACGCCGTCGCAACCGAGCTCCATCGCCACGGCCGCATCGCTCGCCGTGCCGACACCGGCGTCGACCAGCACGGGCACTTTCGCTCCCTCCACGATCAGGCGGATCGTCACCCGGTTCTGGATCCCGAGCCCCGAGCCGATCGGCGCGCCGAGCGGCATGATCGCGACCGCCCCCGCCTCTTCGAGCTGGCGCGCGGCAATCGGATCGTCGGTGCAGTAGACCATCGGCTTGAAGCCCTCGCGCACGAGCGCCTCGGTGGCGCGCAGCGTCTCGCGCATGTCGGGGTAGAGCGTGCGCGCCTCCCCGAGCACCTCGAGCTTGACCAGGTCCCAGCCGCCGGCCTCGCGCGCGAGGCGCAGGGTGCGGATCGCCTCTTCGGCGGTGAAGCAGCCGGCGGTGTTGGGGAGGTAAGTGACCTTCGCCGGGTCGATGAAGTCGGTCAGCATCGGCGCCGACGGGTCGGACACGTTGACCCGCCGAACCGCAACGGTGACGATCTCCGCGCCGCTCGCCTCGAGAGCCGCGGCGTTCTGGGCGAAGTCCTTGTACTTGCCGGTGCCGACGATCAGCCGCGAACGGAACGTGCGCCCGGCCACGGTCCAGGAGTCGTCGCCGGTACCGCCGCCCACGAAGTGCACGATCTCGAGTACGTCGCCGTCGGTCAGCGGCGCTTCGGCCAAGGTCGAGCGCGGTACGATAATGCCATTACGCTCGACCGCGACCTTCTCCGGTTTCAGTCCCAGTTCGGCGACGAGCGCGGCGATGGTCTCGGCGGCGGAGCGGCGCAGCTCGCCGTTGACGGTCAGGCTTTTCAACGCGGTCATGGCGAGGTGCGGCATAGCGGGCGTGACGCCCGGCGCAAGCCGTGCCCGGCTCCTCTGTCGGCCTGGCGCGCCAGGCCAACGGCCCGTCACGCGGTTCAGGTGGCCGCAAGCCGCGCGCCTCGAACCCCCGCTCGCACCTTCGGTCGCACGCGAAAGGAATAGTAGTGATGAGAGTTCTTCCCCTGGCAGCCCTCGCCGGCCTGGCGCTGTCGACGCCGGCGCTGGCCCAGAACGCCGCGCCCGGCGGCTTCCATCTCGGCGCGCTGGCCGGTTACGAAGGGATCGACGTGGAGTCTGCCGATGGCGCCGTCACTGCCGATGCCGACGCCGCCGTCTATGGTATTACCGCCGGCTACGATCTCAGCCTCGGCAGCGCGTTCGTCGGCATCGAGGGCGAATTGTCGACCAGCGGCAGCTCGACTCGCTTCCCCGACAGCTTCACCGGCGCCCGTGACGGGCTCGAAGCCGACGGTCAGTACTATGTCGGTGCCCGCGCCGGCGTGGCCCTCACCCCGGGTATCGCTGCTTATGGCAAGGTCGGTTACACGTCGCTCGACACAACCGCGTTCACCTCCGCCGGCTCGCTCGACGAACTCGAAGACAACGCCGGCGGGTTCCGCTTCGGTGGCGGCCTGCAGGTCCAGCTGCCCGGACCGCTCGAGGGGCGGCTCGAGTACCGCCGGTCGAAGTACGACGACGTCCACGACACGCTCGGAGACGCGACCACCGACCAGGTCGTGGCCGGCGTCGGAGTTCGCTTCTGAGCAAGCGCGGCCCCGTCGGCGCGCGGCGGGGCCGCGATCTACCGAGCCCGCAAGTTGAGAACGTGGCCGGCGGCGACGAGCGTCACGCCGATGATCGTCAGAACAGCCTCCTCGACGCCGTGCTCGACCGCCAGGCCGCCGCCCATGAAGCTCAGGCCCATCATCGCCACGACGAACGGCAGCGGGCGGCGATGCTGGATCGCCCCGACACCGATCGCCACGCCGGCAATCACGGTAGCGAGGAGCAGGCCGACGCGGTGGAAGATCGGATCGAGCAGCAGGCTGCCCCCGAGACCGAGACCGGCGACGATCACGATGCCGAGCACGCAATGCATGGCACACAGGCATGACAGGAGCATGCCGGCGCGATCGAGCCGCCCGCGAATCGTGGGGAAGGAAAGACCCATGGCCGGCATTTATGTAACCATATAACGTTGCGCAAGCCTTCCCTGTCGGTCGAACACCGGAATTTGCCGGACTTGCGCTTTGGGACCACCGGGCGCACTAGCGCGCCATGGTCGCACAGGTGGAAGATTGGGCCGGGCTGCAGGCCCCGGGGGCAGTACGCACGCGCCCGCTGGCGCTCGCCCGCTGGCTGCTGTCGGTTGCCGTGCTGGTGGTGCTGATCGTCGCCGTGGGCGGGATCACCCGGCTCACCGAAAGCGGCCTGTCGATCACCGAGTGGAAACCGGTCACCGGCGCGCTCCCGCCGCTCAGCGAAGCGCAGTGGCGCGCGGAGTTCGCTGCCTATCAGCGGATCGGCGAGTACCGCCAGATCAACGGCCCCGCGGGGATGACGCTGGCCGACTACAAGTTCATTTACTTCTGGGAGTGGTTTCACCGGCTGCTCGGCCGGGTCATCGGGCTGGTCTTCGCGCTCCCCTTCGCCTGGTTCTGGATCCGCGGCGCGATCCCGCGCGGCTACAAGCCCCGGCTGCTGGCGCTGCTGGCGCTCGGCGGGCTGCAGGGCGTGTTCGGCTGGTACATGGTACGTTCCGGCCTGTCGGCGGAGGTCACCGACGTCAGCCACTTCTGGCTCTCCATCCACCTGCTGACCGCGCTGATCACGCTCGCGGGGCTGGTGTGGACGGCACTCGACCTGCTGCAGCTCGAGCGAGACCCGGGTGCCCGTCCGGCGCGGCTGACTGGGTTCGCGGCGCTCACCGGCGCCGTCCTGCTGCTGCAGCTGCTGCTCGGGGCGTGGGTCGCCGGACTCAACGCCGGGCTCGCCTCCGACACCTGGCCGCTGATGCAGGGCCGGCTGGTTCCCGAAGCCGACTGGTCGAAGGGCGTGGGCCGGGCGCTCACCCACGATCCGTTCCTGCTCCACTTCCTGCACCGCTGGTGGGCGTGGGTCGCCGTCGCGGCACTGGTCGTGCTGGCGCGGCAAGTCCGGACGCGCGAACGGCGCGCCTCGATCGCGATTCACTCGGCTTTCGGGACGCAGATCCTGCTCGGTATTGCCACCGTGATGACCGGCGTTGCGCTGTGGCTCGCGGTGTTGCACCAGCTGGTCGGCGCGCTGCTGGTCGCAGCGACGGCCTGGAGTGCGCACGCCGCCGGCCGGCGACCATGAGCGCGCTGATCTGGTGCCCGTTCGCCGACGAGGCCAGCGCCGAGGCCGCGGCGCGGCAATTGCTCGACGAGCGCCTGATCGCCTGCGCCAACATCCTCGGGCCGATGCGCTCGCTCTATGTCTGGCAGGGCGAGCGAGCGGAGTCGGCCGAGATCGGCGTGTTGTTCAAGACCGACGCCTCGACGCTCGACCGGGCAACCGCGCGGCTGGCCGAAATTCACCCTTACGACACGCCGGCGGTGCTCGGCTGGCGCAGCGACAGCACCGCGAAGCCGACCGCCGAGTGGTTACGGAGCGCCGTGCAAGGCGAGGATCCGCGTTGATCCGCGCGGGCCGCCGCAGCCTGCTTCGCCTCGCCGGAATGGCCCTCGCCTTGCCCTTGGTGTCGATCGGCACCGCTGCGGCGCAGCCGCGCGGCCCGTTCACGCCGCCCGCGGGCGCGTTGCTCTATACCCGGCGGCTCGAACGCGAGCTGGCCGATGGCGCCCATGTCGCCGTCACCCGGAGCTTCACGGTGCGCTTCGTGCGCGAGCCCGACGGCTTCCGCGTCGACGGCGAGCAGGTCGCGGTCGAAGTCGAGGCGCCCGAAGCGCTCGCCGACCTCGCGAAGCTCGAACGCGAGCGGCAAGAAACCGCGCTGTTCCCGCTGTGGCTCGATTTGACGGGGACGATTCGCGGCGTGTCGCGCTCGGCGCAAAGCGACCAGCTCGACCGTGCCGTGCGCGAGGTCCTGTCGCGGATCGAGCAGGGGCCGCACAGCCCGGCCGAACGCGACCTGCTGCGCACGTTCGTCGAGGCCGTGCATTGCAGCGCGGGCGACCTGGTGACCGAGTTGCCGCGCGACCTGTTCGCACCGGCCGAAATGCTTCGCGACGAAAGCCGGGAGATCGGGCTCCCCGACGGCGAGACGGGGCAAGTGCGGATCACCTTCTCGGCCGAGCGCGATCCGGCGACCGGGCTGATGCAACAGGCCCGGCGCGAGGTCGTCACCGAAGTCGCGGGCGACCGGCGACACACGGTCGAGACCTGGAGTTTGACACCGCTCGCTGGCTGAAGGTATTATTTTACCTCTCGCCAAACCGGCGGATTTGCTTGACTTGCGCGGCCTTGCCGCACAAAGGGCCCGCTCTTCGCGCGGTCGGGAGCAGTCCCGCCGGGCGGACCGCCATCGCACACAAGAGGACATCCCAGAGCCATGAAGGCGCTCAGCAAGGTCACCCGGTCGATCAAGCCGGCCGAGGTCGAGAAGAAATGGCACCTGATCGATGCCGAAGGGCTGGTCGTCGGCCGCCTCGCGGTGATCGTCGCCAATCTCCTGCGCGGCAAACACAAGCCGAGCTTCACCCCGCACGTCGACTGCGGCGATCACGTGGTGGTGGTCAACGTCGACAAGGTCGCCTTCACCGGCAACAAGCGCGACGAGAAGACCTATTACAAGCACACCGGCTACGCCGGCGGCATCAAGGGCGTGACCGCCGACAAGGTGCTCGACGGCCGCTTCCCCGAGCGCGTGCTGGAGAAGGCGGTCGAGCGGATGATCCCGCGCGGCCCGCTCGGGCGCCAGCAGATGCGCGCGCTGCACCTCTACGCCGGCGCCGAGCACCCGCATGCCGGCAACCAGCCCGAGACGCTCGACGTCGCTTCGCTCAACCGCAAGAACAAGGCAGCCAAGTAATGGCCCCGGAAACTGACAACGTGAACGAAACCCCGGAAGTCGAGACCGTGACCGATCTCGCCGACCTCAAGACGCTGGCCGGCGAAGCCACCGCTCCGGCCGCGGCCGAGCCTGCCGCGCCGAAGGTCTCCAACGCCCCGCTGCGCGAGCAGGAGCTCGACGCGCAGGGCCGCGCCTACGCCACCGGCCGCCGCAAGGACGCGGTCGCCCGCGTGTGGCTCAAGCCCGGCACCGGCAAGGTCACGGTCAATGGCCGCGACCAGGAAGTGTTCTTCGCCCGCCCGACGCTGCGGCTGATCATCAACCAGCCGTTCCAGATCACCGACCGCGTCGGCCAGTACGACGTCGTCTGCACGGTCGCCGGCGGCGGGCTCTCGGGCCAGGCCGGTGCGGTCAAGCACGGCATCAGCCAGGCGCTGTCGAAGTTCGAGCCGGCGCTGCGCAGCACGGTCAAGGCCGCCGGCTTCCTGACCCGCGACAGCCGCGTGGTCGAGCGCAAGAAGTACGGCCGCGCCAAGGCCCGCCGCAGCTTCCAGTTCTCGAAGCGCTGATCGTTCAGCAGCTTCGGAACCCGAAAGGGCGGTCCCGCGAGGGGCCGCCCTTTTTCGTGCGACATTTTGGTGCGTTGCCCTCGCCGCCCGCGGTGATACCATCGCAGGGAACGGCCCCGTCGAAGGCCGGCTGCGAGGAGGATGCGCGTGGCGTACAACACCAAGCTGGGATCGCTCGACGCCTACGACAAAGGCTCGATCGAGCTCGCTGACGATCTCAGGAAATACGCGTTCTCGAACATCTACGAGGTCGCCGGCAAGGCGTCGCCGTTCGAGCGCGTGGCGGTGGTGCAGAACCTCGAATATGTCGCCGAGACGGTCCGCGTGGAGGGCGAGTCGCCGTGGTACGCCGCACCGCATGACGAATTCGCGCTGGTGATGGACGGCGAAGTGACTTTCCGCTTCGTCAAGCTCGAGGACGACCAGGTGCCGCACCACGAGGGGGGCGCGGTCCGGCTCGGCGGCGAGCCCAACGGCCCGGCGATGGGCCGCGTCGTCGCCCGCCGCGGGCACCAGGTGCTGCTGCCGAGAGGCGCGGCCTACCAGATGAGCGCAGCGAAGCCCGCGGTGGCGATCCTGCAGACCCGCGACGGACCGGAGACGGTCAAGCGCTGGTCCGAAATCTGCACGCTGGCCTGAGGAGACGAGGCATGGACGCGATCACCACCCGGATCACCGCCACGGGCACCAGTCCCGACACCGGCTACACCAGCTACCGCCTCGGCGGCTTCGAGTTCACCCGCGACGAGTATTTCGCGCACGTGCACTGGCCCAAGGGCAGCCACATCATCGAGATCGACCGCTTCCTGCGGGCGATGGTGCGCGACATCGGCTGGGGCTTCTTCTACGGCTGGATCTTCTTCGACGACATCTTCGGCACGACCAACCACTACGGCACGGTCGACCTGTTCGCCGGCGCTTATGACGCGGGGTACAAGGCCAAGGGGCTCGACCATCTCGAGACCTTCCCGGCCGAGACGGTCAAGGAAGCGTTCGAGACGATCAGCCGGAACTGGATCAACGAGGGCTACGACCCGCTCTCGGCCCCGCTCGAGACGGGCTCGCCGCTGGGACCGAAGACCAGGGAGCGGACCGACGAGCTGGTCCGCGGGTTCGCCGCCGCCAGCCGTATGCTCGGGCTCGACGGCGAGCCGCCGGTGCGCTCGGACGCAACCGGGCATCCGATCAACCGGGCCTTCGCCGACATGGAGTTCGACACGCCCGAGATCGAGTGCGAGCCCGGCTTCGAAGGCCAGCTCCACGCGATCAACCTGTTCGACCACATCGCCCGCGCCGACGTGACCTGGAACCCCTCGTTCACCGCGGTCACCGGCGCCTCGATCTGCTGCGTGACCAGCGAGGAGCACATGCTCCCGGTGATCCACGGCAACGACCGCAACGAATGGTTCGTCCAGCTTTCCGACGAGATCCACTGGCAGATCGCCGACAAGAACACCGGCCAGCCGCGCGGGACGATCGTGATGAAGGCTGGCGACGTCTGCGCGATGCCCGCCGACATCCGCCACCAGGGCTTCAGCCCCAAGCGCTCGATGTTGATGGTGCTCGAGAACGGCACGCCGGGGCTCGAGACGCGCTATGCCTCGGGCGAGCTCAAGCCGTACCCGGTCGATTTCGGCTGATCGCCACCCCCGCTTGCCGGAGGGGCCGGGCCGGCCAGTGAGGGCCCGGAACCCTCCGCCCATCGCCACCCCGTAAGGGGGGGCGGAAACCTTCGCCAATCCCAAGACCCAAGGACCTTCATGCGCCTAACCGCCCGCTTCTTGTTCGCCAGTGCGCTGCTGGCCACGCCGCTCCCCGCCCTCGCCGAAGCGCCGGACTACGTCGCCTGGGACCAGTACCTCGGCGGACCGGACAGTTCGCAGTACACTTCGCTCGACCAGATCACCCCCGCCAACGTCGCGCAGCTCGAAGTGGTCTGGGAGTACCCGACCGGAGAGGGCGCGCCGCCGCAGTTCAACCCGATCGTGGTCGACGGCACGATGTACCTGCAGACCGGCAGCGGGCAGATCGCCGCGCTCGATCCGGAGACCGGCCAGGAGAAGTGGAAGAGCGAGACCGCCGGACGGATCGGCACGCGCGGGATCAACTACTGGCAGAGCGCCGACGGCTCCGACCGGCGGCTGGTGTTCCTCAACGACGGGCTGGTGCGGGCGATCGATGCGCGCACCGGCAAGTACGTCCCGAACTTCAGCATCGACCTGCGCGACGCCTTGCCAGCCGGCTCGATTATTCCCGAGCGGCCGCTGATGACCAGCAATCCGGGCCGGGTGTTCGAGAATCTGTTCATCGTCTCCCTGCCCGGAGGGCAGGGCTACGGTTCGTACCCCTCGAACATCCACGCCTACGACATCCGCACCGGCGCGCTGAAGTGGTCGTTCAACATGATCCCGCGGATCGGCGAGCCCGGCTCCGAGACCTGGCCCGAAAAGGACCGCGAGACGTTCGGCGGCGGGCACAACTGGTCGGAGTTCACGGTCGATGCCGAGGCCGGCGTGGCCTACATCCCGACCGGCAGCCCGCGGTTCGACTTCTACGGCGGCAACCGGCCGGGCCACAACCTCTACGGCAACTCGCTGCTCGCGCTCGACGCGCGCACCGGCAAGCGGCTGTGGCACTTCCAGGCCGTGCACCACGACTTGTGGGACTACGACCTGCCGAGCGCGCCCAAGCTGATGACGATCCGCAAGGACGGCAAGGACATCCCTGCGGTGGTGATCGCGGCCAAGCACGGCTTCGTGTTCGCGTTCGACCGCCGCACCGGCGAGCCGGTCTGGCCGATCGAGGAACGCCCGGTCCCCGCGTCCGACGTCCCGGGCGAGCAGGCCTCGCCCACGCAACCGTTCCCGACCTGGCCGCTGCCGTTCTCGCGCCAGAGCTTCACGGAGGCCGACATCAACCCGCATGTGCCGG
Source organism: Pseudomonadota bacterium (assembly GCA_023432995.1). Classification (GTDB taxonomy): domain Bacteria; phylum Pseudomonadota; class Alphaproteobacteria; order Sphingomonadales; family Sphingomonadaceae; genus Croceibacterium_A. Next base: position 8,778 of record JAEZES010000074.1, read on the forward strand.
CGGAAGACCAGCAGAAGATTCGCGAGATCCTGCGCGCGGCCCGCAACGAGGGCCTGTTCACCCCGCCGAGCCTGCGCGGCTCGATCTCGATGCCGGGGCACAACGGCGGCACCAGCTGGGGTGGCACCGCGATCGATCCCGAGCGCGGACGGCTGTTCGTGGTCAGCCGCGAGATTCCGACGCTCAATACGCTGGTGCCCGACAATCGCCCCGAGGCGACCGCCGGCATGCCAAACGCCAGCCCCGAAGTGCGGGCCTACGGCTCGCCGTACAACTTCATGCTGCAATCGAACGGGATGGCCTCGATCAAGCCGCCGTTCTCGTTCCTGACGGCCTACGACATGAACACCGGCGAGCAGCTCTATCACCTGCCCGACGGCGAGAGCTGGGTGCTCGAGCAGCAGGGGGTGACCGGCACCGGCAGCCAGGCGCCGCGCGGCGGCCCGGTGGCCACCGCCAGCGGGCTGCTGTTCGTCGGCACTTCCGGCGACCGCACGTTCCGCGCCCGGGATGCGGCGACCGGCGAGGTGCTGTGGGAGCACAAGCTCGACGCGGCGACCGAAGGGGTTCCGGCGATCTACCAGGTGGGCGGGCGACAGTTCATCACCATCCCGGTCGGCGGCGACGGACTGTTCCCGCATCGCGGACAGCCAACGCCAGGACCGAGCCGCTACGTGACGTTCGCGCTGCCCGCGCGCTGACTTGGGAATTGGACATGGCCGACGACACACGCTTCTACATCGACGGCGCCTGGGCGGACCGGCCGGGCGCCGCGCGGATTGCCGTGACCAACCCCTACACCGAGGACACGATCGGCCACATCGCCGCGGGAACGCCGGCCGACGTCGACCTCGCCGTGGCGGCGGCGCGGCGAGCGTTCGAAGCGTTTTCGCAGACGCCGGTGGCGCAGCGCCTGGCCCTGCTCGAACGCATCCGCGACCTGCTCGAGGAGCGGTCGGAGGCCTTCGCGCAGGCGATCGCGGCTGAGATGGGGGCCGCGATCGGCTTCGCCCGCGCCGGGCAGTGCCACTTCGGGATCGAGCACGTGCGCGTGGCGATCGAGGTGCTGCGCCGCTTCGACTTCGAGGGCGCGGTCGACGGAATCCATGTGCGCCGCGAGCCGATCGGCGTGGTCGCGGCGATCACGCCGTGGAACTGGCCGCTGTACCAGATCACCGCCAAGGTCGCCCCGGCTCTCGCCGCCGGCTGCACCGTCGTGCTCAAGCCGAGCGAGCTCTCCCCTTTCACGGCGCTGCTGTTTGCGCAGGTCATGCACGACGCGGGCACGCCACCGGGAGTGTTCAACCTCGTCAACGGCACCGGCGAGGTGGTCGGCGCGGCGATGTCGGCCCACCCGGCCGTCGACAAGGTCTCGTTCACCGGCTCGACCCGCGCCGGGGTGCTCGTGGCGCAGGCGGCCGCGCCGACGATCAAGCGCGTGGTGCAGGAACTCGGCGGCAAGTCGCCCAACGTGTTCCTGCCTGACGCCGATTTCGCCAGCGCCGTGCCCAAGGGCATTCTCGGCGCGATGCGCAACGTCGGGCAGTCGTGCGCAGCGCCGACCCGGATGGTCGTCCCGGCCACGCGCCTCGCCGAAGTCGAAGCGCTGGCGGCGGAAACCGCAGCCGGCATCGTCGTCGGCGACCCGCTCGACGAGGCGACGGTGCTCGGCCCGCTCGCCAACGCGCCGCAGTTCGCCAAGGTGCAGGACCTGATCCAGTCGGGCATCGACCAGGGCGCCAAGCTGGTCTGCGGCGGGACGGGCCTGCCGCCTGGGCTCAACCACGGCTATTTCGCGCGGCCGACTGTGTTCTCCGAAGTCACCCCCGAAATGCGCATCGCCCAGGAGGAAATCTTCGGCCCGGTCGTTGTGCTGATGCCCTACCAGGACGAAGAGGACGCGATCCGCATCGCCAACGCCACGGTCTACGGCCTCAGCTCTCACGTGCAGTCGGCAGACCAGGAAAGCGCGCGACGCGTGGCGCGCCGGATCCGCGCCGGACAGGTGCACATCAACTATCCGGCGTGGTCAGGCTATGCGCCGTTCGGCGGCTATCGCCAGTCCGGCAACGGCCGCGAATACGGCGTATTCGGCCTCGAGGAGTATCTCGAGGTCAAGGCCATCCTCGGCTACTGAAATGCCGAGACAGCGAGCACCTTGGGTACTCGCCGTGCTCGCGCTGGTCGCGGCAGCCGCCCCGCTGTGCGCGCAGGACCTGTTCCCCTCGGGGTCGCGCCTGACCGAACCGCCGGACGCGCGGCTGGTGCCGCCCAACGCCCTTCCCGAGCGCTTGAAGTTCGGTCCGGCGCACTGGCAGGATCTCGCGTTCTACCGGGGCGCGGGCAGCGGGCCGCATCCAGTCATCGTCGCATTCAACGGGATAGGCGGATGGGCGCGCCATCGCCTCACTGAAGCCGGCATCTCGCTGGCGCTGGTCGCTGACGGGCGCTCCAACCCGACCGCGCCCGAAACCATCGACGGCCTGGTCGAGGCCCTGCGCTTCCTCGACCGCGAGGCCGGGACGCTCGGCCTTGACCGCGAGCAAATCGTGCTGTTCGGCGTCGGCAACGGCGGCAGCCTGGCCACGCTGTTCGGGACCGATCCCGCGCTCTTCGAACGTACCGGAATCCCGTTCGCAAACCTGCGTGCGGTGATCTCGATCGGCGGCGAGGATTTCGACGTTCTTCGGCGCGCCGGCGAGAACGCCTATCTCCGTTCGCTCTACCGCCGGCACTACAGCCGCGACGAGGCCGAACTCGCCCGGCTCTCGCCGATGACTCACCTGGCGCCGCCCAACGCCCCCGCGTTCCTGCTGATGGCCGAGGCGCGCGACGAGAACGGCGTTCGGGAATCGCAGCGGATGGCCGCAGCGCTCGCCGGCGCCGGGGCTGCGGCGAGCTACGCGGTGTTGCCCGACCCCCGCGAACGCGTCCGTGCGACGCATTTCATGGCCGAGGAGACGGGGTCCGGCCGCGAGGTCATGCCGTTCCTGCGCTCGGTGCTGACGCTGCCGGACGCGCCGGCGCGTTAACCGCCCACTCTCAGTGGACCGGCGGGTCGGTGCGCGGGACCTGATGGACCGGCGCGACCGGCTCGCCGGGCTGGCGCGGCGGCAGCGCGTCCTCGGGCACGTCGTCGATCAGCATGTCGCGCGTCGGAACCTCGTCGAGCGTGCGGACGCGCACCTCGAGCTGCTCGCCATTCCAGCGAAGCTCGTTGAAGCTCGGCGGGGTCGAGCGGATGCGCTGCGAGAGCGTGCCGGCACCGATCATGCGCACGGGCCCGGCGGGCGTGTCCTCGAGGATGTCGAACGGATCGTGGACGTGGCCGCTGAGCACCCCAAGCACGCCGCGGCGGGCCAGTTCGGCCAGCGCGCGCTGGCCGTTGATCGTCAGCGCCGTACCCTTGGTGCCGACCTCGCGCAACGGATGGTGCACCGCGACCAGGGCGCGCGTCCCGTGCGGCAGCGCGTCCAGCGCGGCCAGGCATTTGCGCAGCGCCGAGCGCGAGACCCAGCCCTTCGACCAGTTCAATCGGGGCTGCGCGCGCACGGCCGTCTTCAACGGGATTATCGCCAGGCCGGGCAGGTCGATCTCGCGCTCGATGAGGCCCTGGATCGCGCGAAACCGGCGGTAGGGCGAGACGAAGCGCTCGATCAGGTTGAAGTAGGGCATGTCGTGATTGCCGATCTCGACCGTTACCGGCACGTCGAGCGAGCGGATCCAGGCGCATGCCGCTGCGTATTCGCGGTGGCGCGCGCGCATCGTCAGGTCGCCGGTGATGGCCACCGCAGCCGGGCGCCGGGCGGCGATCTCGTTCTGCACCCAGTCGAGCGCAGCGTTGTCCTCGAGCCCGAAGTGGATATCGCTCAGGTGAAACAGCAGCGTCGGCGGGCTGGAGCTATCTGGCATCGGGCGCGGTCGCTAGCAGATCGACCTCGCAGGCAGCCAGCACGAACTCCGCGTGCGCCGGGGCCTCCGCCGCCTCGCCGTCGATCAGCAGGCCGAACGCGTTGCCGCGGGTGCTGGCGAGCGCGACCGCCGGCGCGCGGCCGAGCAGCTCGTGCGGGCCTTCGCGAAAGTTGCGCCGGACCAGGGCCCAGGCCTGCTCGAGGTACTCGACGGCGGATTCGGCATGATAGGCGACCACGGCGATCGCCTCGTCGCCGGGCTCGAGGCAGATCAGCGGATAGCCCTCCGGGCGGCCGAGCAACGGCTCGGCGCAGCGGATCATTTCACCCGTCAGCGTCTCGTCGATCGCCTCGACGGTACTCTCGGCAAGCTCGACCACCGCTGCCTCGCGCAGCGCCTCGCGCACGCGCCCCCAGCTCGTCCCCGGTCCGGCGAGAACCCCGGCATAGGCGTGGCCCGAAGGACAGCGAATCACGCTCGGCCGGCGGGCCGCGGTCGCCCCGCGGGCCACCGCCGCCACCACGTCGTCCATCGAGCGATCGCCGTGAAGCCGATGGTAGAGCAGGTTCATCGTGCCGCCCGGCAGCACCAGCACCGCTCCGCCCCAACCCGCCAGCGCCTCGATCACGCCGTTGATCGTGCCGTCGCCGGCGAACACCGCGACGAGATCAATCCCGGCGGAGTCCAGCGCCGCCGGCGTCGGCAGGTCCTGCTCCGGAAAGACGGTGCGCTGCGCGACGCGCAGGCCGTGGCTCCCGCAGCATTCGTCGAGAGCGGCGAGAGCGGCGTCGTCGTTGCTGCCGCTCGACGCGTTGTTGACCAGCCAGATTGCCCGTTCCATGCCGCCTCAGCGCTCGCCCCGGGAACGGGTTCCCGTCATACCCGCCGGGATAGGATAAGCCAGCCGGCGAGCGCGTTCATCGCGCTGTAGGCGAGATAGGCCCACGCCCAGGCGGGCTGGCCCCCGGCAACCAGCAGCATGGCCGCGACCAGAAGCGCGAGCTCGAGCAACAGGCTGCCGTAGCCGCCGAACAGCGCCGCCAGCCGGCTCATGTGCGACAGCACCGGGTGCCCGCTTTCGAGCACCGCCTTGTGCAACGCAAAGTTGCCGATTCCGAGCGCGAAGAGGAACAAAATTACCATGTCGCCTAGAATCACGAAACGCTCGTCGGTCGCCGTCAGCCGTTCATAGACCCCAACCGCGCATTCGTCGCCGTGCTGGCCGCCCGTCGACCGCCCAACCGCTTTGTCGAGCTTGCCGCGCAGGCCGGCCTGATCGCGGCTATTCCTTCTCCTGCGCCGCAGCCTTCAGCAGTCCCGAAGCTGCGGCGCAACCCAAGTTTTTGAGGAGGATGACATGAGGATGCAATCGCTGGCCCTGGCCCTCGCCGCCGCCGGTCTTGCCGCTCCGGTAGCGGCCAAGGACGAGGCTCCGACGGTCGGCGTTCGCTACGGCGATCTCGACCTCACCAGCGCCGCCGGACAGCGGCAGCTGGATATCCGCCTGGAGCGCGCCGCCCGCGAGGTCTGCGGCCTCGACGAAAAAGTGGTCGGCTCGCATCTCCGGTCCCGGCACTCGCGCGACTGCTACCGCGAGGCGCGCCGCAGCCTCGACCAGCAGTACGCCCAGTTGGTGAATCGCAAGTCGGCCGCCGGAGGCTGACGGCCACAGGCCCTGTGAACAGGGGCGTCCCCTCGCGGGGGCGCCCCTGAATCGTTTCAGCGCCCGGCCATCGCCTTGACCTTGCGCAAGTAGGTCCGCCCGATGCGCAGGGCCTCACCGTCGTCGAGCTCGGCGCTCCAAACTCCGAGGCCCTCGTGCCTGAGACCGCGGATGCGGTCGCGCCGGAGGATCGTCGAACGGTGGATGCGCAGGAACCGCGCCGGGTCGAGCTTGCCTTCGAGCCCGGCGATCGTCTGCAGCAGCAGGTAGCTGCGCTCGCCGACGTGCAGCCTGACATAGTCGCGCTCGGCGTCGATCCGGTCGACCTGCCCGGCGTCGATGCGCAGCAATTCGGAGCGGTGCGGGACCCAGAACTCGGTCAGCCACTCGCCGCTCTCGGTGCCGACCCGCTCCCGCCGTGCGACCGCCCGGTCGATGGCCCGCTCGAGCCGGTCGGACGCGACCGGCTTGAGGACGTAGTCGACCGCCTCGAGATCGAACGCCTCGACGGCAAAGTCCTCGTGCGCGGTGACGAAGATCACCGCCGGCGGATCCGGCCGCTTGCTGAGCTGCCGGGCGACCGCCAGCCCGTCCATCCCCGGCATGGTCATGTCGAGCAGCAGCAGGTCGGGCTTGAGCTTCTCCGCCAGCCGCAGCGCGGCTTCGCCGTCGCTCGCGGTGCCGATCACCGCCAGCTGGTCGATCTCGGCGCACAGCACCTGCATCCGCTCGATCGCGAGCGGCTCGTCGTCGACGATCATCGTGCGCAGCACGCCCCAGTCCTCCCTGGCGAGCTTCGCCCTCATGCGGACTCCTGGAGCAATATCGGCATTCTGAGCTGGGTGGAATAGCCGCCGGGCACCGGGCCGGCGACGATCGTCGCCTCGCCGCCGAAGCGCGCCTCGAGCCGGTCGCGGACGTTGGTCACGCCGATTCCGTGGTTGTGCCGCTCGTCGCCTGGCGTGCCCGAGCCGGGGCCGTTGTCCGACACGGTGACCACCAGCCGGCCGTATTCCTCCCGCGCGGCGAGCGTGATCGTGACCTGCTCCGCCGTCGGGGCAACCGCGTGCTTGACCGAATTCTCGACCAGCGGCTGCAGGATCATCCCCGGAACCTTGGCGTCCTCGAGCTCGGGCGGCAGCTTGTAGACCGCGCGCAAGCGGTGCGGGAAGCGGACCGCCTCGATGTCGAGATAGAGCTTCTGCAGCGCGAATTCCTCGCGCAGCGGCACATCCGCGGTCGGATCGTCGGCCAGGCTGCGGCGATAGAACGTCGAGATCGTCTGGATCATCCGCTCGGCCGCCTGGGTCTTGCCGGTCAGCACCAGCGCGGACAGCGAGTTGAGCGTGTTGAACAGGAAGTGCGGATTGACCTGGTAGCGCAGCGAGCGCAACTCGGCCGCCTTCGCCGCGCGCTTGTAGGCGCCCTCGCGTCGCTCAGCCGCGCGGGCCTTCTCGCCGGTCAGCAGCGCGAGGTAGAGCGCGCACCAGGCGAGCATCATGAAATAGCGGCCGAACGCCTCTTCCATCAGCGACTGCAGCGGCGTCAGCGGGACCTGCTGCACGACCACCCGCGGCTCGTCCTGCGAGCCGGAGGCTCCCGGAACCGCGTCCGAAGACAGCGGATCGCCCGCCCAGCCGCCCTGCCCGGCAGCCATGTTCTGGGCGGCCGCCGCCTCGATATCGGCGAACACCATGGCGTTGCTCTCGACCAGCAGGACGGCGGCGGGCACCGACAGCACGAGCGCGGCGATGATCTTCATCCACAGCGGGCGGGCGTCGAACAGCCGCAGGATCAACCACAGCATCGCGGTGATGGCGATGCCGGCGAGGCAGGCGAGCGCGCGACGCCCCATCATCTCGAGCGGGAAGCCGAAGCCGAGCACCTCGGAGCGCAGCGTCGTCAGCACGAAGTAGCACAGCCACAGTCCCGCGATCGAGACGAGCACGGTCGCGAGCGGCACTCGCGCGTGATCGGCTTCGGAAGGATCGCGTTCCATACGACGGCGTCTAACGGCCGCCCGGCGCAGCGCCAGTCCGGCGGTCGAAAAGAGTCGCGCCTTGGTCGATTGGGATTTGGGACCCGTCAGGCGCCCTGAAGCAGGCCTTCGCGCGCAATCTTGTCGCGCCAGTGCTGCGGGGCGAGCGTGTGGACGTTGTTGCCGTCGGCATCGACCGCCACGGTCACCGGCATGTCCTGCACGGTGAATTCGTAGATCGCCTCCATCCCGAGGTCCTCGAATGCGACCACTTTCGCCGCCTTGATCGCACGCGCCACGAGGTAGGCCGCGCCGCCGACCGCCATCAGGTAGGCGACCTTGTGCTTGGCGATCTCCTGCACGGCGCCCTGCCCGCGTTCGGCCTTGCCGATCATCGCCAACAGCCCGAGCTCGAGCATCGTGTCGGTGAACTTATCCATTCGCGTCGCGGTGGTCGGGCCCGCCGGACCGACGACCTCGCCCATCACCGGGTCGACCGGGCCGACGTAGTAGATCGCCCGTCCCTTGAAGCTGACCGGCAGCTCCTCGCCCCGCGCGAGCATGTCGGCGATGCGCTTGTGCGCCGCGTCCCGCCCGGTCAGCATCGCACCGTTGAGCAGCAGCCGGTCGCCGGCTTTCCAGCCGCGGACTTCCTCGGGCGTCAGCCGGTCGAGGTCGACGCGCCGCGCCGAAGAATCGGGCTGCCAGTGGACTTGCGGCCATTCGTCGAGCTTCGGCGGCTCGAGGAAGCTCGGCCCCGAGCCGTCGAGCGTGAAGTGCGCGTGGCGCGTCGCCGCGCAGTTGGGGATCATCGCCACCGGCTTGCCAGCGGCGTGGCACGGCCAGTCGAGGATCTTGACGTCGAGGATCGTCGCCAGCCCGCCGAGCCCCTGCGCGCCGATGCCGAGCGCGTTGACCTTGTCGAAGATTTCGATCCGCAGCCGTTCGATGTCGCTCTGCGGCCCGCGCGCCTTGAGCTGGGCCATGTCGATCGGGTCCATCAGGCTCTGCTTGGCGAGCTTGACGCAATGCTCGGCGGTGCCACCGATGCCGATCCCGAGCATCCCCGGGGGGCACCATCCGGCGCCCATCTGCGGGATCATCTCGAGCACCCAGTCGACGATGCTGTCGCTCGGGTTCATCATCTTGAACTTGGACTTGTTCTCGCTGCCGCCGCCTTTCGCGGCGACGTCGATCGACACCGTCCGCCCCGGGACCATCTCGACCGACAACACGCACGGGGTGTTGTCGCGCGTATTGCGGCGGGTGAAGGCGGGATCGGCGAGAATCGAGGCGCGCAGCTTGTTCTCGGGGTGGTTGTAGGCGCGCCGCACGCCCTCATCGACCACCTCCTGCAGCGAGCGCGAGGAGTCGAACCGGCAGTCCTGCCCCCACTTGACGAACACGTTGACGATGCCGGTGTCCTGGCAGATCGGCCGGTGGCCCTCGGCGCACATCCGGCTGTTGGTCAGGATCTGCGCGATCGCGTCCTTCGCCGCCGGCCCCTGCTCCGCCTCGTACGCCGCGCCGAGCGCGCGGATGTAGTCCATCGGATGGTAGTAGGAGATGTACTGCAGCGCGTCGGCGACGCTCTCGATCAGGTCCTCCTCGCGGATCGCGACCATGTCGTTCATCGAAGCTGCTCTCCTACCGGTCGATCGTCCGGCCCCATAGGCTCGCCGCGCGCCCTTGCAAAGCGACCGGCGGGCGACCACTTGCGACAACTGGGACCATTGCCCGGCGCGAGTGCAGGCCCTAAGGCTCGCCCGGCCCTAGCGACATGAGAACGAGGCAGTGACGATCGTGGAGGACCGGCAGACGGCCGGACATGAGGCCGCCCAGCCCAGTTTGGCGCGCAGGGCGATGATCGACAGCCAGTTGCGCGCGAGCGGCGTCAACGCCGAGCCGGTGCTGCGGCGCATGGCCGAAGTCGCCCGCGAACAGTTCGTGCCCCAATCCGCCCGGCGGTTCGCCTATATCGATCGCGCGATTGCGCTCGGCGACGGGCGCCAGCTGGCCGCGCCCGTGGTCCACGGCCTGATGCTGCAGGAAGCGCGGCCGACGGCGGGCGACAAGGCGCTTCTGGTCGATGGCGGCAGCGGCTACCTGGCCGAGCTGGTCCGGCCGCTGGTCGGCGCGCTCGATATCCTGTCGCCCGCCGACGCCGTCGCCGGCGCTTCGTCCAGGCGCGGCGGCTACACGCTGCTGCTGATCGACGGGGCCATCGAACACTTGCCCGAGGGGCTCGTCCGGCGTCTGGCCGACGATGGGCGGGTCGTGACCGGGCTGCTGGCGAACGGAATCACGCGCCTCGCGGTGGGCCGCAAGGCGGCAGGAGCGGTCGCGCTGCTGCCGATCGCCGAGCTCGGCATTCCGGTCCTGTCCGAATTCGCCGCGCCGAGGGGCTGGAGTTTCTGACATGAACGGGAGGGCGTTCCGCTTGCTGCTGGCCGCTGGCGCGTGCCTCGCCGCGACGCCGGTCGTCGCCCAGTCGGCCGGGGAGGACGTGGTCGACACGCTCCAGGAAGCGCTGGCGATGGCCTACCGGACCAACCCGACGCTGCTGGCCGCGCGCTCGAACCAGCGCGCGACCGACGAGAACGTGCCGATCGAACGCGCCGACGGGCTGCCTTCGCTCAGCGCCACCGGCAACGCCAACCAGTCGATCTACGAGCACCCCGACAGCGGCAGCGCCGTGCGCAGCGCGACCGGGGCCCTCAGCCTCGGCGTGCCGCTCTACTCCGGCGGCGGCGTCAAGAACTCGATCAGGGCCGCCGAGACGCGCGTGCTGGCGGGGCGCGCCGACCTGCGCGCCACCGAAAGCGCGGTGTTCAGCCAGGTCGTCGCCGCCTACCTCGACGTGATCTACCAGGAAGCGCTGGTCAGCCTCGCCGCCAACAACGTCCAGGTGCTCGAGGTCAACCTGCAGGCGACCAGCGACCGGTTCGAGATCGGCGATCTGACCCGCACCGACGTCGCCCAGTCGGAAGCCCGCCTGGCGCTCGCTCGCGGCGAGCTGCGCACGGCGCAAGCCAACCTCGTGCGGGCGCGCGAGAACTACATCGTCGTCGTCGGCGGCGCGCCCGGCGAGCTCGAACCGCCGCCGCCGCTGCCCGGGCTGCCCGAGGATCCGGACACCGCGGTCGACGTCGCGATGCAGGACAATCCCGACCTGATCGCCGCGCACGAGCGGGCACGCGCGGCCGGCTACGACATCCGCGTCGCCGGCGCGAGCCGGCTGCCCCGGGTCGAAGCCACCGCCGGAGCCGACTACCAGACCTTTCTCGGCTCGCTGCCCGCGGGGGCTGGCGGCATCCTGCCGAACTCGTCGCACGGGGCGTCGGCGGGCCTGCGCGCGACGCTGCCGATCTTCCAGGGCGGCCGGGCCGCGGCGCTGGTCCGCCAGTCGCAGGCGCGGCAGTCGGTCGCGTTCGAGAACGCTGTCGCCACCGAGCGCGACGTGATCGCCACCGTCCGCGCCGCCTATTCGAGCTGGCGCGCGGCCAACGAGATCATCGCCTCGACCCAGACCGCGGTCGAGGCCGCCGAGCTGAGCCTCGAAGGCGTGCGGGCCGAGCAGACGGTCGGCAACCGCACGATCCTCGATTTCCTCGACGCCCAGCAGGAGCTGCTGAGCGCTCAGGTCCAGCTGGTGACCGCCCGCCGCAACGCCTACGTCGCCGGCTTCACGCTGCTGGCCGCGATGGGCCATGCCGAAGCGCGCGATCTCGGCCTCGAGGAGTTCGGCCCGCTGTACGACCCGGCCGCGAACTACGAGCGGGTCCGCGACATCATCTGGGATTGGCAGAGCGATCCCAATCCCACCACGCAATCGACCCGCACCGTTGACATCCCGGCGCAGGACGCGGAGATTCGCGAGATCCAGACGGTCGAATAGCGGCGCTAGCCGGGAGAATTCGGGGCACGATGCGACACGAAGGCGAACCCTCGGTCGAGGAAATTCTCGCATCGATCAAGAAAGTCATCGCGCGCGACAACCGCGAGGCGCAGCAGGCCGAACGGCGCCGCCGCGAAAGCGCCGGGGTATTGCTGACTCCGGGCAAGCCGACCGACGAGAACGGCGACGAACTCGACGAGGACGAGGTGCTCGAGCTCGGCGAGGCCGGCGAACTGGTCGAGCTCGACGAGGCCGAGGCCGGCGACGAGGGCCTGACCAACGCCAACGCCGCCCAGGCGATGCGCGAATCGCTCGCTGCGCTGGCGATGATCGCCGAGCCCGGCGCGCCGCCGCAGATCGTCCGCTCGGGCGAGACCTCGCTCGAAGGGCTGGTGCGCGACCTGCTCCGGCCGATGCTCGCCGAGTGGCTCGACCGCAACCTGCCCGAGATGGTCGAGCGGCTGGTCAAGGCGGAGATAGCCCGCATCGCCGGCAAGAAGGGCTGACCGCCCGCAGCCATGCCATGAGCGCCGGCGACATCGAGCTTGCCCGTCGTGCGCTGGCGCAGATCGGCGGCGAGGCGATCGAGCGGCACATCTTTCTCTGCGCCATGTCGGACAAGCAGAGCTGCTGCTCGCGCGAGACCGGCGAGGCTGCGTGGAGCTTCCTCAAGCGCCGGTTGCGCGAACTGGGCCTCATCGCGCGCGGCGGCGTGCAGCGGACCAAGGCCGACTGCCTGCAGATCTGCGTCGGCGGCCCCGTCGCGGTCGTCTGGCCCGATGGCGTCTGGTATCATTCGTGCACCGAGCCGGTGCTCGAGCGGATCATCCAGGAACACCTTATCGGCGGCGTTCCGGTCGAGGACTATCGCTTGCGCCCGTTCGAGGGGCCGTCGCCCGGCTGAGCCTCGGTGGCATCGGCGACCGATTCGTCGTGTCCGGTGCCGCTCGACAGGAACACCAGCCCCATCAGCGCCGACATCAGCAGCATCGCGAAGCCGACGCCGAGCGCGGTGGCGACAAAGAAATGCACCGAGGTCGCGCCGGTCTGCCAGTAGACCAGGGTCAGGGCGACGATCACCACCGCGATGGTGACGGCGAACATCCACCGCATCAGCCGCTTGTAGCGCGCCCAGGCATGGGCCGAGATTCCGGGATCGTCGAGCGGAGATCGGTGCGTCATCGCCGACAGATGGGCCTTCCGGCCCGCGGTGGCAACGCCTCGACCGGCCCCGGGCTCGGGCCGATTTGGTCAACCGGCCGGTTTCGTGGCATATTGGCGACACGGCATGGGGAGAGTCGCCAATGACCATTGCCAGGATAATTGCCGGACGGGACCAGCAGATCGTCCATTGCAGCGCGAGCGAAACCGTCCGCGAAGCGGCGCAGCTGCTCGCCGAACGCCGCATCGGCGCCTTGCCCGTGCTCGAGCGGGGCAGGGTCGCCGGCATCTTCTCGGAGCGTGACCTGTTGTACTGCGTCGCCCGCCACGGCGACGGCGCGCTCGGACTGGCGGTGGGCGACGTAATGACGGCCCCGGCGATCACCGTCGATCCTGCCACCGGCGTGCACGATGCGCTCGAACTGATGACCCGGCGCCGGATCCGTCACCTGCCGGTCATCAATGAGGGCCAGCTGGTCGCGTTCGTTTCGATCGGGGATCTCGTCAAATACCGCATCGAGCTGGTCGAACACGAGGCCGAGGCGATGCGCGAGTACATCCGCACCGCTTGAGCCGGCGGCTCCGGACCCCTACATCGCGCGGATGGCGCAAGCTCTCGTCCTGACCCAGGCCGCCGCCGAACGCGTCGGCGCGATCGCCCGCAAGCAGGGCCGCCCGGCGATCCTGCGGCTGTCGGTCGAGGGCGGCGGCTGCTCGGGCTTCCAGTACCGCTTCGACCTGGCCGACGCGGCCGAAGCCGACGACTGGGTCAGCGAAACCGCCGGCGTTAGGCTGGTGGTCGATCCGGTCAGCCTCGAGCTTGTCGAAGGGAGCACGGTCGATTTCGTCGAATCGCTCGGCGGCGCCGCGTTCAAAGTCGAAAATCCGCAGGCGGCTTCCGGTTGCGGTTGCGGTTCGAGCTTCGGCATCTAGACTGCGATCCCGTGCGGATCGCCAGCTTCAACATCAACGGCATCAAGGCGCGGATGCCGCGCCTGCTCGAGTGGCTCGGCGAAACCCGCCCCGCGGTCGCCTGCCTGCAGGAGATCAAGACGCAGGACGACGGCTTCCCGGCCGACGAGTTCGCCAGGATCGGCTACCAGGCGATCTGGCACGGGCAGAAGGGCTTCAACGGCGTCGCCATCCTCGCCGACGGCGTTGCGCCGGTCGAGGCCGGGCGCGGGCTCGCCGGCGATCCCGAGGACGTCCAGGCGCGCTACATCGAAGCCGACGTCGGCGGGGTCCGGGTGGTCAATCTCTACCTGCCCAACGGCAATCCGCATCCGGGCCCCAAGTTCGACTACAAGATTGCCTGGATGGCGCGGCTGCGCGCGCGGCTCAGGGACCTGCTCGCCTGCGAAATGCCGACCGTGGTGGTCGGCGACTTCAACGTCATTCCCGAGGACAAGGACGTATGGTCGGTCCGCGCGATGGCGGCCGACGCGCTGATGCAGCCGGAATCGCGCGACGCCTACCGGCGGATCCTCAACGACGGCTGGACCGATGCGATCGACACGCTCAACCCGCGAGGCGGGGTGTGGACCTATTGGGATTACCAGGCCGGCGCGTGGCAGCGCGACCACGGCTTCCGCATCGATCACCTGCTGCTGTCGCCCGAATGTGCCGACCGGATGGTCGCCGCCGGCGTCGACAAGGCCTACCGCGGCCGGGAGAAGGCCAGCGATCACGCGCCGGTGTGGGTCGAGCTGGCCTGAGGCATCGCTCTCTCCCCTTCAGGGAGAATACGAAGGCTTGGCAGCTTGCTGCCTAGCCGAAGTTGGGAGGGGCCTCGCGATGGCGCATGTCCTCCTCTCCCAACCCTCTCCCCTCAAGGGAAGGGGACCAAAAG
>JAEZES010000098.1 GCA_023432995.1 Pseudomonadota bacterium
GAGCCGGGCCGCCGACGGCAGCCCGCTGGCCAAGCTCTCGGCCAACGAGAATCCGCTCGGCACGAGCCCCGCGGCGCTGGCCGCGCGCGCCGGGGCGCCGCCGCCCGCGCTCTATCCCGACCCGGACAGCACCGGGTTGCGCGAGGCGCTCGGTGCGCTGCACGGGATCGACCCGGCGCGGATCGTCTGCGGCACCGGCTCGGGCGAGCTGCTGGCGGTCGCGGCGAGCGCCTTCGCCGGGCCGGGCGACGAAGTGCTCTACGCGCGCTACGGCTTCTCGCTCTACGAGATCGTCGCCCGCCGCTGCGGGGCGACTCCGGTCGAGGCGCCCGACGCCGATTACGCGACCGACGTCGATGCCCTGCTCGCGGCGGTCACCGAGCGCACCCGGCTGGTGTTCGTCGCCAACCCGAACAACCCGACCGGCAGCTTCCTGCCGCGCGCCGAGCTCGCCCGGCTTCACGCCGGCCTGCCCGGCGACGTCCTGCTGGTGCTCGACCAGGCCTATGCCGAATACGTCGCCCCCGGTGACGACGACGGCGGCCTGGAGCTGGCCGCGCAGCACGCCAACGTGCTGGTCACGCGCACCTTTTCGAAGGCCTACGGGCTCGCCGGCGAACGCGTCGGCTGGGCGACCGGGGCCCCCGGCCTGATCGACGTGCTCAACCGCATTCGCGGGCCGTTCCCGGTGAACGCCGGGGCGCAGGCGGTGTGCACGGCGGCGGTGGCCGACCAGGCTTTCGTCGTGCGCTCGCGCGAGCCCAACCGCGCCGAGCGAACCCGGTTCGTCACGGCGATCGAAGCGCTCGGCAATCACGGCTTGCGCGCGCTGCCGAGCGAGGCCAACTTCGTGCTCGTGCTGTTCGAGGGGGGACTGACGGCCGACGCGGCGCTGCACGGGCTGGCCGACGCCGGCTACGCGGTGCGTCACTTGCCCGGCCAGGGGCTGCCGCACGGGCTGCGCATCACGATCGGCACGAGAGTGCAGATGGACGGTGTCGCGGCCGCACTCAGGGCCCTGGCGGAGGGCGGGCAATGAGTTTCGAGCACGTCGCGATCGTCGGCCTCGGGCTGCTCGGAGGCTCGATCGGGCTTGCGGTCCGCCAGCACCTGCCCGGCGTCAAGACGACGGGCTACGACAGCGACCCGCAGGTCCGCCAGCGCGCCATAGAGCGCGGGCTGGCCGAAACGATCTGCGAATCCGCCGCCGAGGCCGTCGACGGCGCCGACCTGGTGATCCTGTGCGTCCCGGTCGGGGCGATGGAGGAGGCCGGGCGCGAGATCTCCGGGGCGCTCAAGCCCGGCGCGGTGGTCAGCGACGTCGGCTCGTCCAAGCAGACCGTCAGCAACGCGCTCGCGCAGGCGTTGCCCGGCCACTGCGTGATCCCCGCGCACCCGGTTGCCGGCACCGAGCACAGCGGGCCCGATGCCGGCTTCGCCACGCTGTTCCACCACCGCTGGTGCATCGTCACACCGCCCGAGGGGGCGGACCCGGCCAAGGTCGCGGCGCTGGTCGAATTCTGGGAATCGCTGGGCGCGATGGTCGACACGATGGACGTCGCCCACCACGACCTCGTGCTCGCGGTGACCAGCCACATCCCGCACCTGATCGCCTACACGATCGTCGGCACCGCCTCCGAACTCGAGAACGTCACCCGCAGCGAGGTCATCAAGTACTCGGCCGGCGGCTTCCGCGACTTCACCCGCATCGCCGCCTCGGACCCGACGATGTGGCGCGACGTGTTCCTGCACAACCGCGACGCGGTGCTCGAGATGCTCGACCGCTTCCTGACCGACCTTGCGCTGATGCGCGAAGCGATCCGCGCGCGCGACGGCGAGACCATGTTCGAGGTGTTCAGCCGGACGCGGTCGATCCGGCGGTCGATCGTCGCGCTGGGGCAGGACGACGCGAGGCCCGACTTCGGGCGCAAGCATAACGGGGATTAGAGGGAGCCTACTCTCCCTCCGGCGTCAGCAGAAACACCGCCGTATCCCGCGGCCCAACGCTGACTTCCAGCGGCTCACGCGTGGTCCCGCGCGTCTCGCCGGTCCATTCGTCGCGAAGGCGGTAGTGCCGCTCGCCGATGCGGGCGAACTTCTGGTGCAGGTCGTCCGACAAGGGGTGCTCGGCGAAATCGATCCGCTGTCGCCGCGCGCCGTCGGAGCGGTTGAGGACCGCAAGCGCCCACCGCTCGCCCGACAGCGGCCGCGCCCAGACCTCGATCTCGGGCGTGCGCAGCCAGGCGAAACCCTGCAGCCCGAGCGGATCCTGGTCGATCGCGACGATCCGCCGGTTGGTCAGGATCGCGGCGATCTCGGGCTTCATTGCGACCACGTCGGTCCCCGCGATCAGCGGCGCCGCCAGCATCGCCCACAGCGCGAAGTGCGAGCGGTTCTCCGCCAGCGTCGGCAGGTTGCCGACTTCGAGCATGTCGGGATCGTTCCACGCCCCGGGGCGGGCATGCCCCTGCAGGCCGGCCTGCTTGTCGAGGATGTTGAGCACCCCGAAGCTGCTCCAGTTGCCGTGGCCGAGCTCGCAGTTCCAGCAATTGACGATGTCGCCGGTGGTGCGCCACAGGTGGCCGACCTCGCCGGCCCATTCCCACGGCCGGTTCTCGCCCCACTCGCAGATTGAGAACACGATCGGCCGCCCGGCGGCGCGCAGTGCGTCGCGCATCGTCGTGTAGGCCTCGCGCGGGTTGCGCTGGGCCGCGCCGGTGCCGGTGTTGCACCAGTCGTACTTGAGGTAGTCGACACCCCAGCGGGCGAACTGCAGCGCGTCCTGGTACTCGTGGCCCTGGCTGCCCGCGCGCCCGGCGCAGGTCTTCGCGCCGGCGTCGGAATAGATGCCGAGCTTGAGCCCGCGAGCGTGGACGTAGTCGGCCAGCGCCTTGATCCCCGAGGGGAAGCGCCGCGGGTCAGGCTGGAGGAAGCCGTCGGCGTCGCGCTCGCCCTGCCAGCAGTCGTCGATGTTGACGTAGAGGTAGCCGGCGTCGCGCATGCCGTTGGCGACCATCGCGTCGGCGGTCCGGCGGATCAGCGTCTCGTCGATCTCGCACCCGTAGTGGTTCCAGCTGTTCCAGCCCATCGGTGGGGTCAGTGCCAGGTCGGCGAACTTCTGCCCCGCGGCGGGCGCGGCAGCCAGTGCCAGCGCCGGTGCCAACAGTGCCGCGGCGATCGACTTGTGCATCTCCCCTCCCCCTGGCCGTCAGCCGTTGAGCGCGTTGATCGCGGCGTGGACCCGCGCTTCGATCTCCTCGCGTGGCAGCCCGGGCTCGATCGGCTCGCCGAATTGCAGCGTGATCGTGCCCGGCCGCTTCCACCTGCGATGATAGAGCGGACCGCTGTCCACCGCCACCGGCACGACCGGCAGGCCGAGCAGCTTGTACAGCCCGGCGAAGCCCGACTGCAGCGGCGGGCGCTCGCCGTGCGGCACGCGCGTGCCCTCGGGGAAGATCGCCAGCGGCCGTCCGCTGCCGAGAAACGGGCGCGCATCGGCGAGCATCAGGCGCAACCCTTTCGCTCCGAGGTCGCGTCGCACCATCACCGAACCGTAGGCCCGCGCCGCCCGGCCCCAGCCCGGGATGCGGTAGAGCTCTTCCTTGCCGAACGGCACCGGGAACTCGAGCACGGTCGGCAGGTCGATCGCCTCGAAGAAGCTCTCGTGCTTGAACGCGTAGAGCACCGCGCCGGGCAGCTTGGTGCCGCTTTCGCGCACGCGGATGCCGAGCAGCGCACGCAGGCACCAGCGGTGAAACCGCGACCAGCTGTCGGGAAACACGCGCATCCGCGCGGGCCACACGAGCGCCGCCACGACCGAGCCGGCCACGAACCCGACGCTCGCCCCATAGAACACCAGGTAGAACGCCAGGCTGCGGACGACCGCCATCGCTGTCAGCCCGGCAGGACCTGGACCAGCCAGGTCGCCAGCAGCTTGTGGTATTCGAGGAACAGCGTCCGCAGCGAGGGTTCGGTCCGCACCGCGTCGCGCAACACCGTGGCGTCTTCGGGCAGCGCGTTTTCGAGCTCGAGCGCGGCGCGGCGCATGTGCCAGTCGCTGGTCACGAGGCGCAGCGAGCGGACCTTGTGCTGCGCCACCCACTCGGACGTCTCGCGCGCGTTGCCGCGCGTGTCGAGCGCGGCGAAACCGAGCGTCACGCAGCAGTCCATCAGCTCCGCCGGCACGTCGTACTCGGCGGCGAACTCGCCCGGGCGCACGTCCTCGTCGACCCCGGTCACGAGCAGCGCGCGCGAGGTGCGCCGCTCGAGCAGGGCCAGCCCGCGCTGGATCCGCCCGTTGCCGCCGGTCGGAACGACGATCGCGTCGGTCCGCTCGGCACCGAGCGGCTGCGGCAGCGCTATTGCGAACCACAGGAAGCCGCACGCCCACAGCACGACCGCCAGCGCCACGACCCGCCGGATCACAGCATCCGCCTCAGCGCGGCGAGCACGGTGATCCGCGCGGTCAGCATCGCCTGCACTATGCCGATCAGCGGGATCGCCGCAAGCAGGACCCAGTCGACCGGGCGCAACCCGCCGCCTGCGACCATGCCCGAGCCGAGTTCGGCGAACTTGCGCCCGAACAGCAGCACTGCCGCGACCCCGAGAGCCAGCCCCGCCGCCCCGCCGAGCGCGGCGTCGAGGCCGATCGAGCGCTGGAAGATGCGCGCGATCTGTCCGTCGGTCCCGCCGAGCAGGTGGATGATCTCGATCGTCTCGCGGTTCGAGCCGAGCGCGCTGCGCGCGGCCAGCCACACCGCGGCCGCGGTCGTCGCCGCCAGCAGCACGATCAGGCCCACCGCCAGCAGCTGCAGCGAGCGAACGGCCTCGAACACCGGGGCCAGCCAGCCGGCCTGGGCGTCGACCCGTGCCGACGGGACCGAGGCGGTCAGCGTACGCCGCAGCTCCTCGAGCCGACGCGGGGTCACCGGGCCGACCAGGCGCACGTCGATCAGCGCCGGCATCGGGATCGCCTCGTCCGCCGACAGCGCCTGCGGGCCGAGCCACGGCTCGAGCAGTTCGGCGAGCTCGGAATCGGGCACGCGGCGCACCTCCGCCACCCCCTCGAGGTTGCTCAAGACCGCCACCGCCACTTCGGCCTGGCGTTCGCGCTCCGTCGGCCCGCCCTCGATAACCTGCACGGTCAGCCCGCCGGCGATCTCAGCGCGGGCATTGCCGGCGAGGTTGCGCAGGGCCAGCCCGGCGCCGGCGGCGAGCACGGTCAGCGCGATCATGATCGCGATGACC
>JAEZES010000203.1 GCA_023432995.1 Pseudomonadota bacterium
GCCCGAGCCAGTCGAACTCGGCCGCGCCCGGCGCCGCGGCGCCGGCCGGCAACGCGCGCTCCACTACCTGGCCATTGCGATAGCGGCGGGCGGCGACGATCGTCATGCGCGGAGTGGTGACAGAGCCCGTGGCGGCTGGCAATCTGCCCCGCATGGCCGGGCGCGAACCCCTCGACGTGCTGATCGTCGGCGCCGGAATCTCCGGCATCTCGATGGCCGCGCACCTGAAGATGATGTGTCCCGAGACGAGGTTCGCGATGCTCGAGCGGCGCGACGCCATCGGCGGCACCTGGGACCTGTTCCGCTATCCGGGCGTGCGCTCAGACAGCGACATGCATTCGCTCGGCTTCCGCTTCGAGCCGTGGCCCGACGACAAGGCGATCGCCGGCGGCGAGGCGATCCGCGCCTACCTCGGCCGCGTGGTCGCGGAACGCGGCATCGCCGCGCATATCCGCTTCGGCACGCGGGTGCTCGAGGCCGACTGGCGCGCGGACGAGGCGCTGTGGCACGTGACGGTCGAGGGCCGCGAGGGCCGCGGCGAGATGACCGCGCGGTTCCTCTATCTCGCCGCCGGCTACTACGACTACGACGAGCCGCACGAGGCCCGCCTGCCCGGGATCGGCCGGTTCGAAGGCGACATCGTCCATCCCCAGTTCTGGCCCGAGGGCTTCGACTACACGGGCAAGCGGGTGGTCGTGATCGGCTCGGGCGCGACCGCGGTGACGATCGTCCCGGCGATGGCCGAGAGCGCGGCGCACGTGACCATGCTCCAGCGCACGCCGACCTGGATGGCGGCCGGGCCGAGCCGCGACAAGTGGGCCGTCCGCCTGCGCCGCTGGCTGCCGCGCCGGCTCGCCTACTGGCTGGTCCGGCAGAAGAACATCCGCCTGCACCAGCTGTTCTTCCACCGCGCGCGGGCCAAGCCGGACAAGGCCGCGGCGTACCTCACCGGCAAGCTGCGCGAGGCGCTCGGCGAGCACTACTCGGCCGCCCACTTCCTTCCGCCCTACGGCCCGTGGCAGCAGCGGCTGTGCCTGGTGCCCGACAGCGACCTGTTCGAGGCGGTCAAGGCGGGCAAGGCCTCGGTCGTGACCGGGCACATCGCCGGCTTCGAGGCCGGCGGCGTGCGGCTCGAATCCGGCGAGGTGCTGCCGGCCGATGTCGTGGTCACCGCCACCGGCCTGCGCCTCGCGCTCGGCGGCAAGATCGCCGTTTCGCTCGACGGCCAAGCGATCGATTTCAGCCAGCGATGGTTCTACCGCGGGTGCATGTTCTCGAACGTGCCCAACCTCGCGGTGGTGTTCGGCTACCTCAACGCGAGCTGGACGCTGCGCGCCGACAACACCGCGGCCTACGTCTGCCGCGTGCTCGGCAAGCTGCAGCGCCGGTCGGCTGACATCGCGGTCCCGTTCCTGCCCGAGGACCACGGCCTCGTCGAAGACGACATCGTGGTGTTCTCGTCGGGCTACCTCGAGCGCGCGCGGCCGCTGATACCCAAGAGCGCGCCCGAGCTGCCGTGGCGGCTCAACATGGACTACCTCGCCGACTGCCGCGACTTCCGCTCGCGTCCGGTCGACGACGGGGTGCTGCGGTTCGAACGGGTGGTGGCGGACCAGACCGAATTGGCCTAACCGCCGCGCATGGCCCCCGACCGCATCTGGACCGCCGCGCTGGTGGTGATCGGCGACGAGATCCTCTCGGGCCGCACGCACGACCGCAACGTGGCCCAGGTCGCCAGCTGGCTCCAGGTCCAGGGCATCCGCCTCGCCGAGGTGCGCGTGGTGCCCGACCACGAGGACCGCATCGTCGAGGCGGTCAACGCGCTCAGGACCGCGCACGACTACCTGTTCACCACCGGCGGCATCGGCCCGACGCACGACGACATCACGGTCGACGCGGTGGCCCGGGCGCTCGGCCGGCCGGTGGTGGTCCACCCCGAGGCGCGGCGCATTCTCGAGGACTACTACGCGACGCGCGGGGGGATCACCGAGGCGCGGCTGCGGATGGCGCGCGTGCCCGAAGGCGCCGAGCTGATTCCCAACCGCATGTCGGGCGCGCCGGGGATCAAGATCGGCAACGTCCACCTGATGGCCGGCGTGCCGCACATCTGCGCGCAGATGCTCGATTCGCTGACCGGCACGCTCGAAGGCGGCGCGCCGCTGATCAGCGAGACGGTCGGCTGCTGGGTGCCCGAGAGCGAGGTCGCCGATCTCCTGCGCGCGATCGAACAGGCCCACGCCGAGTGCCAGGTCGGCAGCTACCCGTTCTTCCGCGAGGGCCGGGTCGGGGCCAACTTCGTGGTCCGCTCGACCGATGCCGCGGCGCTGAAGAGCTGCGTCGACAGCCTCTGCGCGGCGCTCGCCGAAGCGGGGGTCGACTTCACACCGGGAGGGATCTGAGTTGATCGACGACGTGCTTGCCGCCCTGGTCTCCCGCCACACGGGAGCGCTTGCCGGTGCGCGGTATACCGAGAACGGCATCGAACTTCCCGTCGGCGAAGGGCTTTGGGGGACGGCCGACGCGATCGGCCCCTACCGGCACGAGTTCCACGACCATGCGACCGGCCAGTCGGCCGCGTTCGTCACGGTCACCGAAGGGAACACGCGCTCGATCCTCGCGCTGCGGGTCAAGGCGCAGGGCGAGCGGGTCCGCGAGATCGAGGCGGTCATCGCACGGCCACCGCTGTTCGGCGGCGCGAGCGGCTTCGGCGACGGGCCGGCGCAGCTCGACGCGAGCGGCGGACCCGATGCGCGGTGGTTCGGCGACCCCGGCGCGCGCCTGCCGCGCGAGGACCTGCGCCGCGTCGCCGACGCCTACTTCAGCGGGCTCGAGCGCAACGACGGCCAGGGCGACTACCCGTTCGCCGACGACTGCCTCCGCATCGAGAACGGCTTCCGCACGACCAACGTGCCGCCTTCGGGCGGCGCGCGCGAGACGCCGTACCTCGAGGCGTTCCGCGCGCTCGGCGCCAGGCAGCAATTCGAGACCGGCTTCTTCCGCTTCGTCACCCGCATCCGCGAGCGCCGCTTCCCGGTGATCGACGAGGCCCGCGGGGTGGTGTTCGCCTTCGCCTTCTTCGACCACGACGGCACCGTGCGCGACTACCGCCTCGCCGACGGCACGCCGCGGCAGGGCATCGACCGCCCGTTCAGCTGGATGATCGCCGAGGCGTTCCGCGTCGAGCGCGGGCTGCTCACGCGGATCGAGGCGCTGATGACCGAAGTGCCCTATGGGATGAGCTCGGGTTGGGTCGAGGGCTGACACGCCGCGTTTGCCATCGCCGGCGTTTCCAATAGACTGCCCTGAAAACCGCGCCGGCATCGCACCGGGCGGAACCGGGAGGACGCCTCGATGCAGAGCCCGTTCAGCGCGGCGATCGCCGACAAGCCGCTGCGGCCGTTCCAGTGGCTGGTGATGGGCGCGGCGCTGATCGTGCTGGTGATCGAGGGAATCGACCTCCAGTCGCTGCCGATCGTCACCCCGCTGATTCTCGAGGAATGGGCGATCGACCGGGCGCTGTTCGGGCCGGCGCTGGCCGCGGCGCTGTTCGGCATGGCGTTCGGCTCGTCGCTCGGCGGCTGGCTCGGCGACCGCTGGGGCCGGCTGAAGGCGCTCTACCTGGCCTCGCTGATCTTCGGCGCGAGCACGATCGCGGCGGCGTGGACCGACGACGTGTGGACGATGTCGGCGGTGCGCGCGCTCGGCGGGCTCGGCTTCGGCGCCGGCTATCCGAACGCGCTCGCGCTGGTCAACGACTGGGTCCCGGCGCGGGTGCGGACTTACGTCATCGCCACGCTGTCGATCGGCATCCCGCTCGGCACCGCGACCGCGGCCGCGGTGGTGCCGCCGCTGCTCGCGGTGACCGACTGGCGCGGCATCTTCCAGGTCTTCGGCATCGGCTCGATCGTGCTCGGCACGGTGCTGTTCCTCGTGCTGCGCGAGAGCCCGGTCTACCTGCTCGCCCGCGGCCGCACGGCCGAAGCGCAGAAGAACGCCGCCCGGGTGATCGATCCCGCCATCGAGCTGCTGCCCGAGCCGACGACCGAAGTCGAACAGGCCGCCGGCACGCGCGAGATCGGCGTGCTTCACCCGAGCAACGCCAAGCTCAACCTCGGCATCGGCCTCAGCTTCGCCGCCTGCACGACGCTGATCTACGGGCTGTCGAGCTGGGCCACGGTGTTCCTGACCGGGGCCGGGTTCACCACCGAGCAGGCGGCGAGCGCGATCTTCTGGTTCGGCATCCTGTCGATGATCGGGGCGATCGCCGCCGGCTGGCTCGTGCGCACTTTCGGCAGCCGCGCGCTGATCGTCGGCTGCGCGGCGCTGACGCTGCTGTCGATCATCGCCCTCGGCGTGCTGATCGACCGCATCGCCCCGGCGCCGACCTGGGGCGAGCGGCAGGCCGCGGCACTGCTCGTCGGGCTGATCGGCGGGCTCGTCAGCATGAACATCGCCGGGTTCTACGCGGTCATGGCGGTCGGCTATCCGCAGAGCTGCCGCGCGGCGGCGATCGGGTTCCACCTGACCGTCGCGCGCGTCGGCGTGATCACGATGGTGTTCGCCGGCGGCTGGCTGATGAACCTCGGCCAGGGCAGCTTCGTCTACTACTTCGGGACGATGGCGGCGATCGCGCTGCTGATGTTCTCGGCCGTGTTCATCGTCGACCGGCACATCGAGCCGCTGCGGCGGGCGGCCCCCGAAGCGGCCTAGGGCGCGCCGCGCCGCGCCTCGTCCTCGGCGATCTCCTCGCGCAGCTCGCGCG
>JAEZES010000206.1 GCA_023432995.1 Pseudomonadota bacterium
GCACCGGATCGACCCGTTCGGCGATCAGCGCGCGGATCGCCGCCGGCTTGACCGCCGGAAAGCTCAGGCCCTCGGTCAGCGCCGCGAGGGCCCAGCCGCGGTCGGGATCAGGCGTGGCCCGCAGGTAGTCGGCGATCAGCCGCAGCTTCTCGTTGCGGCTGCGGGTGTAGACCAGCGCATCGACGAGGGCAGCGAAGCGCTCCACTCAGTCGTCCTCGTCCTCGTAGCCGACCAACGCCAGCGCGCGGGCGCGCCGCTGGTGCAACTGGCACCAGCGCAACAGCGCCTCTTCGCGGCCGTGGGTGATCCAGCTCTCGGCCGGATCGACGTCTTCGATCGTGGCGGTGAGCTCGTCCCAGTCGGCGTGGTCGGAGATCACCAGCGGCAGCTCGACCATGCGCTGCCGGGCACGCTGGCGCACGCGCATCCAGCCGCTCGCCATCGCCGTGATCGGCTCGGGCAAGCGCCGGCTCCAGCGATCGTTGAGCGCCGAGGGCGGGCAGACCACGATCGCCCCGCGAAGCTGTTCCTTCGTGGCGTCACCCACCAGGCGCAGATCGCCGAGCGCGACGCCGAATTGCTCGTACAGGCGGCACATCCGCTCCATCGCCCCGTGGAGCCAGATTGGCTCGTGGTGCCCGGCAAGGCGCAGCTCGGCGATCAGCCGCTGCGCCTTGCCGAGGGCGTAGGCGCCGCCCAGCCCGCAACGGTCGGGATGGTCGGCGCGGGCCTTGAGCAGCTTGCCGATCTCGTGCGCGACCGGCGGATGGCGGAATACCGGCAGGCCGAACGTCGCCTCGGTCACGAACACGTCGCAGGGGACGCACTCGAACGGAGGGCAGGTCGGATCGGCGACACGCTTGTAGTCGCCGGTCACCACGACGCGCTCCCCGGCATGCTCGAGCACGATCTGCGCCGAGCCGAGCACGTGGCCCGCGGGAACGAACGTCGCATTGACATCGCCGGGAAGCCCGATCGTCTCGCCATAGGCCACGGGCAGCGCGCCTTCGCGCGTCTGGTAGCGCAATTCCATGATCGCCAGCGTCTCCGGTGTCGCGATGGTCCGCCCGTGTCCGCCGCGGGCGTGGTCGGCGTGGCCATGAGTGACCAGCGCGTTGGCCACCGGCTGCGCCGGGTCGATCCAGCAATCGGCGGGAACGACATGGATGCCGTGCGGCTCGGGGCGGATCCAGGAGAATGGGGCGGCCATGGGGGGAGAAGTGTGCCGAACGGCCTCGGGTTCCGCAACGAAGCGCCCTCGTGCCGGAGGCGCGCTTCCCCCCTTCCTTTCGGGAGCGATCCGGGGGCCCGGGCTTGCGAAGGTCTCGGGGCAGGCCCGAGAGGGACCTTACTCGCCCGCCGCCGGCTTGGCCTTGGCCCGCGCCGCCTTCTTC
The DNA here is from genome assembly GCA_023432995.1 of Pseudomonadota bacterium. Taxonomy (GTDB): domain Bacteria; phylum Pseudomonadota; class Alphaproteobacteria; order Sphingomonadales; family Sphingomonadaceae; genus Croceibacterium_A. The sequence continues at coordinate 1,395 of JAEZES010000206.1, forward strand.
GGCTTGCGCGGCTTGGCGTCCTTCGGCGCCGCCGGGGTCAGCTCGAACGCGAGCGCCTCGTCCTTGACGCTGACGTGGACTTCGCCGCCGTGCGCGAGCTTGCCGAACAGCAGCTCCTCGGCGAGCGGCTGCTTGACCTTGTCCTGGATCAGCCGCGCCATCGGCCGCGCGCCCATCAGCTTGTCGTAGCCGCGCTTGGCGAGCCACTCGCGCGCATCCGAGTCGAACTGGATGTGCACGTTCTGCTCGGCCAGCTGCAGCTCGAGCTGGAGGATGAACTTGTCGACCACCCGGCTGACGGTCTCGCTGCCGAGGTAGTCGAACGGCACGATCGCATCGAGCCGGTTGCGGAACTCGGGGGCGAACATCTTCTTGACCGCCTCGTCGCTCGCCTCGACCTTGGTGCCCGCGCCGAAACCGATCGAGCTCCGCGCCATGTCGGCCGCGCCGGCATTGGTGGTCATGATCAGCACGACGTTGCGGAAGTCGACGGTCTTGCCGTGGTGGTCGGTCAGCTTGCCGTGGTCCATCACCTGCAGCAGGATGTTGAACAGGTCCGGATGCGCCTTCTCGATCTCGTCGAGCAGCAGCACGCAGTGCGGGTGCTGATCGATCGCGTCGGTCAGGAGGCCGCCCTGGTCGTAGCCGACGTAGCCCGGAGGCGCGCCGATCAGCCGGCTGACCGAGTGCCGCTCCATGTATTCCGACATGTCGAACCGCTTGAGCTCGATGCCCATGATCTCGGCCAGCTGGCGCGCGACCTCGGTCTTGCCGACGCCGGTCGGGCCCGAGAACAGGAACGAGCCGATCGGCTTGTCGGGATCGCGCAGGCCGGCGCGGCTCAGCTTCATCGCGGTCGACAGCACCTCGATCGCCTTGTCCTGGCCGTAGACGACGCGCTTCAGGTCCTTCTCGAGGCTCGCGAGCGCGACCTTGTCGTCCTTGCTCACGGTCTTGGCCGGGATCCGCGCCATCGTCGCGATGACCTTCTCGATCTCCTTCGAGGTGATCGTCTTGCGGCGCCGGCTCGGCGGCACGAGCATCTGCATCGCGCCGACCTCGTCGATCACGTCGATCGCCTTGTCGGGCAGCTTGCGGTCGTTGATGTAGCGCGCGCTCATCTCGACCGCGGTCTTGATCGCATCGGGCGTGTACTTGACCTTGTGGTGGTCCTCGAACGCGGTCCGCAGCCCCTTGAGGATCTTGATGGTGTCCTCGACCGTGGGCTCGTTGACGTCGATCTTCTGGAACCGGCGCAGCAGCGCGCGGTCCTTCTCGAAATGGTTGCGGAACTCCTTGTAGGTGGTCGAGCCGATGCAGCGGATCGCCCCATTGGAGAGTGCGGGCTTCAAGAGGTTCGACGCGTCCATCGCCCCGCCGCTGGTCGCGCCCGCGCCGATCACCGTGTGGATCTCGTCGATGAACAGGATCGCCTCGGGCAGCTTCTCGAGCTCGTTGACAACCTGCTTGAGGCGTTCCTCGAAGTCGCCGCGGTAGCGCGTGCCGGCGAGCAGCGCGCCCATGTCGAGCGAGTAGATCACCGCGTCGGCCAGCACGTCGGGGACGTCGCCTTCGACGATCTTGCGCGCGAGGCCTTCCGCGATGGCGGTCTTGCCGACGCCGGGATCGCCCACGTACAGCGGGTTGTTCTTCGACCGGCGGCAGAGGATCTGGATCGTCCGGTCGACCTCGGCACCGCGACCGATCAGCGGGTCGACCTTGCCGTCGAGCGCCTTCTGGTTGAGGTTGACGCAGAACTGGTCGAGCGCGGAATCCTTCTTGCCGCCCTTGTCCGGCTTGTCCTCGCTCTTGGTCTCGGGCTCCTCGGAGCCCTGCGGCGTGCGCGTCTCGATCTGCCGCCCACCCTTGCCGATTCCGTGGCTGATGTAGCTGACCGCGTCGAGCCGGCTCATGTCCTGCTGCTGCAGGAAATAGACCGCGTAGCTGTCGCGCTCGGAGAACAGCGCGACCAGCACGTTGGCGCCGGTCACGGTGTCCTTGCCGCTCGACTGCACATGCAGGATCGCGCGCTGGATCACGCGCTGGAAGCCGGCTGTCGGCTGCGGGTCGGCCTCGTCCTCGGTCTTGAGCGACTGGTACTCCTGGTCGAGGTACTGGCGCACCACGTTGCCGAGCTCGGCCAGGTCGACGCCGCACGCGGTCATCACTTCGGCCGCTTCGGGATCGTCGACCAGCGCCAGCAGCAGGTGCTCGAGCGTCGCGTATTCATGCGTGCGGTCGGTCGCGTGCTGGAGCGCGGTGTGGAGGGTCTTCTCGAGGCTCTGGGCGAAGCTGGGCATTTCTGTTCAATCCAAGGGGTGAGGATACGATCCGATAGTTGCCAATGTGCAAAGGACCGTCTGAACGCACAGCGAACGGCCTCGGCCATCAGTTATCAACGATATGGGGCGCCGGCGGCGCGAATGCGAGAGGGTCGGGACCGGCGCCCGGCCCATCAGTCGGGATCTCGCGGCTTGAACAGCGAGTCGGCCAATGCCCTTTGGCTGGCGGCCTTGCCGTGGTGCGCCCGGACCCGTTCAATCTCGGCCTCGAGCAGCGCGATGCGCTCCATCAGCTCGTCCTGCGAATAGGTGTCGAGCGGTTCGCCGGCCAGCCGGCTCGCGGCATCGCCGCGTACCCGGGGAAGATCGTCGTCCATTGCGGTGCAGCATGAGTCCCCCCCTGCTTGCTGTCAATGGGGGCGGCCACTAGGGCTGGGGACCGTGGCAATCGAGGTACAGGGGACAGCGTGAGCGTACCGACGATGCGGGCGGTAGAAATCGCGGAGCCCGGCGGGCCGGACGTGCTGCGGCTGACCGAGCGTCCGGCGCCCCGGCCGGGACCCGGACAGGTGCTGATCGCGGTGTCGCATGCCGGGGTCAACCGCCCCGACGTGCTGCAGCGGCTCGGCCGCTATCCCCCGCCGCCCGGCGCGCCGGACATCCCCGGGCTCGAGGTGGCCGGCACGGTGGTGGCCGTCGGGGAGGGCGTCGAACCGGCTTTCGCGGGGCGGGCGGTCTGCGCGCTGGTCGCGGGCGGCGGCTAAGCCGAATACAGCCTAGCCCAGCCGGTACACAGCCTGCCCAAACCCCCGGGCCTGTCC
>JAEZES010000306.1 GCA_023432995.1 Pseudomonadota bacterium
GGGTGATCGTATGCCGGCGCGCGCCCTTGGTGAGCACCTGGCCGAGACGCTCGAGCAGCCGATCGACGCCGAAACCGGTGACTGCCGACAGCGGCAGCACGTCGGGGTCCTGCGCGGCCAGCGCCTCCATCTCCGCGCGTCGTTCGCCGTCGAGCAAGTCCCACTTGTTCCACAGCTCGATGATCGGAATGGCCGCGTCCCCGCCCTCTCCGTCGACGACCCCGAGTTCGCCGAGGACGTTGAGCACCTGCCGCTTTTGCGCCGCGCTGTCGGGATTGGCGATGTCGCGGACTTGCAGGATGACGTCGGCCGCGGTCACCTCTTCGAGCGTCGCCCGGAAGGCCGCGACGAGCTGGGTCGGCAGGTCCGAGATGAACCCAACGGTATCGGACAGGATCGCCTTTTCGACGCCGGGCAGCGCGATCGCGCGCATCGTCGGATCGAGCGTGGCGAACAGCAGGTCCTCGGCCATCACGCCGGCCCCGGTCAGGCGGTTGAACAGTGTCGACTTGCCGGCGTTGGTGTAGCCGACCAGCGCGATCACCGGCCACGGCGCCCTGCCGCGCCGCTCGCGGTGGAGCGCCCGCGTGCGCCTTACCTGCTCGAGCTCGCGACGCAGCTTGCCCATGCGCGCGCGGATCATCCGTCGGTCGGCCTCGATCTGCGTCTCGCCCGGGCCGCCAAGAAAGCCGAAACCGCCGCGCTGGCGTTCGAGGTGCGTCCAGCTGCGGACGAGCCGACTCTGCTGATAGTCGAGGTGCGCCAGCTCGACCTGCAGCCGGCCCTCAGCGGTGGCCGCGCGCTCGCCGAAGATTTCCAGGATAAGCCCGGTGCGGTCGATCACCTTGCGCTTGAGCTTTTCCTCGAGATTGCGTTGCTGGATCGCCGACAGCGCGCCGTCGACGATCACCAGTTCGGCATCCTCGCGCGCACATTCGGTGGCGATCCGCTCGATCTGCCCTTCCCCGAACAGGGTTCCGGGCCGCACGTCGCGCACCGGCATGACGAACGCCTCGGCGACGACGATGCCGATCGCCTCGGCCAGTCCCTTGGCTTCCTCGAGGCGCGCTTCCGGGTCCTCCGCCTGGCGCTGGCGGCGGATGTCGGGGCAGACGACGACGGCCCTCGCCCCGCGGGTGACCCCGCCCTCGATCGTATCACCGACGATCAGACCGGCACCTCAGTCCTCGGGCCCTTCCTCGCCGTCGAGCCCGGTGGTGAGATCGACCGGCGAGGTCGGCTGGATCGTCGACACCGCGTGCTTGTAGGCCAGCTGGACGAAGCCTTCGCGCTCGAGCAGCATGCAGAACAGGTCGTAGGCGGCGATCCGGCCCTGCAGCATCACGCCGTTGACCAGGAACATCGTCACCTGGACTCCGGCATCGCGCACACGCGAGAGAAAGATGTCCTGCAGCAGGCGCTGCTTCTTGTTGCCCTCCCCGCCCGGCCCGAACTGCGCCGCATCGACCGGCTGGCTCGGCATGATGGTCGAGATCGCGTGCTTGTAGACCAGCTGCGACTGCCCGTCGCGGCGCAGCAGGATCGAGAAATTGTCGAACCAGGTGACGATCCCCTGGAGCTTTACGCCTTTGACGAGGAACATCGTCACCGGCGTCTTCTCGCGCCGGAGGTGGTTGAGGAACAGGTCCTGCAGGTTGGCGGTTCTGGCAGCCGGCGCGCCGGTGGACGCGGGCGGCGGCGCTTCGGAGGCCGCTCGGGGGCGCGGGGACAAGGTACTTCTGGTCATTCACCTGACTCCTCGTTGTTGGCGGCCGCGGGTAACGGTCCGCATTCTGGCCGCCTCGTGTGACAACGAGGTGGCGGCCGAAATCTTCTGTGGCGAATTCTACGGGGTGCTGTTCAAAGAGGTAAACCCCCAAAAAGCTCTCATTGCGCAAATTGCTGTGCCGCGGACCGGTTCCCTGGGGGCTAATCTTTCTCGAGCGCGTCCTCGCGATCACTCATCCCGAGCAGCTTGAGTTTGCGGTGCAGCGCCGAGCGTTCCATGCCGATGAAGCCGGCGGTCTTGGATATGTTGCCCGAGAACCGGCGGATCTGAATCCGCAGGTATTCGCGCTCGAAGCTCTCGCGCGCCTCGCGCAGCGGCACGCCCATCAGCGTCGAGATGCCGGTGCCGTTGTCCGACGGGGCGCCGGTGATCTCCGGCGGCAGCATGTCGGGCTCGATCCGCGCCATCCGGTCGCGCGGCGCCAGGATCACCGTGCGCTCGACCACGTTGCGCAGCTGGCGGACGTTCCCCGGCCAGTCGTAGGCCTGCAACGCGGCCATCGCCTCGGGCGCAATCTCGGGTGCCGGGAGCCCCTGCTCGCGCGCGTAGCGGGTGAAGAAATGGTCGGCCAGCGGCGGGATGTCGTCGCGGCGCTCGGCCAGCGACGGCACGGCGACCGGGACGACGTTGAGGCGGTAGAACAGGTCCTCGCGGAAGCGCTTCTCGGCGATTTCCTTCTCGAGGTCGCGCGCGGTCGAGGAAACCACCCGGACGTCGACTCCGACCTGCCGGTTGCCGCCGACGCGGACGAACTTCTGCTCGGTCAGCACGCGCAAGATGCGCGCCTGCGTGTTGAGCGGCATGTCGGCGATTTCGTCGAGATAGAGCGTGCCGCCGTCGGCCATCTCCAGCAGCCCGGCGCGCAGCAGCTTGCCCTCGGCTTCCTCGCCGAACAGCTCCTGTTCGAAGCGCTCGGGGGTGATCCGGGCCGAATTGACGGTGACGAACGCCTTTTCCGCGCGCGAGCTCCACGCGTGGAGCAGCCGCGCCGCGACTTCCTTGCCCGAACCTGCCGCCCCGCTGATCAGCACCCGGCTGCCGGTGTTGGCGCCCCCCTTTCGCGTGGCCCGGATCTGGTTGATCGCGCTCGAATTGCCGGTGAACTCCTCGGCCAGTGCGGCACCCTCGCGCAGGCGGGCGTTTTCGCGCCGGAGCCGCTCGGTTTCGGTCGCGCGGGCAACCAGCAGCAGCAGGCGCTCGGCCTCGAACGGCTTATCGATGAAGTCGACGGCCCCGCGCGAAATCGCCGAGACCGCGGTGTCGATGTTGCCGTGGCCGGAGAAGATGATCACCGGCAGTTGCGGCTCGCGCAGCTTGATCGCGTCGAGCACCTCGAGCCCGTCCATCGGGCTGCCGTGCAGCCAGACGTCGAGCAGGACCAAGCTCGGGCGCCGCTCGTCGACCAGCTTCAGGGCGCTCGAACTGTCGGCCGCGGTGCGACAGGTGTAGCCCTCGTCCGAGAGTACGCCCGCGACGAGCTCGCGGATATCCTGTTCGTCGTCCACCACGAGGATGTCGAGCGCCATCAATCGATCTCCATTGGAATTTTGCCCCTGCGGGTCATTCGGCCGCCTCGCTTCCGGCGCCGGCCGCGACCGGGTCGCGGGCAAAGCGCAGCGTTGCCCGGGTTCCGCCGGCGGCGGCCCCGGCAAAGGTGAGTTCGCCGCCGTGCTCCTCGACGATCTTCTTGACGATCGCCAGGCCGAGGCCGGTGCCCTTCTCGCGCGTCGTCACGTAAGGTTCCATGATCCGGATCCCCTCCTGCGGCAGTCCGATGCCGTTGTCGGTCACGCACACCGTCAGGTAGCGGTCGTCGGTATCGACCTCGACTTCGATCCGTCCGCGGAAATCGGCCTCCGCCTCGCGCCGCTTGGCGTCGATCGCCTCGGCGGCGTTCTTGAGCACGTTGGTCATGGCCTGGCCGAACTGGTGCCGGTCGCATTCGATCCGCGGCACGTCGTCCGGTGCGGCGAAGCGATAGTCGATTTCGGGGTGCCCGACTTCCTGCAGGAACAACGCCTGGCGGACGAGGTCGACCGCGTCCTCGGGACGGAACACCGGCTTGGGCAGCCGGGCGAACGAGGAGAACTCGTCGACCATCTTCCTGAGGTCGCCGACCTGGCGGATGATCGTCCCGGTCAGCTCCTCGAACAGATCGCCGTCCTGCTCGATCTGCTTGCGATAGCGGCGCCGAAGCCGCTCGGTGGCCAGCTGGATCGGGGTCAGCGGGTTCTTGATCTCGTGCGCGATCCGCCGGGCGACGTCCGACCAGGCCGCCTGGCGCTGGTCGAGCAGCTGGCGGGTGATGTCCTCGAAGGTGATCACGTGGCCCTCGGCGGCCGGGGCGACCTTGACCGCCAGCGTCAGGAGTTCGCCGCCCTTGTTGTACTGGACGATGCCATTGCTCGCCCCGCTGCGCAGCAGGGCCGATATCTGCGGCGCGATGGTTGAGAGCTCGAGCCCGATCGGCGCCGGGCCCGCGCGGTCGAGCAGCAGCTGCTGCGCCGAGGTGTTCATCAGCACGACCTGGCCCTGCAGGTCGACGGAGACGATCCCCGCCGTGATCGACTGCAGCACGGCTTCGATGAACGCGCGGCGCTCGGCGAGCTGGCGGTTGGCACCGATCAGCGCGTCGGTCTGCCGCTCGATCTGCGAGGTCATGCGGTTGAACGCGCGGTTGAGCAGGCCGATTTCGTCGGGCCCGGTGCGCCCGGTCACGCGCAGGGCATAGTTGCCCGCGCCGATCTCGCGGGCCGCGGTAACCAGCTCGGCCAGCGGCTTGACCTGGCGGTCGGCGAACCGCAGCGCGAACCACACCGCGAGCCCGACGAGCGCCAGCGACACGGCGAACAGGGCCAGGTTGTAGCGCAGCTGGAGCACGCGGGCGCGCTGGGTCAGCTGCTCGTAGTCCTGCATCACGCTTCGCGCCTGGCGGTTGAGCGCCAGCATGTCGAACACCCCGGCGTCGCGCGCGTTGTAGAGGAACAGGTTGCTCTCCCGGTCGATCACCGCGACAGCCTCGATCCTGTCCTGGCCGGGGTTGATGACCACGTCCTCGCCCGCCTGCAGGCGGGCGAGCGTGGCCGGCGAGATCCGCTCGCGCGAGCTGTCTCCGGCCGGATCGAGGATGGCGATCGTGCGGATCTCGCCGTCGTCGCCCAGCTGCAGGACCGCGCTTTCGCTGAGCTTCCGGTAGACCGCCTGGAACGCGTAGTTGTCGGAAAACACCGCGCTCGTCACGCTGACCTGCGTCAGCCAGTCGCGCATGTCGCTGGCCATCGTCGTCGTCTCGAGACGGACGTCGTCCTGGGCCTGCCGGTAGTACCCTTCCGCGAGACGATTGGCGTTTTCCATCATCGCGCGGGAGTTTTCGGACACGCCGGCGCTCGACTGGAACAGCACGCTGGCGAAGACCGCGACCAGCAGCGTCGGGATCGCGGCGACGAGCGAGAAGAAGAACACCAGGTTGACGTGCAGCCGCGCGCTCGTGTCGCCGGCCCGCCGGATGGCGATCCGCCGGCCGGCCAGCACGAGCAGCGCCATCGCCGGGATCAGGGTGCCGATCAGCAGCGCCGCGGCCTGCCCGGATGGGACCAGCTCGCCCGGGTCGCGCCCGCTGGTGAGCGCGAGGTAACCGCTGCCGAGCATCGTCACCAGCGCCACCGCCGCCGCGATCTCGAGCCACAAATAGAGATTGGCGCGCCGTGCGGCGACGAGCATGCGCCGCCACCAGCGAGGCGAACGGCGCGCAGGCTCGGCGGCGATCAGGGGGCCGGGGGGTGAGGCCATCGTTGCAGAGTTACAACGGCCCTGTTGCTACTTTGCAAGGGCTTTTTGCCGCGATCGCGCGGCTATCCCCGGCGGGCGAAGTCTTCCGGATCGATCGCGAGGTCGTCGAGCCGCTTGCGCAGCGTGTTGCGATTGATGCCGAGCAGCTGCGCCGCGCGCAGCTGGTTGCCGCCGGTCTCGCGCAGCGCGTGCTCGAACAGGGGCTTCTCGAACGCCGCCAGCGCGCCATGGTAGAGGGCGCCGTGGGCGATCTCGGAGCGCGCCAGCCAGGCAGCGAGCGCGCGGCCGAAATCGACCTCGCCGGCCGGCGCCTCGCTGATCGGCCGGTCGGCCAGCAACTGGCGCACGGTGGCCGCGTCGATCTCTTCTTCGCGCGACAGCAGCGCGGCGCGGTAGACGAAGTTGCGCAGCTCGCGCACGTTGCCGCGCCACGGCTGCGCCTCGAGCAGCGCCGCGGCCTCCTTCGACAGCCCGCGCAGGGGCAGCCCCTCGCTCGCCGCGCGGCGCAGGAAATGGCGCGACAGCGGCTCGATGTCGCCGGCCCGCTCGCGCAGCGGCGGCAGGTGAATCGGAACCACGTTGAGACGGTAATACAGGTCCTCGCGGAAGCTCCCCGCGGCGATCATCGGCGCGAGGTCGCGGTGGGTCGCGGCGATGATGCGCACGTCGATGGCGATCTCGTCGCGCCCGCCGACGCGGCGGATCCGGCCCGACTGCAGCGCCCGCAGCAGCCGTGTCTGCGCCTCGGGCGGCATGTCGCCGATTTCGTCGAGGAACAGCGTGCCGCCGTGGGCCTGCTCGAACTTGCCGATCGAGCGCGCGACGGCCCCGGTGAAGGCGCCCTTCTCGTGCCCGAACAGCTCGCTCTCGATCAGCTCGCGCGGGATCGCCGCGGAGTTGACCGCGACGAACGGCCCCGCCTTGCGCGCGCCGAGCTGGTGGATCGCTTCGGCCACGAGTTCCTTGCCGGTGCCCGATTCGCCGAGGATCAGCACGCTGACGTCGTTGCGCAGGACCCGGGTGATCATCCGGTAGACGTCCTGCATCGGCCGGCTGCGACCGATCAGCGGCAGCCCCTCCCCGGCCTCGTCCGCGGGGCCGCCGTCGCCGCCGCGCGCATCGGCCGCCTGGCACGCCGCGCGGACCAGCTCGTCGAGGTCGAACGGCTTGGGGAAATACTCGAAGGCGCCGGTCTCGGTCGCCCGCACCGCGGTGTCGAGCGTGTTCTGCGCCGAGAGGATGATCACCGGCATCTCGGGGTAGGCGCGGTGGACCTCGCCGAGCGTGGCGATGCCGTCGCCGTCGGTCAGCAGCACGTCGGTCAACATCACGTCGTAGCCGCCGGTCGCGAGCAGGCGGTCGCGCCCGGCGACGCTGTCGCAGCGGTCGACCGTGAACGCCTCCGCCTCGAGCCCGGCAGTTATGACCGTCGCGATCGAGGCGTCGTCTTCGACCAGCAGTGCGCGCCGGGTCATCTCCCTTCCTCTCCCTATTTCGCCATCGGCAGGTGGACGCGGAAATGCGTCCATCCGCGCGCTTCGTCGCGCTCGTGGCCGATGCGGCCGTCCATGTCGCGCACCAGCTTGTTGACCAGCGCCAGCCCGAGACCCTGCCCGTTCTTCTTGCTCGACACGAACGGCTCGAAAATGTGGTCGCGCAGCGCCGGGTCGATCCCCGGGCCGTTGTCGCTCACCTGCACCTCGATCGGCAGCTTGACCGGCCGGCCGAGCCGCATGACGTTCATCACCAGGCCGCTGACGAAGCGCGTGCGCAGCACGATCTCGGGATTGCGCACACCCTCGCAGGCGTCGCGGGCGTTTGTGATCAGGTTGATCAGCACCTGCACCAGCGCCCCTTCGTTGGCCAGCACCGGCGGCAGCGACGGGTCGAACTCCTCGCGCACAGTCACCGCGATGCCCGACGCAGCGCTGACCGTATCGCACGCGCGGTGGATCGCCTCGTGCAGGTTGAGAGGGGCGACCGGGTCGGGCTGCTCGCGCCCGAGCCGCTGCATGCGGTCGATCAGCTGGGCGATGCGGTCGACCTCGTCGGTGATGAGGTCGGTCAGCGCGCGGTCGCCCTCATCGAGCTTGCGTGAGACCAGCTGCGCCGCGCCGCGGATCGCCGACAGCGGGTTCTTGATCTCGTGCGCCAGCACCGCCGGCCCCCGCAGCGCGCCACCACCTCGGTCCTCGTCGCGGTCCCCCTGCCCCGCATCGGACAGCGTGACCACGCGCCAGCCTGGCTGGCCGGGCAGCGATGACACGGTCAGATTGACCAGCGAGCTCCGCCGCTCGACTTCGATCGCCAGCCCGCGCGCGACGAGCTGGGCATCCTCGGCCATCAGCCGGTCGATGATCCGGCTTTCGGCGAAGCTGACGACATCGAGAAACTTCTGTCCGACGAGCCGGCGGGCGCTTTGCCCGATCAGGTTTTCCGCGGCGGGATTGACCTGGGCGATCGTCAGGTCGGGGGCGAGCAGGACCAACGCGAAGGTCAGCCCGGCGATCTGCTCGCGTGGTTCGGGCGGGCTCGAGCCCGGCGCCTCGCTCACGCCGCCCGGCGCCGCCTGAACGGCTCGTAGAAGCGCTCGAGTTCTCCCAGGACCTGAAGAGGATCGTCCAGGAAGTTGACCAGATTTCGGAATTCGGCGGAACCCGGCAGCCCCTTGGTGTACCACCCGAGGTGCTTGCGGGCGACCTTGACCCCGACGTCCGGCCCGTAATGTGCCAGCATCGCCCGGTAGTGCTCGGTCAGCACCGCATACTGCTCGTCGATGTCGGGGTCGGGCAGCGCTTCCCCGGTGCGCCACCAGTGCATCACCTGGCCGAGCAGCCACGGCCGGCCGTAGGCGCCCCGGCCGATCATCACCCCGTCGGCGCCCGACTGGTCGAGCGCCGTCGCGGCGTCGGCGATGCCGCAGATGTCGCCGTTGACGATCACCGGGATCGACACCGCGTCCTTGACCCGCCGCACGAAGGCCCAGTCGGCGTGCCCCTTGTACATCTGATTGCGCGTGCGGCCGTGGATGGTGATCATCCGCACGCCCACGTCTTCGGCGATCCGCGCGAGCTCCGGCGCGTTGAGGCTGTCGTGGTCCCAGCCCATGCGCATCTTCACCGTGACGGGCACGGAGACCGCCTTGACGGTCGCCTCCATCAGCCTGGTCGCCAGCGGCACTTCGCGCATCAGCGCCGAGCCGGCGTAGGCCCCCACGACCTTGCGCACCGGGCAGCCGAAGTTGATGTCGACGATCGCCGCCCCGCGATCCTCGCTGAGCCGCGCCGCCTCGCCCATCGATGGCGGATCGCAGCCGACCAGCTGCATCGACACCGGATCCTCGATCGCGTCCCATTCGGCCTTCTGCAGGCTCTGGCGGGTCTCGCGAATGGCCGCCTGGCTGGCGATCATCTCCGTCACGTTGAGCCCCGAGCCGTAGCGCCGCACCAGCGTGCGGAACGGCTTGTCGGTCACGCCCGTCATCGGCGCGAGCACGACCGGGCAACCGATCCGAACCGGACCGACGTCGATCGGCCTGAGCGCCGGAGGGGTGGGAAGCGACTGCATCGAAGGAGTGTGCCTAAAAATCGGGCAGGCGCTTACTGGATTGCGACGGCGTCCGCAAGGCGCTAGCGCCCGCCCTCGCGATGGGCGCCCCCACTCCAGCACGGTTCGCCGCGGTCATCGTTGCCGCCGGCCAGGGCCTGCGCGCCGGGCAGCCGGTGCCGAAGCAGTTCGCGCCGTGGCGGGGCCGGCCCCTCGTCCGCCACGCCGCCACAGCCTTGCTCGAGGCCGGCGCAGAGCCGCTGGTGGTGGCGATTCCGGAGGGAGCCGAGGC
>JAEZES010000311.1 GCA_023432995.1 Pseudomonadota bacterium
CCTACGGCGTCGCCGGGCCCGGGGTCATCGCCGGCGACGAGGCTCCGCCCGCCGCGCAGGCTGCGCGGCTCGGCCGGCAGTGGCCGCACTTCACCACCCTCGCCGGACTGCCCGCCCCGGCCTTCGCCGGCTACGGCGTCGAAGGGGCACAGGACTTCCCGGCCGACAATCCCGACGGGCGCGGGCTCAATGCCGTCGCCTATGTCCGCGTCGGCGGCGAGCGCTGCACCTACAACGTCTGGAGCCGCCTCGGCCGCGCGCACCTCGAGGTGCTGCTGGAGTCCCTGCGCACCCTGTGAGCACCGCGCGCGTTGGCGCCTTTTGCGGCGGCGAGGCATGGCCACTCTCGCGAGAGGACCCGCAACCCGCGACGCCTTCGGGCGTTGTCCCCCCATGCTCAGCCACGTCTCCCTCGGCACCAACGACGCCGACCGCACCGCCGCGTTCTACGATCCGGTCCTCGCCGTGCTCGGCATCCGCAAGCTGTGCGAGCGCGACGGGTCGGTCGACTACGGCGTCGCCAAGACGATCTTCAGCCTCGAGAAGCCGGGCGACGGCCAGCCGGCCAGGGTCGGCAACGGCGTGCACATCGCGTTCGATGCCGGCACCCGCGCGCAGGTCGACGAGTTCTACCGCGTTGCGCTGGCGAACGGCGGCACGGACGCCGGCGCGCCCGGCCTCCGGCCCGAGTACGACGCCCACTACTACGCCGCCTTCGTCCGCGATCCCGACGGCAACAAGATCGAGGCGGTCAGCTTCCAGGCGAAGTGACCGCGCCGATGCGCGCGGACCTGCCAGCGCCTCCGCTCGGCGAAGGCGGAATAGGAATTTTCCTACACCGCCCGACATGCTGTAAATAGCCTGCTCCTTTTTCCGACTCGGCAAGGAGCAAGCCCATGGCCCGCTACAAGACCCGCGACTGGACCCTCGAGGAATACGACGAGTGGAGCGCGTTGACCGACCACGTCGAGGCGGTCGCCAAGGCCGCCGACGAGGAGGGCGGGCCGAGCGTGTCGATGCTGCCGTTCATCGAGCGCGGCGAGGTCTGGCCGACCGACCTGCTGCCGCCGGCCGAGCCCGCGCCCGCCGACGCCGACCCCGACGCCGACGACCCGAAGATCGAGGCCATGCCGTTCGACGGCGTCGAGCTTCCGGACAGCCGCAAGCGCCTCGCCGGGTGGAGCGCGCAGCGCCAGCGGCTGTTCCTCGAGAACCTCGCCGAGACCGGCTCGGTCCATCTCGCCGCCGCCACCGCGCGGCTCTCGGCGCGCTCGGCCTACCGGCTGCGCGCGCGCTCGCCCGCGTTCGCCGCGGCGTGGGACACGGCCGACCAGCTCGCCGTCGGGCGCCTGTCGGCGCTCGCCTTCGACCGCGCGATCAACGGCCGCACCGCGCCAGTGTGGCAGGAAGGCGAGCTGGTCGCCGAGAAGCGCCTGCCGAGCGACCGGCTGCTGATGTGGCTGCTCGCGCGGCTCGATCCGCGCCGCTTCGCCGCCCCGTGGGAGCTGCGCAAGGACGGCGCCGCCGATCCCCAGCTGCAGGCGCGCGAGAGCTTCCCGGGGCTGCTCGAGGCGCTGACAGACACCGTGTCGTGACGGCTCCATGGCGAGTGCGAACATTGGGACCATTCGCGGCCGCAGCCCATCCGCCGGCCGAGGGCGGGCCCGAGATCATCGATTGAAGGTCGGCGGTATCCTGATGAGGGGGACGGCGCGCCAGCGACGCGGTTCTGGACCGCTCGGCAGTCGCTCAGGCGGCCTTGTCGGCTGCCTCCGGCACCAGCTTCTCAACAAGCCGTTTGAGCTCCCCGGGCGTCGTGTGCCCGGCGACGATCTCGTGGTACCCGATGCCGGCCTTGCGCAGCGCTTCCTTCTTCACCGCATCGCGCGCCGCCGCCGAGCCCTGGTGGTGCCCGCCGCCCTGGTATTCGAGCGCGTGATGCACGTGCCCCGCGGCGTCCATCAGCGCGAAGTCGACCCGCTTGCTGTTGATGCAGAAATAGGCGTCCTTGTCCTCGCTGGCGAGGAACTCGCCGAGGCTGACTTGCGCCATCACCTGCCACGCGGGATTGCGCGCGATCACGATCCGGTCGAGCGCCTTGAACACCTCGACCTCGCGCCGGTTGAGCAGCGGGCGCGGCTTGAACTCGGCCTTCATCACCGCCTTGAGCTGGTCGGCCGCGAAGTCGGTCGGCCGGGGGTCACGCGCCGCGGCCGGGGCGGGCTTCGGCGACCCTGCGCGCCGCGCATTGCGCCCTCGCCAGTAGGCCTTGCGCTTCTCGCGATCGATGCGGTTGAGCGCATTCTCGAGCGCGATGCCGATCACCCCGCCGATCGCCATCACGATCAGCAGGACCAGCGGCTTGTCGAGCAGGGCGAGCAAGTCGGCCAGCATGGCGCCACGCCTAACCCGATCGTGGTAAGCGCGCGGTTAAGGCGCGCTTCCCCGCCCCACCCATCCGCCCCCCGTGACAGCGCCGGCCGGGGTGCTAAAGCGCAGCGCATGGCCCACCGTCACGCCGCCCGAGGCTCCGCATGCTGAAGAACCTTTTTTCCCGCCCCGCCGCCGAGAGCGCGCCCGAGCCCGCGCCGGTGCAGACGGGCGAGTCGCGCCACTACACCGTCGGCTGGCTGCTCAACACCGAGAAGGGCAGCATCATCTGGGACACCCCGCGCCCGGTGCGCATCGAATCGCAGAGCGGCGATCCGCGCTCGGTCGGCGCGTGCCCCTCGGTGCTCGATTTCGACCGGCGGCATTTCGTGATCAACTGCCCGATCGACGTGCACTTGCGGCTCAAGCTCACGCCCTCGGGCATGGACGTGACCAACATGCTGGCCGACAAGAGCCCGATCCGGGCCGAGGCGCTGCAGCAGTGGATCGTGTTCCAGCCGCGTCACGAATGGCGCAACCCGCAGCACCCGGTGCTGCAGATGCTGACCGCCTACGTCTTCGTCACCGACGACCCGCTGTACATCAACCAGTACCCGCCGATCCTGCACTACACGCCCGACCGCCCGGGCATCCAGCTCAGCGGGCGCTTCCCGATCGACATCTGGCCGCGCGCGCTGCAGTGGGCGTTCGAGTGGCACGACACCTCGAAGGACCTGATCCTGCGCCGCGGCGAGCCGCTGTTCTACGTCCGCTTCGAAGGGCCCGATCCGTCGGCGCACGTGCGCCTGGTCGAGGCGCAGCAGACGCCCGAGCTGAAGAGCTTCATGGCCTCGATCACCGGCGTGACCGAAGTCGTCGGGCAGACCTATTCGCTGTTCAGGAACGCGCGCGAGCGGCGGCCGGCGAAGCTGCTGGTGCCCAAGGAATAGCGCGGCGCATGTCCCGCCGTTGCCCAGTCGAAAGGAAGTCCCGGTGAGGTACGATCGCGTTGTCGAATGGTCGACGGTGGACGGCATGATCCGTCTCGAACTGCTCGGCGAAGACCACAAGACCCACCGCATCGAGGTCAACCCCGAGTGCGCCGGCGCGCTCGCCGCCGCGCTCGGGGCCGAGATCGCCAAGCTCGGGCTCGACGGCAAGGACCAGCAGCTGATCCGGCCGAAGTCGATGCAGACCGGCAAGACCTACGACGGCGAGCCGATGATCATTCTCACCCTCCAGGGCGGGATGGAGCTGCCGCTGGTGTTCAGGCCCGCCGGCCTCGACCTGCTCGCCGCCGAGATCGACAAGCTGCGCGGCGAGGCCCCGCAGGGCTCCGAGATCCGCTGGACCTGACGCGCCTGGCGTCAGCCAGCGGTGCGGCAGAGGATGGAGAACAGGAGGCGCGTCTGACGATCCCCGGCCTGAAGCGTTTCGCCACTGCCGCCGCCCTGGCGCTGGCAACCGCTGCCGCCGCGCAGCCGGACGCCGCATCCGCGCCACCCGAAGCCGCCGCGCCCGCGCCGCGGCTCTACGCGATCCTGCTCGAGCCGGGACCGGCGTGGCAGCCGGGCAAGCCGTTCGAGCAGCAGGGCCTCGGCCCGCACCTTGCCTACTGGGTCGCGCTGCACCGCGAGGGGCGGATCGTCACCGCCGGCCCGCTCGGCGACGACAGCGGCCTCGTGCTGTTCTACGCGGCCGACGCGGGTGAGGCCGAGGCGGTGCTGGCCGGCGACCCGGCGATCGCCGCGGGAATCTTCCGCGGCACCGTGCGGCCCTATGCGCCGCCGATGATCAACCCCGCGCGGCGCGCCGACGGGCAGGCCGCGCGCTGAGGCCGGCGGCGGAGCGGCGCCCTACCCCGGGCCGCCGTCCTCGCGGTCCCGCTCGTAGCGCCGCGCCACCGGGAACGGCGGCAGCCACGCCTCGCGCCGCATGGTCCAGCACTCGTAGCCGGGCACGAAGCGGTCAGGCGCGTCGAGCGCGCCGAGGTGGACCTCGATCTCGTCGCCCGAGCGGGCGAACACCGACGAGCCGCAGCGCGGGCAGAAGTGGCGGCCGCGCCAGTCGCGCGTCTCGCCGCTGACCGAGACCGCGCCGGCGGGAAAGATCGCCGCGGCGTAGAACAGGCTGCCCGAATGCTTGCGGCAGTCGAGGCAGTGGCACACCCCGGTGCGCCGCGGCGCTCCCGCGGCCTCGATCCGCACAGCGCCGCACAGGCATCCGCCGCTGACCGGCTCGGCCATGGCACCGCTCTCAGTGCCGCTTGAAATACTGCACCTCGCGCTCGTGCTGCCGCGCCGCCTCCTTGCTGTCGAACGTGCCGAGGTTGCGGCGCTTGCCGGTCTTCGGGTCGGTCTTGCGCGAGTAGAGCCGGTACCGGCCCGAGGCGAGCTTGCGGATCATGCCGCTTCGAACGGCGCCGGCCGGGCGCTGTTCCGCGCCGCGGGTGTCGCCTGCCCGGGCGGGTGTGCTAGCCTGCCGCGCGGGTCGCACTGGCGGCAGGAGACGGGACATGCGGAAATGGACGGGGATCGCGGCGGGCGCGCTGGTGCTGGCCGCATGCGGCGAGTCGGCCGGCGAGGACGCGGCCGGCGAGGCCGAAGCGCCCGCGGCGGAGGGCGCGGC
>JAEZES010000312.1 GCA_023432995.1 Pseudomonadota bacterium
GCCCGCGGCTTCAACGAAGCCGTCACCTGGTCGTTCGTGCCGCTGGCCGACGCCGACCACTTCGCCGAAGGCAACGGCGGGCTGTGGGTGCTCGAGAATCCGATCAGCGAGGACATGAAGGCGATGCGCCCGTCGCTGCTGCCGGGCCTGCTCGCGGCTGCGCGGCGCAACCTCGACCGCGGGGCCAGCGGGGTCCGGCTGTTCGAGATCGGCCGCCGCTACCTGCGCGGCGAGGGAGGAGCGAGCGACGAGCGTCCGAGCCTGGTCGTATTGCTCGCCGGTGAGAAGCAGCCGCGCGGCTGGGCGACCGGCAAGGCAGTCGGATTCGACGCGTTCGACGCCAAGGCCGAGGCGCTGGCGCTGCTGGCCGAAGCCGGCGCCCCGATCGACAAGCTGCAGGTAGCGGACGAGGCGGGCGCGCAATTCCATCCCGGCCAGTCGGCCACGCTGCGCCTCGGCCCGAAGACCGTGCTCGCCCGGTTCGGAGCGCTGCACCCCCGCACCTTGGCGGCGTTCGACGTCGAAGGCCCGGCCGTCGCCGCCGAGTTGTTCCTCGAGGCGATCCCGACGAAGAGGGGCGCGGCGAGCTTCGCCCGCACGGCCTATGCTCCGCCCCCGCTCCAGGCGGTCACGCGCGACTTCGCCTTCCTCGTGCCGACGAAGCTGTCGGCGGGGGATCTGCTGCGCGCGGTCCGGGGAGCCGACAAGGCCGCCATCGTCGAGGCTCGCGTGTTCGACTTGTTCGTCGGCCCGGGCGTGCCCGAGGGACATAAGTCGCTGGCGATCGAAGTCACGCTCCAGCCGACGGACAAGAGCTTCACCGACGAGGACCTCAAGGCGATTTCCGACCGCATCGTCGCCGCGGCCGGCAAGCTCGGGGCGACGTTGCGTGCCTAGGGTGGCGGCCGCGCTGCTGGCAGCGTGGCTGGCGGGTGGGGCGACCGCTGCGGCTGCCGCCCCCTGCGCGATGGACCCGAGCGATCGCGCCTGGCTCGAGGGTGCGCTCGACAACTGGCGGCGCGCCGAGCGCGAAGACTTGCGGCTCGAACCCCGGCCCCTCCCCACGGTCCTGGCGATCGACGCCGAGTGCACCCATCGCCTGCCTGCCGGCGAGCTGGCGGCGGCGAGCGGAGAGCCGCACGGGGGCCGCCCCCGGCTCCCGGACGGCAACGAGGCCCCAATCGGCCCGATCGCCTTTGCCAGCGGCGCGGGGAGCGACGCCTACTTCGCGATGAGCCTGCCCACCGTCTGGCGCGAAGCCGGCGTCGCCAGCGAGGTCGGGCTCGAGCGACTGATGGACGGCGTGCTGCTGCACGAGATCATGCATACCCGGCAGGCCGACTTGCTGAGCGGCCTGCTCGAGCCGCTGTCCCGGCAGGCGGGCGTGTCCGACGAGTACCTGAGCGACGACATCGTCCAGCAGCGCTTCGGCGACGATCCCGACTACGCCGCCGCCTGGTCCGAGGAGCGCGACCGGCTCTTTGCCGCGGCGGCTGCCGTCGACGAGCGAGAAGCGCGGCGGCTCGCGCGCGAGGCGCTCGGGCTGATCCGCGCGCGGCATGCCCGCTGGTTCACCGAAGACAATGCCGCCTTCGCCGAGCTCGACCAGGTGTTCCTGACCATGGAGGGTATGGGTCAGTGGCTGATCTGGCGCTACTTGCTGTCGCCCGCGGGTGGCGGCCACGCCCCCGAGCAGGCGCTCGCAGCGGTGCGCCGCGGGCGCGGGCAGTGGAGCCAGGACGAGGGGCTGGCGCTGATTCTGGTAGTCGACCGCCTGCTGCCCGGCTGGCAGGCCCGGGCGTTCACCGATCCCGACTGGCGCGCGGTCAACCTGCTCGAAGCGGCGGTGGCTTCGGGCGACTAGCGCGCGGAGTAGGATTCGCGCAGCGCCGCACCCACCAGGGCATCGATCGCCCAGCGCCGCACCTCGCGTGCCTGCCCCGCGCTAAGCCCGGCGACGTCGTTGAGGGCGATGAACCCTTCGGTGCCGACGACCATCGTCAGCGCCTGCACCAACCGTTCGATCCGCGCCGGCCCCAGCCGTGCGGCGAGCGGCGCGAGCGCCTGCTCGATCAGCGGCCCGCGGCGGTTCTGCCTGAGCGGCGGGGCGTCCGCTTTGCGCCCGACCGACCGTTCGAGCGTGCGGGCAAGCATGAGCCGCAGCGCCGCCTCGCGCTCGCGGCAGGCGCGGTCGAACATGTCGTCCACCGCCGCGAGCCGTTCGAACGGGTCGGCCGGCGCGCCGGCTCCGAGCAGGTCGTTCGGCTCGGGGATCAGTCCGTCGACAGCGGCTTCGCTGAGCAGCGCGTCGAGCCCGGGGAAGTAGCGGTACGCGGTCGCTCGGGAAACCTTGGCCTCGGCGGCGATCTCGTCGAGGCTCGGCTTACCTCCGCGGGCGAGCAGCGCGCCCGCGGCGCGCACGATCGCCTGGCGCGTGCGGGCCTTCTGGTTAGCCCTCATGCCAGTTGCTGGGCGATCGCGGCGCTGTCGATCCACACGTTCTCGCGGGCGATGCGGCCGTCGTCGGCGAACTCGAGCACGTGGAGCAGGCGGAACTCGAGCGGCCGCCCGCGCCCCTCGAAGCCGAACGGACGGCCGACCGCCGTGCCGCTCCAGATCGATTCGTCGACCATGAAGCCCTCGCCGTAGAGGCGCCGCACGCTGCGCACCTGGCCGTCGGCGAGGTCGGCGAACAGCGCTTCGTAGAACGCCCGCGTCGCCTCGCGTCCCCGGCTTGGGCCGAGCGGCCAGCCGACGATGTCGTGCTCGACGTCGTCCACCAGCGTCGCGAGCACGCCTTCGACATCGTCCCGCATCTCGAAGCCGAAGTGTTCGTCGAGTTTCGCATCCATCATCGCAGGGGTCAGCATAGCGGCCTTTCCTTTGGTAACGAGACTGAAGTCTCATAAACAGATTGATGTCTCATGTAAAGCGCATGGACGCGCGCTCCGCTCGCGGCTAACCGCGCGCGCCATGTCGAACCCCTCGAATCCCGCGCGCAGCCGGCGCACCTTCGCGATCATCTCGCACCCCGACGCCGGCAAGACCACGCTGACCGAGAAGCTGCTGCTGCAGGGCGGGGCGATCCACCTCGCCGGCGAGGTCAAGGCGCGCGGCGCGGCGCGGCGGGCGCGCTCGGACTGGATGAAGATCGAGCAGCAGCGCGGGATCTCGGTGACCAGCTCGGTGATGACGTTCGAAAAGGACGGGATCACCTTCAACCTGCTCGACACTCCGGGCCACGAGGACTTCTCGGAGGACACCTACCGCACCCTGACGGCGGCCGACTGCGCCATCATGGTGCTGGACGCCGCCAAGGGCATCGAGCCCCAGACCCTGAAGCTGTTCGAGGTCTGCCGTCTCCGCGACATCCCGATCGTCACATTCATCAACAAGATGGACCGCGAGGCGCAGGATCCCTTCGCCCTGCTGGACGAGATCGCCTCCAAGCTGGCGCTGGATCCGGCGCCCCTCTACTGGCCGGCCGGCTCGGGCGGGCGGTTCAAGGGCATGCTCGACCTGCGCCGCGACCGGTTCTTCCCCTTCGCCAAGAAGGGCCCGGACGGCGAGCAGGGCCATCCTGAGGCGATCGATTTCAAGGGTAATGCGGTGGTCAATTTCCTCGACGCCGAGGAACAGCAGGAGCTGATCGACAACGCCGAGCTGGTCAAGGGCGCCTCCAAGCCGTTCGACCGGCAGTCCTTCCTGGAAGGCCACATGACCCCGGTGTTCTTCGGCTCGGCGCTGCGCCATTTCGGCGTCGACGAACTTCTGGAGGGCATCGGCGCCTACGCGCCCGCGCCGAAGGCCGTGGCCGCCGTTCGCGGCGGGGAGCCGACCCAGGTGCTCCCGGGAGATCGCGAGGTCACGGGCTTCGTCTTCAAGGTCCAGGCGAACATGGACCCCAATCACCGCGACCGGATCGCCTTCCTCAAGCTCACCTCCGGCAAGTTCGTCCGCGGCATGAAGCTGAAGGTGCAGAACACCGG
>JAEZES010000005.1 GCA_023432995.1 Pseudomonadota bacterium
ACAGGCTCCGCGAGGAGCCGGGCGCTTCAGCCTTCCTGGGCGTCAGCCTCAGATCAGTACGGCGCTGAACAGCGCTCCGCTGATCGAGACGGCGGCGACTGCCGAGAGGAAGGCGCTCGCGAACACACGCATGAGCTGTTCCCCTTTTTTGTGGACACCCCCCTCGGGCGTCCGGCAGGCCAAGTGGTGCGCCGCACAAAATTACGCAATTGCGAAATTTGTGACAAGTGTTGCGCAATTTGCAACATGGCGACACGACAACGCCCGGCTCCTCGCGGAACCGGGCGTCGAAGGCTCTGCCTGGTTGGCAGGTCAGAAGATGCGCGCGGCCGTCTCCGCCGGGGCGTCGAGCAGCGCCTCGAGCTCGGCGTCGAGCCGTAGGATAGTCAGTGAGGCGCCGGCCATCTCGAGGCTGGTGCAATACTCGCCGACGTAATTGCGCACGACCTTGAAGCCGGCGGCCGTGGCGAGCTCGTGCGCCTTGGCGTAAATCACGTAGAGCTCGGTGATCGGCGTGCCGCCGAGACCGTTGACCATGATCGCGACGCGGTCGCCGGCGTTGAACGGCACGTCGTTCGCGACGGCATCGAACAGCTCCTTGGTGATCGCATCGGCGCTCTTGATCTTCTCGCGCCGGCGGCCCGGCTCGCCGTGGATGCCGACGCCGACTTCCATTTCGTCGTCGCCGATGTCGAAGATCGGGGTGCCCTTGGCCGGCGGGATGCAGCTGGTCAGCGCCACGCCCATCGTGCGGACGTTGTCGTTGACCTTCTTGGCGATCGCCTCGACCTCGTCGAGGCTCTTGCCCTGCTCGGCGGCCGCGCCGCAGCACTTGATGACGAAGAAGTTGCCGGCCACGCCGCGGCGGCCGACGGTGTACAGGCTGTCCTCCACCGCGACGTCGTCGTTGATCCAGAACTGCCGTGCGTTGATGCCCTCGGCGGTGGCCATCTCGGTGGCCATGTCCCACGCCATCCGGTCGCCCTGGTAGTTGTTGACGAGGATCAGCACCCCGGCGTCGGAGGCGCAGGCCTTGATCGTCTCGTAGCAGGAATCGACCGCCGGGGCGGCGAAGACCGCCCCCTGGCAGGCGCCGGTGAGCATGCCCGGACCGACCGCCATCACGTGAGCCGGCTCGTGGCCCGAGCCCGAACCCTGGACGATCGAGACCTTGGAGTTATCGGGGCCGCTCTTGCGGACGATCATCTGGAACTCGGGGGTGAACTCGAGCAGGTCGGGGTTGGCGAGGGCGATGCCCTGCATGAACTCGGGGACGAACTTGGCGGGATCGTTGACGAACTTCTTCATGGCTTATCCTCTCCCAGGATTGGCTAGCGGTGAATTCAGGCGGGCTGGTTGATCACTTCGGCGGCGGTCGGCGTACGCGCGACTCCGAACTCCTTGCACCAGTCATTGAGGATCACGGCGATAGACACAATACCCGGATCGGGCGTGTTGGCGCTGCGCTCGCCGACCTGCGACGCGCGGCCGCGGTGCGCGACGAGCGCCTTGGTCTCCTCGATCGCTTTTTCGGCGACGTCCGCCGAATCCTTGAGCGCGGTGGCCGTGTCGCCGCCGCCGGCGTGCCGCTTGAGCGTCTCGTGCACCGGGATAAGCGCGTCGAGCAGGGTCTTGTCGCCGAGCTTGGCGCCGCCGCGGGCCTGGATGCCCTCGATCGCCGAGCCGAGCATGTCGCTCAGGTCCTGCAGGGTGACCGAGGTCTTGCCGCGGGTCAGCATTGCCGCCTTCATGAACCCGGTGCCCCAGATCGGGCCCGAGCTTCCGCCGACGTGCTTGGAGACCAGCATCGAGATTTTGAGCAGCATCGCGCCGATGTCGCTCTTGGGAATCTCGCCCCATTCGTTCTGGATCACGCGGAAACCGGTCGCCAGCGAGGTGCCGAAGTCGCCGTCACCGGCGAGCCCGTCGAGGTCGGAGAAATAATGCTCGTTGCGGAGCACCGTGTTGCAGGTGGTTTGGATCGCCTGCTCAATCTGGGCCTGCGAAATCTCGCTCATCGTGATCCTCTCCCTCAGGCCGCTGCGGCGGCCAGCTCGCCGAGATCGGCGAGCCTGACTTGGACATTGGGCTCGTCGCCGAGCTCGGGGACGACCTTTACCGCCCCGGTGAAATCCTCGTCCACCGTGTAGGTGCTGGTGGTGATCAGCGTCGGGAGGCCCGCGCCGGTCGCGGCCAGCAGGCCGTTGCGGCTATCCTCGATCACCAGGCATTCATGCGGCTCGGGACCGCCCTCGCCGACGTCGAGCGACATCCTGGCCATAACGTAGATTTCGGGGTCGGGCTTCTTGGCCGCCACGCAGTCTCCGGCATGCACGAAGGCGAACTGCTCCTTGCGCTCCTCGCCGAAGAGGTCGAGCACGGCATCGATGAAGGCCGGGTTCGACGTGGTGCAGACCCCGAGCTTGGCCCCTGCCGCGATCGCCTCGTCAACGATCCGCGATATTCCCGGGCGCAGCGGCAGCTCGCCCGAGGCGACCAGTTCCGAGACGATCGCGGTCTTGCGCTTGTGCAGCGCCTTGATCAGCGCGTCCCGGCCGCCGTGCTCGGCGACCTTGTCCTCGGGCCAGCCGTATTCGTCGAAGTAAGCCTGCATCCGCTCCTTGCCCCCGGCGACGAGAAGCAGCTTGCCGTAGAGATCGACGTCCCACTCGGCATCGATGCCGAACTCCTCGAACGCCTTGTTGAAGCCCACCCGGTGGCCGTCGCGCTCGGTGTCGACGAGGACGCCGTCGCAGTCGAAAATCAGCGCCTTGATCATCCCTCCAGCAGCTCCTTACGCGGCCTTGGCGAGGAAGCTCGGCGCCTTGTCCCTGCCGCCGAACTTCTCGATGAAGCCCGAGAACATGGTCTTGCACGCCTGGTACTGCGCGTCGATCAGCCGCAACGGCTCGTAGTCGTTGGGCTTCGCCTCGTGGTACTTGACGAAGCTTTCGACGAACACATGCTTGAGGTTGGTCGAGATGTTGACCTTGGCCGCGCCGCGTTCGATCGCCTTGGCGAAGGTCTCATCGCTGAGGCCGGTGCCGCCGTGCAGCGCCATCGGCGTCCGGGTAAGTTCGTTGATCCGCTTGATGCGGTCGAAATCGACCTTCGGTTCGCCCTTGTAGTAGCCGTGCGCGGTGCCGACGGCGCAGGCGAACGCCGACAGGTCGAGTGCATCGCAGAAGCGCTTGGCGTCCTCGGGATCGGTCAGGACCGAGTCTTCCTCGGCGACGTGCATGTCGTCCTCGACGCCCATGATCTGCCCGAGCTCGGCTTCCATGCCGACGCCGTACTTCTCGGCAATCTCGCGCACTCGCTGGGACATCTCGAGGTTCTCCTCGAACGGCAGCTCGGAGGCGTCGATCATGATCGAAGTCCAGCCGGCCTTGGCACAGGCCTCGATCATGGCGAGGTCCTTGCAGTGGTCGAGGTGGAGCACGACCGGGACCGGCGAATCCTCGGCCACCGTGCGGACCCAGGAGACGATCTCCTTGTGGCTCCAGTACTGGATGGTCTTGGCGCTGGTCTGGCAGATGACCGGAGCGTTGAGCTCCTCGGCCGCGGCGACCATCGCCTTGGTGGTGCCGTAATCGACCAGATTGAACGCGGCGACCGCGTATCCCCGGTCCATCGCGTCGCGAAGGAGGGGCTTCATGTTGACGAGGGGCATGGGGGTCTTGCTCCTTGAAAAGACTCAGCGCGCATAGAGCGCGCCAGGCGACAATCCAATAGCGCTTGCCCCCGAATCCGGCCGCAGACAAGGTCAACGTCGGATGGTACCGCTAACGTAGATTTTCGTGTGCATTTGGGACACTTGCGACGCGCGCCCGGGCGCATGGCAGGCCATCCTGCGCCGGACATGATCGCCGGCCCGACGCGATTCCGAAAAGTACATCACCGACTGGTTCGACACGACGCCGGGCTTCGGCCTGCGCATCGGTAAGCGCAGCCGCACGTGTGCGAAGTCCTCATCAACCATGCGCCGACCGGCTCGACGAGAAGCGAGCAGCTCTCGCGAGTACGAGGTATCTTAGCTGCGTCTATTGGGATGACGCGAGTATTGTCGGAGCACGCTCAGCAGGTTGACGCCTAAGGGCGCTGCCGCTTTCCACCCTTGGTCCACGTCCGCCAAGCGCTCACTTGGCGCCCCTTTTCGGACGCTCACTTTAGGCGTCGGCATTCCGAACAGCGGTCAGTTCGCCTGTCCCGCAGGCTCAAGCGCATATCCGACTGAGCGGACGGTACGGATCGGGTCACGCATGTCGGTCATAGTTATTGCCTGCCGCAGCCGGCGGATATGCACGTCGACCGTGCGCTCGTTGATTTCGCTCTCGTTGCCCCAAACGGCGTCTAGCAGCTGGGCGCGCGAGAACACGCGGCGCGGATGCTCCATCAGGAATTTGAGCAGGCGGTATTCCTTAGGGCCGAGCCGGATGGCTTGCCCACGCCGTTCGACACGGTGCGCGGTAGGATCGAGGCTCAAATCTCCAACCGTTATGGACGCGCCGGCGAGCGCCGGGCGGACACGTCGGAGGACGGCGCCGACACGGGCTAGTAACTCACGCGGGGAGAAAGGCTTGGTCAGGTAATCGTCGGCGCCCGTATGGAGCCCGCGAACTCGGTCATCCTCGGTATCCCGGGCGGTCAACATAATAATCGGGACGTGCGCTGTGTTTTCCTTGCGGCGCAGGCGGCGGCAGACCTCGATCCCGCTGGTGCCTTCGAGCATCCAGTCGAGGATCACCAGGTCGGGCGTCTCCTCTGCTGCGTACAGCAGCGCGTCGTCGCCATTGGCGGTCACGCGGACATCGTAGCCCTCGTTCTCGAAACGGTATTCGAGAAGCTCCGCCAGGGCGTGATCGTCTTCGACCAGGAGCAGCTTGGGGGCCGACATCGTCATCCCTACAGCAGCGCGATGTTACGCAAATATGCCAGGCGCCTCACCTGTCCGGCGGCAGCGTTCCGAGAGCGGCAAAGTGGACCATCTCGGCAACGTTCGTGGCGTGGTCACCGATCCGTTCGAGATTGCGTGCAACGAACAATAGCTGCGCGGCGCTGCTGATTGTTGCCGGGTTCTCGACCATGTAGCTGACGAGGTTGCGGAAAATGCTGTCGTAGAACGCGTCGACCTTGTTGTCGCGTTCGCATACCTCGCGCGCCAGCACTGGATCGCGCGCAGCGAAGGCGGTCAGCACGTCGTGGACCATGCTCGCGGCCACTTCCGCCATCGCCGGAATGAGGGTCAGAGGCTCGAACCGTTTGCGGTCCTCGATGTCGCCAGCGCGCTTGGCGATGTTCTTGGCGTAGTCGCCGATCCGCTCGACCACGCCGCCGATTTTCAGGGCGGCGATGATCTCGCGCAGATCGTCGGCCATTGGCGCACGCAGCGCGATTATGCGGATCGCCATCGTGTCGACCTCGGCCTCGAGCGCGTCGAGCTTCTTGTCGCGCTCGATGACGCCCTGCGCAAGTTCCTCGTCGCCGCTTACAAGCGCGCGCATCGCTTCCTCGATCGACAGCTCGGCGAGCCCCCCCATCTCGGCGATCAGACCGCGCAGCCCGGTGATGTCCTCGTCGAACGCCTTGACGGTGTGCTCATGCATCAGCCGTACCTCCCGGTGATGTAATCCTTGGTGCGCTCTTCCCGCGGGTTGGTAAAGATCTGCGACGTGTCGCCGTATTCCACCATCTTGCCGAGGTGGAAAAACGCGGTCCGCTGCGAAACCCGCGCGGCCTGCTGCATCGAGTGGGTGACGATCACGATGGCATAGCGGCCCCGTAGTTCGTCGATCAGCTCCTCGATGCGGGCAGTGGCGATCGGGTCGAGCGCCGAGCACGGCTCGTCCATCAGGATCACCTCGGGCTGAACGGCAATTGCGCGGGCGATGCAAAGGCGCTGCTGCTGGCCGCCTGACAGCGCGGTGCCCGAATCGCTCAACCGATCCTTGACCTCTTCCCACAGTCCCGCGCGGCGAAGGGATTTCTCGACGATGGTATCAAGCTCCGCTTTGCCTTCCGCCAGGCCGTGGATGCGCGGCCCATAAGCGACATTCTCGAAGATCGACTTGGGGAAGGGATTGGGCTTCTGGAACACCATGCCGACGCGCGCGCGCAGCTGTACGACGTCCATCTTGGAGCGGTAGATGTCTTCTCCGTCGAGCTCGATGCACCCTTCGACGCGTGCGTTCGCAATCGTGTCATTCATTCGATTGAGGGCGCGCAGGAGCGTCGACTTGCCGCAGCCCGACGGGCCGATGAAGGCCGTTACGTATTCCTGCGGGATGTCGATCGACACCTCGTCTACGGCCTTCTTGTGTCCGTAGAACACGGAGACATCGCGGGCGCGCATCTTGGGCTGGGTATCGGGATTTTGCTCGGTCACCATTTCTTCTCGAATCGATTGCGCATGTAGATGGCGAGGCCATTCATCACGAGCAGGAAGAGCAGTAGCACGATAATCGCCGCGCTGGTCCGCTCGACGAAGCCGCGGTCGATCTCGTCGGACCACAGGAAGATTTGGACCGGCAGCACTGTGGCGGGGTCGGTGAAGCCGTCCGGCGGCGTCGCGACAAAGGCCCGCATCCCGATCATCAGGAGCGGCGCCGTCTCACCGAGCGCGCGGGCCATGCCGATGATCGTACCGGTGAGGATGCCCGGCATCGCCAGCGGCAGGACGTGGTGGAACACGACCTGCACCGGCGAAGCCCCCAGCGCCATCGCCCCATCGCGGATGGACGGCGGCACGGCTTTCACGGCGTTGCGCCCGGCAATGACGATCACCGGCATCGTCATCAGCGCAAGCGTCATGCCGCCTATGAGCGGCGCAGATCGCATGCTGGGGAAGATCGCGAGAAATACCGCCAGCCCGAGCAGGCCGAAGATGATCGAAGGCACGGCAGCGAGGTTGTTGATCGAGACCTCGATCAGGTCGGTCCAGCGGTTTCGGGGCGCGTATTCCTCGAGGTAGAGGGCCGCAAGCACGCCGATCGGGAATGCCAGCGCCAGCGTAACCAGCATAGTTAGCATCGAGCCCTTGAGCGCGGCCCAAATGCCCGCCTGTTGGGGGTCGGTGGCATCGGAGCGGGCCAAAAACCCGATGTCGAACTCGTTCGCGAGCTTGCCTTCTGCCTCTAATCGACCCGCGAGTGCACGCAGTTCGGCTGGGCCATCGCCTTCCAGTGCTGCGGCCAAGTCCTGGTCGGCCGGCAGGGAAAACTCGCTTTCGGAAAGGAGCAGTGCGGGATCGTTGGCAGCGGCTTCCGCGACCAGGCGCCAGGCATGGGGACTGAGCTGTTTGGCCCCGTCCTCGCCCAGTGCCCCTTCAGCGCTGAACCGCACAAGCTCTGGCAGACCTTGGCTTTCAAGAGCGCGAACCGCGGCCTGCTTGTCGGAACCGGGAGGGATGGTCAGCCCGACTTCGCCGAATTGTACGGGGACCTTAAGCTCGGCACGCTGGAACCCGCCGACGCCGTTGAACGTCATCGTGACTAGGAGGACCACGAGGACCGCAATCGAAAACAGGATTGCAGCCAGAC
Source organism: Pseudomonadota bacterium (assembly GCA_023432995.1). Lineage (GTDB taxonomy): Bacteria > Pseudomonadota > Alphaproteobacteria > Sphingomonadales > Sphingomonadaceae > Croceibacterium_A. Next base: position 7,539 of record JAEZES010000005.1, read on the forward strand.
CGGCGACGCGAAACCGGCGCTCGGCCGCATAGCGCTTTTTCAGCCGCGCCTCGAACGTCGCGCTGCGGGTGGGAGCCAGCTCACTCATAGGCTTCGCGGAACCGCTTCACGACGCGCAAGGCGACGATGTTGAGTGCGAAGGTGATGAGAAACAGCACGAAGCCGAGCGCGAAGGCACTCAGTGTCGCGGGATGGTCGAAGCTGCCCTCCCCGGTCAGCATGGCGACGATCTGGAAGGTCACGGTGGTCATCGCTTCGAGCGGATTGGCCGTGAAGTTGGCGGCAGCTCCGGCCGCCATCACCACGATCATCGTCTCGCCTATCGCGCGGCTGATGGCGAGCATGATGCCCGCAACGATGCCTGGAAGCGCAGCCGGAACCAGGACGCGGCGGATCGTCTCGTTGGTCGTGGCGCCCATGGCCAGGCTGCCGTCGCGCATGGCCTGCGGTACCGCAGCGATCGCATCGTCGGCCATCGAAGAGACGAACGGGATGATCATCACGCCCATGACCAGGCCGGCAGCGAGCGCGCTTTCGCTCGATGCGTTTTCGATTCCCGCTACTTGCGCCAAGTCACGGACGAGCGGCGCTACGGTCAGGGCGGCGAAATAGCCGTAGACCACGGTCGGCACGCCGGCGAGGATTTCAAGCGCGGGCTTAAGCCACTTGCGCAGACGCGCATCCGCATACTGCGTCAGGTAGATCGCACTCATAAGACCGAGTGGGATCGCCACGATCATGGCGATGACGGCCCCAATGTAGATCGTTCCCCAGAATAGCGGCAGGGCGCCGTAGCGTGACGGATCCGGGTTTTCGGCGCTGCTCATCGGGTCCGGCCCCCAATGGGTGCCGAACAGGAAATCGACCGGGCTGACCATCCCGAAGAACCGGACCGTCTCGAACACGAGGCTCAGGAAGATGCCGAGCGTCGTCAGGACCGCCACGAGCGAGGCCAGCAGCAGCCCGATCATGACCGTCCGCTCAACGCGGCTACGCGCCGTGAAGTCGGGCCTCAGCCGCATGAACGACAAGGTACCCGCTACGAAGCCGATGAGCAGGGTCACCCCGACGCCGATCAGGTTGTAGCGAGCCATGGCCTCGCGGAATGGCTCGACGAGGTCGCGCGCGCCCTGGTTGAAGACCGCGGGAGCGGTGCCGGCGGCGACCGCGTGGGCTTCCGCCAGCATCGTCTGCCGGAGCATGCCGAACGCGGGCAGGTCGGCGGCTGCGGGATCGGCCAGTACCGATTGAAGGACCAGCTGCGGCGCCACCACATTCCAGGTGAGCGCGAACAGCGCCACCGGCACGATCACCCACAGCGCGACATACCATGCGTGATAGCTCGGAAGCGCTGCCAGGCGGCCGCCAGGCGCGGCGCGACGGAAGCTCCACGCGCGCGCCCGTGCCGCCAGCCATCCGACCAGTCCGAGGCCCAGGGCCAGGAGGAGCAGGAGGGCTGGCGACATCGAGTGGCGGCGCGACCTACTTCAGGCCGTCGGCGGTCATTGCCGTGAAGCCGGAAGCGGCGGCCGCGCTTCGCGCCGCGACGTCGTCCGGATTGGCCACGAAGCCGATATTGGCGAGCGGCCCATCCTTGCCCCACGAACGCGCCCATTCGGCCACGAACTCGCGCAAGCCGCGGATCGCGTCGAGGTGCGCGTTCTTGACGTAGATGAACAGCGGCCGGGCTCCCGGATACTGGAAGGTGGAGATGTTCTCGTAGGTCGGCTCGACGCCGTTCATGCTGAGGCCCTGCACCTTGTCGGCATTCTCCTCAAGATACGAATAGCCGAAGATGCCGACCGCGTCAGGATTGCCCTCGATCTTCTGGACGATGAGGTTGTCCTGCTCGCCTTGATCGACATAGGCGCCGTCCGTGCGCAGCTCGGTGCAGAGCTGCTCGTGACGGTCCTCGTCGCTGTCCTTGAGCGCCTCCATGCCGGCGTTGGTCTCACAGCCCTTGATCAGCACGAGTTCCTTGAGCGCATCGCGCGTGCCCGAGGTGGAGGGCGGACCGTAAACGAGAATGGGCTCATCCGGCAGCGAAGGATCGACGTCATGCCAAGTCTTGGCGGTTTGCTCCTCGCCGAATGGGCGGGCGGCAAGTGCGCGATAGACGATCTCGGGCGTCAAGTTCATGTCGATGCCGCCTTTCGCAGAGGCGAAGGCGATGCCATCCAGCCCGACCTGAACTTCAGTGATCTCCGTGACACCGTTCTTCTGGCATTCCTCGAACTCGCTCGCCTTCATGCGCCGCGAGGAGTTGGCGATGTCGGGCGTATTGGCACCGACACCTTGGCAGAACAACTCGATGCCGCCGCCGGTCCCGGTCGATTCGATGATCGGCGAGCCGAAATCGGGATTGGAGCGGACGAAGTTCTCGGCCACCAACTTGGCGAACGGGTAGACGGTCGATGAGCCGACCGCGCGCACGGAGTCGCGGGTTCTTTCACCGGCTCCACCGCCGCAAGCAGCCAGTGATGCCGCGCACAGCGCGACGAGGGAAAAGCGCAGGTTCGCTTTCATGGTAGATCCCCTGGTTGGATGGCGGGTGGGTAGGCAGGGCATGTTGCGGTTTGATGACGCGGTCGTGACGCTCGCCGGACGCTAGAAGTCGATCTGAGCGCGAACGCCGAAGGTATCGACCTGATAGTCGGAGTCCGTGTCAGCGAGCACCGCTGCGCTGTCGATCCAAAGGTGGCCGTAGTTGACCAGAAAGCGGACGTACTCGGTCGGAATCCAGATCGCCGATAGACCCGCGGCTTGCTGCGTCCCACCGACGATCGCGCCGTCGGTCAGATCGAGATGGTCGTAACGGGCGTTGAGCTGGATCGCGCCGATGCCGCCGGCCGTGACCGGATGTGCGGGGCGGATACGATCGTATGCGCCGTTGCGGTAGGCGGTCTTGTCGCCCGGCGTCAGCAGCATACCAATCTCGGCATAACCGCCGCGGAAGGTCGGGTCGGGCAGAGCGGCCCGACGGGCGGTGATCTGATTGCCCTCCAAGGTCACGTGAAACGGGCCCTGGATATAGGCCAACTCGACGCCGAAGTTGCGCTCGCCGACCGCGCTGAACGCGCGGGTATCGACGAGCCGCAGATCGGTCGTGTGGAAGAACGGTCGCGCCCGATAACGAACTGTGGCGGACGCCTCGTTGAGGTCTCGAACGTGCGCTGAGCCGGCGATGTGGAGCTGGCCCTCGCCGACCTTCGGCGCGAACACCAGTCGGCCGTCGACGCTGTAGCTATTGTTGGTATCGGCGTTGAGATCAGCGGCGTTGTCCGTGAACACTCCAAGCTGTGCGATGACGCTCTTGCCGGAGTACGTGCCGCTGACGCCGACCCGCCGCTCGAACCCGAACGCCGAGTTGAAGGCCGCGCGTTCCATGAACGGGATGAACAGGTCGCTAGTCAGCTCGTCGAGACCCCAGAATGGCTTGTGCTGACCAACCGTGAGCGTCAGCTCTCTCGAAGCCTTGTAGGTCAGATAGACGTCGGTCAGCTCGACCGAGGAGTTCGCAAGGTCGGCTTCGACGCGGTAGCCGAAGCCACCGGGCAACGTTCCATCGAAGCCAATGTAAGCGCGGCGGAACTCGGTGGCGGTACCGAGGCTGTTGCCGGCGATTCCACTCGGCGCATCGATCACCGCCGTGTCGATTTGCAGGCGCCCACGTGGCTTGAACGACCAGCCGCCCTCGCCAGTGATTTCGGGGGCGCCCTTCCATGCGATCGCGGCGCTGGGAGCGGGGGTTGGCGCTGGAGTTGCAGCCGGGACGGGTGCTGCCGCGCGCGCCTCTTCGCGTGCCTCCAGCTCGGCGACTTGTGCGGTTAGTCGCGCGATCTCCGCCTGCATCGCCGCGAGCTGGTCTTGCACGGCGCCGAGATCGACCGCCTGCGCAGATGCGGAAAGTGGCGCCAGCGCAGCGCCGCTGGCCAGGAGAAAGGCGAGGAGAGAGCGCATGGTCAGCCTTCGACGTTGGTCTTGCCGATCGGCGGCTATGACCGGCGTGTTACACCCGTGTGACAATCTTTGGCGTTATCCACAGTGACGCGTCTCGTAAGTCAGTCGGCGAGCGGTAACGCCACTGTGACAGTAGTGCCCTCGCCTTTACGGCTCGCGATATCGAGCCTGCCCCGATGGCGCTCGACGATGTGCTTCACGATGGCGAGTCCTAGCCCGGTCCCGCCCGCGGCGCGGCTGCGCCCGGGGTCGGTCCGGTAGAAGCGGCGCGTCAAGTGCGGGATGTGCTCGGCGGCGATCCCCTCGCCCTGGTCGCGGACAGTCAGCACCGCCGTTTGATTTTCGCCACGCTTGATACCGATTTGGACCGGAGAATCCGGCGCGCCATACTTGAGCGCATTGTCCACGAGGTTGCACACGAGCTGCTCAAGCTGTTTGCGATCGCCGCGAACGGATAGCCTTTCGGCTGCCGGAAGAAATTCGAGACGATGGCGCCTATCCGGTCCGGCGCCGTCGCGCGACGCCTGTTCGGCCAGTCCCGCCAAGTCGATTTCTTCGCGCGGCTGATCGTGCTTTTCCGCCTCGATCCTCGATAGGGACATCAAGTCGTCCACGAGGCTCTGCAATCGGCGGGCCTCTTGCAGCACCGTCGCGTGGAAGCGGTTCGCCCGTTCTTTGTCGAGGCCGCCTTCGGCTTCCACCAAGGTTTCCATATAGCCAATGATCGACGCCAAGGGAGTGCGCAGCTCATGGCTAGCGTTCGCAACAAAATCCGTGTGGGCCTTGCCGATGTCCGCCTCGGTGGTGCGGTTATGTAATTCGACCAGGCTGTGGGCCGCGTCGATCCGCTGGCGGGTCATTTGCCAGACGCTGCGCGGACCGGTCAGGCCTTCGATAAGGGCGCTGCCGCCATCGGGCCGAGCCAGAAGGTCAACCGCCACCGGATGCCTGAATGCGACACGCGCATCCTGGCCGACGACGTGACCCCCCATGGTTTCACGCGCCGCCGCGTTAGCGACGGAAATCCGGTCGCCCTCGAGCATGAACATCGGCATGCCCGAATGCTCGATCAGGTCGCGGATTCCCGCGGGCGTCAGCCGAACGCCTTCGTCTGTGTTGGTGCTGGGCGCGGGAGGTGGTTGCGACGTCAGCCACAAGGAGGCGATCCAAACCAGCATCGCCGCCAGCACAAACAGGATGTTTGCGCCGCTTATCGCCACCACCGCGGAGGTCACGACCGCGAGCACGATACCCGTTACGGGGATGGAGCGGCCGGTCATCATCGGCGCACGGTTTATCTGCGTGCGGGAGTGGGTGCCAGCCGGAATACGAGAGGCGTTCGGTCTGAAAACGCGTATCGCGTCAGACCAAGTCCAATACGAAGCCGTATCCCCTTGACGGTGCGGATCGGAACGGGCGCGCCACACTCCTGCAAGGCCCAGGGCAGGCGTCAGATCCAGACATCGACGGTCCGCTCGTCCATGCTCGCGTTGTCTCCGCCGATAACGCGCAAGAGGTTCGCGCGCGAGTGGACGCGGTTCGGGTTGCGCATCAGGTGGGTCAGCAGTTCGATTTGCTTCGGCGTCAGTGCCACCGGCCGTCCGCGATAGGAGACACGATGGGCGAGCGGATCGACCTGACGCGGTCCGTGGCGCAAGGCTCCCGCTACTTCCGGCGGGCTGCCATTCGGATGTTGCGGATCGAGCCTGTCCAGCAACTTGGCGCATCGATACGTTGCCGAATATCTGGTCGCGCTCGTTGAGCCCCAGGAGGAAATAGGGCCCGACGGGTACGCCTGCTCAAAGGACGCCAAGAAGCGTCAGTACCCAGCGCTGGTTGCTCATCAGTGCGGCATGGCGCTCCAACCATTATCGAGCGATTGGACGGCATGATCCCTTACGAAGGGGCTTGAAGCAATCGGCTCCGGCGTGAATAGAGAGGGAACGAGGTTTCGGAGCCAGAAAAGAGCCAGACCGGGAAGCGGAGGCACGTAGGGCTTTGAGATTGCGGGTGTAGCTCAATGGTAGAGCAGAAGCTTCCCAAGCTTACGACGAGGGTTCGATTCCCTTCACCCGCTCCATTCCCCTTGGCGAAGTGAGCGCCGCCGCCGGTCCGGCGTGGTGCTGACCCTTGCCAGCGTTCTTCCTCGCCCTGCTCGCGGCCGGCCTGGCTACCCTCGGCGCGCGCGAGGCCGTGCGCATGGCGCGGCTGTCGGCGGCGCTGGGCGGCGGCACCGCGTTGCTGGCGGTGGGGTGGCTAGCCTGCGCGCTGGCCGGCGCGCTCGCCGCCCATCTAGGCGCCGCGCTCCGCCCCGGCCTCGCTTCCGAAGCCCGTTCGCTGCTGGTTGCCTTCGCTCTCCTGCTGGCCGCGGCCGAGCTTATTGTCCTGCGGCCCGGGCGGACGCCGGTCGAACCGACGCGGTCGTTCGGCGCGGTGCTGCTGGTGCTCGGGACGGCGCAACTGACGGCGGCGGCCGGATTGCTCGTCCTCGCGTTGGCCGCGGCGACAGGAAAGCCATGGCTCGCGGCGAGTGGCGGCGTGCTCGGCAGCGGCGCGGTGTTCACCGCGGCCTGGTCGATGGCCGAGGAGTGGGAGGGACGCCTGCCGCTGGCGGCTCTCCGCTACGGCGCCGCCGGGCTGATGGCCGTGGCCGCGGCGGGGACCGTACTGGCGGCGCGCGGGCTGCTGTGACGCTCGACACAAGTCGGGGTTGGGTTACTAGGAACGCATGGCCAAGGTCGAGACTATCGAAGGCGCCGGTGACGCGGCGATCGCCGATTGGCTGCGGCGGCGGATCGACGAGGCGCTGAAGGCGAGCCGGGCCCCGGTCGCCATCACGGTGCCCGGAGGCTCGACGCCGTTTCCGATCCTCGCCGAGCTCGCCAAGGCACCGCTCGACTGGCGCCGCGTGACTGTGTGGCCGGGCGACGACCGTCTGGTGCCCGAGGACCATCCGGCCAGCAACACCGGCCGGATCCGCGCCCTGCTCGAGCCCGCGGGCGCCGAAGTGGTCGCACTGAGCGAGATGGAGCAGGTACCGCATTTCGTCCTGGCCTGGCTCGGCATGGGCGAGGACGGGCACGTCGCCTCGCTGTTCCCGAGCGCCGATCCGCGACCCGACGACCCGCAACGGGTTCGCCGCCTGACACCCGACCCGCTGCCGCCGGAAGCGCCGTTCGATCGAGTCACGCTGACGATGTCGGCTCTGCTCAACTCCGACGCGCTGCTGTTCGTTATCCGCGGCGCGTCCAAGCGGGCGCTGTTCGAGGCCGCCGTGCGCGGCGAGCACGACCTCCCGGTGGCGCGCCTGCTCGGCGCCGCGCGCCAGCCGGTCACATGCTTCACCTGATCCCGGCCCCGCTGCACAGGCAGCTCTACCGCGTGGCGCATCGCGTTCGCCGGGTGTGGTGGCGCGTGCGCCGCCCGCGACGCAGCAGCGTCGTGGTGGTCGCGTTCGACGAGCACGAGCGGGTGCTGCTGGTGCGACATTCGTATGGTCCCCCGGTGTGGTCGCTGCCCGGCGGGGGAATCGATCGCGGCGAGCATCCCGAGCGGGCCGCGCTGCGCGAGATTCGCGAGGAGCTGGGCTGCAGCCTGACCGACCTGGTGG
>JAEZES010000002.1 GCA_023432995.1 Pseudomonadota bacterium
CCGGCCGAGCACGCCGGGACAGAGCCGGTCGCCCTCGAAGCGCGCCAGCGGCGCGTGACGGATCCCGGTCTGCTGGGTGATCTCGCGGGCTTGGCGGGTGACCTCGCTCCAGCTTGGCTGCTCGCCGGTGACGACGATGGTCGAGCTGGCCTCGGCGCTGCCTTCCCCGCGCTCGTCCTGGGCCTGCGCGAGCGCCGCTACGGCAACGAATGGCGATGACGTGAGGCAAGCAAGCAGAGCAGCACGAAGCATGGGCACGCCCCCGGGTCCACGACGCCGGGCAGAAACGGTACTGTCGGAAGATTTACCGTACCTGACCAGGCGGGCGATCGAAGGCTGAGCCACGCCCCGGCGTCTATTGTTCGCTCGACGTCGCCTGCCCCGCCCCCTCTGCCGCCATCGCCCGCTCGAGCTCGTCGCTGACATCGAGCAGCTTCATCGCCGCCGGCAGGTTGGCGATCTCCTTGTAGACGCTGCGCAGGTAGGCCTGGTCGAAGGCGGTCAGCTCCTGCGGCGGCTCGTGCCCGGGATCGAACAGCGCGAGGATCGTGTCGAGTGCCGCGTCGCCGGTGGCGGGGCGGGTCCGGGCGAAACTGCGCATCGTGGCATAGTCGGCCAGCTGGATGATCGACTTGCCGCGCACGCCCTCGCGGTCGAACAGCACGACGACCTGGGTGATGTCCTCGCGGATCGTCAGGTACAGCTTCGAGTGCGCCATCCACATCTGCGTGACCGGCGGGTCGGTCAGGTTCTCGCGCCGCGCGATCGGCATGCCGTCGCGAGTCCGCGTCTGCGCCGTGGTCCAGACCCTGACCGGGCCGCGCTCGGCGACCAGGGCCCGGCGCTCGTGCGTGGCGAGCGTGGCGAACAGCCACGGCTGGTTGTCGACCAGCTCGGCGATGGTCTGCTGGCCGTCCTCGACGAATGCGACGATCAGGTTAGGCGAGCAGTTGCTGTCGTCGGCTAGCCACATGTTGAGGCGCTCGGCGTTCCAGCGAATGCGGTCGATCATCAGCTCGGCGGCGTAGCGCTTGAGCCCGATCACCCCGGGGCACAGGCGGTCCTCGATCCGCGCCAGCGGCCGATCGCGAATGTCGCTGCCGATGTCGGTCACGTCGCGCGCCTGGCGGCTGACCTCGCGATGCGTCGGACGCTCGCCGGTGACGATGATGTCGTCGTCGGACGCCTCGGCGGGTTCTTCTTGCGATTGCCCGGCCGCAGGTGCGGCGGCGAACAACATGACAGCCAGGCCTGCGAGACAGCCGTCGCGAAAGGAGATCATGCGGGGTGAGGCTCCGGAAAAGGCGGCCCGGCGTTGGAGCCGCCCGCGGGATGGACGATCGGCACTCGGTTCGGGAGCGGCCTATTCGCGCGTGCGGACCCCCGTCGCCTGCTCGAGTTCGGCGAGCTTGGCCGGAGCCGGCAGGTTGGCCAGGCCCGAGTACAGCGTCCGCATGTAGGCGAGGTCGAAGTCGGTCAGGCTGGCGGGCCGCTCGGCCGCGCTGTCGAACAGCGACAGGATCGAGGCCTGCCCGGCGCCGGCGGGGTCCGGCAGCTGATGGACCAGCGCGCGGAATGTGGCATAATCGGCCAGCTGGGTCAGGTTGAGGTCGCGAATCTCGTCGCGGTCGAACAGCACCAGGGCCGAGATGATGTCGTTGCGGGTGGCAATGTAGATCTTCGAGTGCGCCATCCACATCGCGGTCTGCGGCAATTCGCCGAGGCTCTCGCGGCGAGAGATCGGCATGCCGTCGCGGGTTCGCGAGCGGACCCGCAGCATCGCCCGCGCCGGACCGGTCTCGTTGAGGAGCTCGAGCCTTTCCTCGCGCGTCAGCTCGGCGAAGATGTAGCGGCGTTCGTTGCGCAACTGGTTGAGGAACGCCTGGCCGTCGTCGACAAAGCCGACCACCAGGTTGGCCTCGCAGTCGCCCTCCGGCGCCATCCGCAGTCCGAGCGTCTCGGCTGTCGCGCGTATCCGCCCGACCATCATCTCGGCCGCCTCGCGCCTGAGGCCGACGACCCCGGGGCACAGCGGTCCCTCGAACCGGGCGAGCGCCTCCTCGTTTGACTCAGCGGTGGCCGGGAGGGGCGCCAGCAGGGCCGCGGCCAGCAGGCCGCCAAAGGTGAAACTGCGAAACCGGGCCATCATCGCCTGTCTCCCAATCTGAAGCGGCGGGATTATCCTCCCTTCGCAACGCTTGGGCAACGGAAGAGTTGTCGCAAGTGTTGTCAGGGCGGCCCGTCGTGGACGCGTGCGTCCCGCACGTAAGTGCCTCGACAGAGCGTGATGGTTCGGCGCGAAATGCCGCTCGCGAGAGGATACCCTGCGGGATTCCGCTGAGTGGAGATGTCCCCGCGGACCGCCGCGACGCGGTGCATTTCTTTGGCAAACCAATCCTTAACCCTGGCTAGGTATTTCCCCGTGCGGGTAGACTTGGATGGGACCACTTAACATGACACTTCGTACGACAGATCGTGTGTCGACGGGCCAGCGCGTCGCGCTGCTCTGCGCGGCACTGGCGTCGGGCTTCGCCTCGGGCCCGGCCTTCGCGGCGAGCCAGGGCACCCTGGGATCGACCTCGACCGGTACCGTCAGCATCTCGGCCTCGGTGCCGAGCCGCGCGCGGATCACCGGGCTGAGCGACGTCGCGTTCACCAACCAGGATCCGGGCACGCCGGCTTCGAACGCGCAGAACGTGTGCATCTGGAGCAACACCGCCACCAAAGGCTACACGGTAACCGCGACCGGGAGCGGCAGCGGCAGCGCCTTCACCCTGACCAACGGCTCGGGAACGGTGCCCTACTCGGTCGAGTGGGCGGCTTCCTCGGGCCAGACCAGCGGCAGCGCGCTCCTTTCCGGAACCGCGTCGGGCACGCTGACGACGACCGCGGTCAACCAGACCTGCTCGGTCGCGCCGGCGACCACCGCGAGCCTGATCGTCAACATTGCGACGGCCGATCTCAGCACGATGGACGCCGGTACCAGCTACACCGGCACGCTGACGCTCGTCGTCACGCCGCAATAATCGCGTAGTTCCGGTAACCTTCGTCCAGGAAGGTTCTGCTGCCCGCTCCGAGGACACTCGGGGCGGGCAACCTTTTGCTAACGGCTTGTTTACCAAGTTCGTTGCATATCGTTAACGATGACTAGGGGATCGCCCTTAATCGCGCTGACGATCGTCGCTGCGCTGGCCGCCTCGGTGAGTCCGCTCGCCGCGCGCGCGCAGTCGATGTCGCGCGTAACCGGGCTGGCGGACGTCAACTACGGCACGATCAACTCGTTCACCGACCAAACCAACAGCCAGAACGTCTGCGTTTTCAGCGCGTTCGTCATCTTCGGCTTCCCCATCCGGCGCCCGTACTCGGTCATCGCGACCGGCAATGGCAGCGGCGGAGCGTTCACCCTCTCCTCCGGCGCCAGCACGCTGCCATACCAGGTGCGCTGGGCAGACGCGGCCAACCAGACCACCGGGACCCAGCTCACTGCCGGAGCGACCGCGTCGGGCTTCGGCAACGCGTCGAACAGCCAGACCTGCAGCGGCGGCGAGAACGCGAGCCTGATCGTCACCATTCCGGGCACCGCGCTCGCGACGGCCACGGCCGGCAGCTATTCCGGCGTGCTGTCGATCACCATCGTGCCGAACTGACGGCCGGGCGACCGATGGTCACGCTCCGCACCACCTCTCGGCGACCTCGCATCCGCGCGCTGGCGCTGTGCTGCACCCTGCTGGCCGGCGGAGGCGGCTGGCCGCTCGCGGCGCAGACCTCGGAGGCCGGGCCGCCGGCGATCGAAGTCGGCGAGCCCGAAGGCTTTGCCAATCTTACCGAAGCCCGCATCCTAGTGGTCGACGTCTACGTCGGCGGCGTGCGCACGGGCGAGGCGCGGATCAGCACCGCGCCCGGCTCGATCCGCTTCACCGAACCCGCCGCGGTCGTCGCCCTGCTGCCGAACCTGACCGACCCCGCGGCGGTCGAAGCCGCGCTGTCGGCCGACCCGCTGCCGGCGAACGCGCAGCTGGCCTGCTCGGCGACCTCCGATCCGGCACGCTGCGGCCGGCTGTCGCCCGAAGTGGTCGGCGTCATCTTCGACCGCGACCGCTTCCGGCTCGACATCTTCGTCAACCCGCGGTTCCTCGCGGTGCAGGACAACATCGAGCAGGCCTACATCCCCGAGCCGCAGCAGGGGCTGGCGATGATCAACCAGATCGGCGCGGTGGTGTCGGGCAACTTCGGCCGGACCGGGACGGCCTACAGCCTGCAGGACAGCATCGTCCTGGCCAGCGGCGAGCGCCGCCTGCGCGCGGACCTGACCTATGCCAACGAGATCGGCCTCGGCGCCGAGCGCGTGGCGTTCGAGTGGGACCGCCCCGGGCTGCGCTATTCGGCCGGCGCGCTGTTCGCGCCCGGAAGCGAGATCGCGGGTCGGCGCAAGCTGCTCGGGTTCGGCATCGAGAGCCAGATCGACACCCGGCTCGACCGCGACGAGATGCTCGGCAGCCCGGTGGTGGTCTACCTCGACCAGCGCGCCCGGGTCGACATCGTGCGCGACGGGCGGGTCCTCTATTCGGCGATCTACGAAGCCGGCAACCAGGAAATCGACACCTCGACGCTGCCCGACGGCTCGTACGAGATCCTGCTGCGGATCGACGAGCCCGGCCGGCCCGAGCGCGAGGAGCGGCGCTTCTTCTCCAAGAGCCGGCTGATTCCCTCGCTCGGGCGGACTGACTTCTTCGCCTTCGGCGGAGCGCTGATCGACGACGCCGAGCGCGGGTCGCTCGATCCGACCGATCACCCGTACGTCCAGGGCGGGATCGCGCATCGGCTAAGCGAGCACTGGGCGCTGTCCGCCGGGGTCGAGGCGAGCGATCTCGGCGCGTCGGGCCAGATCGCCGCGACCTGGATCAGCCCGCTCGCGCTCGTCCGCGCATCGGCGGTGGCCGACGACGACGGCACCTACGGCGGTATCCTCCAGCTGATGTCGGCGGGGTCCACGCGGCTGAGCTTCAACTTCGACCTGCGGCGGATCGAAGCGGCGGACGACGTCGCCGCGCCGCCGCTGCCGATGTTCGGCGCGATCGGCATCGGCGACAGCCAAGGCAGCTATTCGCAGGCCAACGGCGTCGTCTCGTACAGCCTCGCGAACGTCCGCCTGATGGGCACCTTCGCCTATCGCGACGACGAGGGCGAGGAGGCGCGCTACAGCATCGGCCCGTCGGTCGAGTGGGACGTGCTGCGCAAGGGGCCGTTCACCCTCACCCTGCGCGGCGACGCGACCGCGACCGAACGCGGCAGCGCGGGCTTCGCCGGGGTCGCCTTGCGCATGCTCGGCGGTCGCTCGACGGTGACCGCGCTCGGCGGCGGGCGCGTCTCGAGCCTGCCCGACGACGAAACCGGCGACGGCCCGGTGGCGGCGCTTTCCGCCTCGCTGAGCCGCGATATCGCCGACGGCGAGCTCTCGCTCGGCGCCGGCTACGAGCACCAGCCGCGGCAGGACAACCTCGTGCTGTCGACCGAGTACCGCCACCACCTCGGGACGTTCGCCGGCGACTTCGTGCGCAGCGATACCCCGGCGGCGACCGTCAGCCAGTACACGCTCGGTCTGCAGACGACGTTCGCCGCGGGTGCCGGGGCGCTCGAAGTGGCCGGCAAGACCACCACCGAGAGCCTGATCGTCGCCCGCGTCGAAGGCGCGCGCACGAAGGATCGGTTCGAGGTGCTGGTCAACGAGCAGCTCGCCGGGACGATCGACGGACCGGCGCCGTTCACGCTCGCGCTGCCGCCGTACCGCGCCTACGAGGTGCGCATCCGCTCGATCGGCGAGGACCTGCTCGCCTACGACAACGCGACCCGCCGCATCGGCCTCTATCCGGGCACTGTCGCACGCCTCGAGTGGCGCGCCGCCCCGATCACGATCCGCTTCGGCCGTCTCATCGGCGCCGATGGCTCGCCGATCCGCGGCGCCTCGATCACCGCCAAGGGCGTGTGGAGCGAGACCGACGACGACGGCTACTTCCAGCTCGAAGCGGCCGACGACGCGGACCTGACGGTGACCACGCGCGACGGCCGCTCGTTCCCGATGACGCTGCCGCCGGCGCCTACCAGCGAGGGCATCGCGCGGATCGGCGACGTCATTTGCTGTACCGAAACCGACGGGGAGATCCGCCTCGGTGCGCTGGACATGCCCCGGCCCAGTGGAGACAAGGAAACGCGATGACGATACGCAGGCTCCTCCTTCCCGCGCTGGCCTTCGCCGCGACCGTCGGCCTCGCCGCCGGCGCGCGGGCCGAGATGGTGCTCAGCCAGGTGATCGTCGACCTGCTGCCGGACAAGCCGCCGCGCGAGGACATCGAGGTGTGGAACGACGGCGACGAGCGGATGTACGTGCTCGCCGAGCCGTTCGAGATCCGCGCCGCCGGCACGCCCGCCGAGCAGCGCGTCGCGGTGACCGATCCCGAGCTGGCCGGGCTGCTGGTCTCGCCGACGCGGCTGGTGCTGGAACCCGGCGAACGGCGCACGATCCGCGTCGCGGCGATCGGCGAGCGCTCGGCGACGGACCGCGTCTACCGGGTGACGATCAAGCCGGTCGCCGGCGCCGTCACCGCGGAGTCGAGCGCGCTCAAGGTCTTCGTCGGTTACGACACGCTGGTGCTCGTCCGTCCCGAGGCGCTGACCGGCGATCTCGAGAGCGCGCGCAGCGGCCGCACGCTGACCTTGCGCAACGCCGGCAATACCGCGCAGGAGCTGTTCGACGGGCGCCAGTGCGACGCGGCGGGCGGCGACTGCCGCGAGTTGCCGGCGAAGCGGCTCTATCCAGGCGCGGTGTGGGAACAGCAGCTGCCGTTCGATACGCCGGTCCACTACCGCAGCTCGATCGGCCCGACCGTGCGCGAGCGGCAGTTCTAGCGCCGGCGGATCACCGGGGCGGTGCGGTCCATCAGCCACGAGCCGACGCGAACGTAGCCGTCCCGCGTCAGCCGCAGCAGCTTGACCCGCGCGTCGGCCGCCGAACGCATGCGCTCGATCAGCCCGGCCTTCTGCAGCGCGGCGAGATGGCGCAGCGCGGTCGTCACCGGCACCTGCGAGGCGATCGCCGCGCTGGTCACGCTGACCGTCTTGCCGCTCGACTGCTGGATGAACAGGTCGAGCAGGATGTCCCACGCCGGCTCGCCGAACAGCTTGCGATCGAAGTAGCGCTCGCGCGAGCGGCGCGCGCGGTACTCGCGCGCGGCGATTTCCGCGAGGCGATCGGCGTTGCGCTCGACCTCGCGGGCATCGACGCTGCCGAGGATTTTCGGAGGTCTCGCCTCGTCGTCTTCGTCGTCTTCGGCGATTTCTTCGAGGGCGAGCGAGAGCGCTCGCAATACATCCCGACTCAGTTCGCCGTAGCCCATTGAAGTAATTTATGAATAGACTGGTAGAGATATTCATAAACGACGGAGTGAAGGGTCGATGTAACGGGACGGTTAGTATGGCGCTAACCGTCGAATCCGCGATAGCTCGTGGCACGGCGGGGCCGCGGACTGGTGCGCCCTGACGTTCCCCGAGCGCGCCTGTCTCAGCCAGGTTTGGCGTCGAGCCGACCGGCGAACAGAATCGGGCCGTAGGCGACGAGGAACAGCACGAAGGCCCCGGCCCACAGCGCGCCGGCGAACTCGAGGCCGGCCTGGTAGCCGATCCAGCCGAGCGAGGCGGCGAGGCGCAGCAGGGCGCCGAGCGTGACCAGCCAGTAGGCGCCGACCGTGAGCGCCCCGGCGCGCAGCTCGCGGCCCGTGTGGCCGAGCGTCGCGCGGGTGGTGACGGCGAGGATCATCGTCGCCATCGCCCCGGCGGTCAGCGCGTGGACCGCCGCGGTGCGCGGGAGCGCCGGGTCGAGCACGCTCCAGCCGAGCAGCGCCAGCCCCACTGGGACCCACAGGTAGCCGACGTGGAGCACCAGCACGAGTTGGTCGCTCAGCGTGCGCCAGCCGCGCCAGCGGGCGAGGCGGACGAGTTGCAGCGCGCCGGCCGCGACCAGTACCCCGCCGGTGAGCGGGGCGCCGGGCGCGAGCACCCAGCCGAGCAGCGCCAGCGCGGTGAAGACGATCACCGCGAGATCGAACCGGTTCGGCTGCCCGGGCAGGCCCTGCTCGTGCCCGTGCTTGGCCAGCCAGTTGCGGGTGAACGAGGGGATGATCCGCCCGCCGATGACCGAGATCATCACCGTGACCAGCGCGATCCCGGCGCGGAAGCCGGCCTCGCCGTCGGCGAGCAGGCCCGAGACCGCGGCGAAGTCGGTCGCGTCGGCCGCGCCGAACAGCAGGATCATCGCCACCAGTGGCAGGTTGCGGTTCTTGGCCGCGAGGATCTCGCGCGCCCCGACGAAGGCCATGACCGCGTAGAAGCCGACGTCGAGCAGCGCCGCGGCGCCGAGCCCGAGCGCACCCGAGAACAGCACCGCGAGGCGGCCCGCGAGCCACAGCCCGACCAGCGTCGCCAGCGGCCAGCCGGCGATCGGCAGGCGCCCGGTCCAGTTGGGGATCGCGGTCAAGAGGAACCCGGCGACCATCGCCCCGACGAAGCCGAACAGCATCTCGTGCCGGTGCCAGGCGAGCGGATCGAACGCGCTCGGCAGCTCGAGCCCGCCGAGCAGCGCGAACAGCCACAGCGCCAGCGCAATCACCGCCCACAAGGCGCCGACGAGAAAAAATGGCCGGAAGCCGCCGCGCAGTATCGGCGGCGAAGCGGCCATCCGCGCCTTGCGCAATTCGAGCATCCGTTCGCCGCGCGTTTCCACCGTCATGTCGGGCCCCTTTCCGCTGTCTTCTCTCGGGCGACTATCGCCGGGCGTGCCCGGTTCCCTGCCGGCGCATTCGTAACACTTGGAACCGCAGCAAACTTGCTGCAGTTTATCAAGACCATCGGGAGTCGCAGGGGAGCGATCGATGACCAGCACGCGCAAATTGTGGATCATTCTGTTCGCCGTCCTGTTCGGATCGTTCGCGGTCCTGCTGCTGATCGGCCGCGACATCGCCATCAAGGCGCCGCCGATGCCCGAGCGGGTCGTCACCGAGGGCGGCGAGACGGTCTACACCCGAGCCGACATCCAGCGCGGGCGGCAGGTCTGGCAATCGATGGGCGGGATGCAGCTCGGCTCGATCTGGGGCCACGGCGGCTACGTCGCGCCCGACTGGTCGGCCGACTGGCTGCACCGCGAGTCGCTGGCGCTGATGAACCAGTGGGCCGGCGGCGGCTACGCCGCGCTCGACGCCGAAGCGCAGTCCGGGCTGCAGGACCGCCTGCGCCGCGAGATGCGCCCCAACACCTACGACGCGGACACCGGCACGATCACCATCAGCGACGAGCGCGCGGCGGCGATCGCCGAAGTCTCCGACCACTACGAGAGCCTGTTCGGCACCGGCGCCGACACCGCGGTGCTGCGCGAGAACTACGCGATGAAGAACGACACGGTGCCCGATCCGGCGCTGCGCGAGGATCTCTCGGCGTTCTTCTGGTGGACCGCCTGGGCGGCGACGACCCAGCGCCCCGACCGCGTCGACGTGACCTACACCAACAACTGGCCGAGCGAGCCGCTGGTCGGCAACCGCCCGCCGGCGAGCACTTTCGTGTGGTCGGCGTTCAGCGTGATCTTCCTGCTCGCCGGGATCGCCCTGCTCGGCGTCCACCGGGCGATGAGCCACGCGCGCGGCGAGGAATACTGCGACCTGCCGCCGAAGGACCCGCTGCGCGAGGTGGTCGTCACGCCGTCGATGAAGGCGACCGCCAAGTACTTCTGGGTGCTGCTGGCGCTGTTCCTGGTGCAGATCCTGTTCGGGGCGATGTCGGCGCACTACCAGGTCGAGGGCCAAGACGTGTACGGCTACGCGCTGGCCGACGTGCTGCCCTATTCGATCACCCGCACCTGGCACACCCAGCTCGCGGTGCTGTGGATCGCGGTCGCCTGGCTCGGCACCGGGCTCTACATCGCCCCGGCGATCTCGGGCTACGAGCCGCCGTTCCAGCGGCTCGGGGTCAACGTGCTGTGGGCCTGCCTGTTGATCATCGTGGTCGGCTCGTTCGCCGGGCAGTGGCTCGCGGTGATGCAGACGCTCGGCCTCGAGAACAACTTCTGGTTCGGCCACCAGGGCTGGGAATACGCCGACATGGGACGGTTCTGGCAGTGGTTCCTGTTCATCGGCCTGATGATCTGGCTGGCGCTGGTCGGCCGGGCGCTGTGGCCGGCGCTGCGCACGCCGTCGGAGAGCCGCTCGATCATCGGGCTGTTCTTCCTCTCGGCGGTCGCCATCGGGCTGTTCTTCGCCGCCGCGCTGATGTGGAACGAGCACACCTCGCTGTCGATGGTCGAGTACTGGCGCTGGTGGCTGGTGCACTTGTGGGTCGAGGGCTTCTTCGAGGTCTTCGCCACGGCGGTGATCGCGTTCCTGTTCGTCAAGCTCGGCCTGATCAACGTGCGCCCGGCGACCACCGCGGTGCTGTTCGCGACGATCATCTTCATGTTCGGCGGGGTGCTCGGCACGCTCCACCACCTGTACTTCGCCGGGACCTCGATCGCGGTGCTGGCGATCGGCGCGAGCTTCTCGGCGCTCGAGGTCGTGCCGCTCGCCTACATCGGCTTCGAGGCCTACGAGCATGACCGCCTGTGCGGGGCGGCCCCGTGGATGAAGCGCTACAAGTGGCCGGTCTATTTCTTCATCGCGGTCAGCTTCTGGAACCTCGTCGGCGCCGGCCTGTTCGGCTTCCTGATCAACCCGCCGCTGTCGCTGTACTACATGCAGGGCCTCAACCTGACCCCGCTGCACGGGCACACCGCGCTGTTCGGGGTCTACGGCATGCTCGGCATCGGGCTGGTGCTGTTCTGCCTGCGCGGGATGCTGCCCGAGCTGGTGTGGAACGAGAAGCTGCTCAAGGGCAGCTTCTGGTGCTTCAACATCGGGCTCGCGCTGATGGCGGCGCTGACGCTGCTGCCGCTCGGCACGCTGCAGCTGCTCGCGGCGATCGACCAGGGCTACTGGTACGCGCGCTCGGCCGAGTTCATGCAGCAGCCGATCGTCGACCTGCTGGTGTGGATGCGGGTGCCGGGCGACACGATCTTCGCGGTCGGCGCGCTGCTGCTGGCCTGGTTCATCGCCAGCCTGTGGCTGCGCCCGCGGCGCGAGCCTTACGCGGTCGACACCGAAGGCGAGGCCGCGGCGGGCGACAGCGGAGCGGCGCGGGCGGCCTGAGCCGCACGGCAAACGGCGATGGAGGTCTTCTACCTCGAGATCCGCCACGCCCACATCGGCTCGGCGCTGACCAGCGGCGCGCTGCTGCTGCTGCGCGCGCTGGCGCTCAACGCGCTCGGCATGCGCTGGCCGCTCGCCGGGCCCGTGCGCTGGCTCCAGTGGACCATCGACACCGTGCTGCTGACCGCGGCGCTGATGCTGATGACGCTCACCGGCTACGACCCGATCGAGGACGGCTGGCTGACGGTGAAGGTGGGGCTGATCGTGGTCTACGTGGTGCTCGGCTACTTCGCGCTGCGCGGCGCGACGGCCGTGCGGCGGTGGGCCAGCCTGGCCGCGGCGGGGGTGGTGTTCGCGGCGATCTACGGGATTGCGCGGGCGCATCATCCGCTCGGGTGGCTGGCCTGAGGGCGGCGGACGGCCGATCCAGGGCGACACAAGCGACACCCTGTCACCCTGATTCCCGCTCGGAAAAGCGCGGGCTTTCCGTGGTTTGAGGGCCAAGGCGACAGGGCGACAGTCTTGCGGAAGAGGGGGTGACACAGGGGCACACAAGGCACACCGTGTGCCTCTGTTGGGGCACGGGTGTTTCGGTGTGATTTCCGGGAGTTGGCGGCAAAGGGCACAGGGGCACACTTTCCGGGGAAACGGGGGCATGTGGGCCCTCTTGCCGGCGTTTGCTCGGTTGCGAGGCAGGGGGCGAGGCCGCCGAGGCCATGGCCTTTGCGCCGCCGCGAGCGGCGAAGGGTCCCAATGGTCGCGCTGGCCGTGGACAACTCCTCGGCGCCCCCGGAAGGTGTGTGATCCGACTCGGAACAAAGCATGAATCTAAGTCAAGCACAGGTCGGGGGCTGTAGGACACCGAAATCGGCGCGGACTTCATCGGCCGGCTCGCTTGGCGCCGCATTGGACCCGCGAGCCGAAGCCCTGCGTAACCCCATGGAGGTCCGGCATGACCAAGCCCACCCTGACCCTCTCGGCCCTCTACCTCGCCGCCGTCGGCCTCGCGCTGGTGTTCGTGCCGCGGCAGTTCGGCGTCGGGGCAGTGCCGGCGGATGCGTCGGGAGAGCTGATCGCGCTGCTGCGGCTGCTCGGCGGGCCACTGCTGGGAATCGCGACGCTCAACTGGCTGACGCGCGAAGCGCCGCCGTCACCGTGGCTGCGCGCGGTGCTCGCCGGCAACCTGGTCGGCTTCGGCACGGTCGCGGCGAACGAGTGTGGAGCGTCGCCACCGAAGAGGCGCGCGAGCTGGCGAAAGGGTTTCTCGCGGTGCACCTGCTGCTCGCGGGCGCGTTCGGTGCGGCGCTGGCCCGGACGCAGCGTAGCCGCGCTTGAGATCATTCACCGTGTCATCATGGCTGCGAGTGGCAGCCGGGTCAGAACCATTTCTGCCAGAATGGCACCCGAGCAACACGCTTCAGAGTTGTGTTATAGACGACGGGCCCGTCCGTGTCAGTTCCATCGCTGAGCGAGTCGTTAGACCTTATCGCCATGTCGATCCGGTTGGCGTTTCGCCGGATAATGTAGAACGAATTCACGACGCGGAAGGCGGCCACCCATGCCCACAACCGACCGTCAATGATATCAAGCGAAGTATTGTGCCAGAGCTTGTAACTTCCGATGACATCGGTCTGTAAGAACGCGCCGCTGACTCGAAGGTTGATCTGACCGAAGAAATGCCCCGCGCCGTTGAAGTTCAGGCAATGCAGCGGCGCGGCAGGGACGGATGGAGCGGGCGGAGTCCCGCCCGTTACGGTCCATGGGGTCCCCATCATAGTGAAGGGCCCCTTGATGAGACTGAGGCTGGCGGGGCGGAAGTCTGGTTCCGTCTCCTGACCGATGATCAGCGCCATCTCGGATGGAATGTCGCGCGATGCTTTCAGATGTTCAGGCATTTTCTTCGCCCCCGTTTAGAATAGTGTCCGCCTGCGACTCCCCCACTTAGAGTCGCAAGTGATACACCATACCAAAACGAAAGTGAGTCTATTAGCGTTATTCTTCCTGCCTTGCCATCTTCTTCCGCTCATGCGGATCGAGATGCCGCTTC
The DNA here is from genome assembly GCA_023432995.1 of Pseudomonadota bacterium. Taxonomy (GTDB): domain Bacteria; phylum Pseudomonadota; class Alphaproteobacteria; order Sphingomonadales; family Sphingomonadaceae; genus Croceibacterium_A. The sequence goes on from JAEZES010000002.1 coordinate 13,267, forward strand.
CGCAGCCGGAAGCTCTGCGGCGTCACTTCGACCAGCTCGTCGTCCTGGATGTAGGCGATCCCCGCTTTCGCGGGGATGGCGGGGTCAGGCGGATGCCCCCGAACGTTCCGGCGTCCTTGCCGCTGGCGCGGAAGTTGGTCAGCTGCTTGGACTTGAGCGGGTTGACCTCGAGGTCCTCGCCTCCTCCGCGTTCTCGCCGATGATCATGCCCTCGTGGAGCTTCTCGCCGGGGCTTCAGCGGGCCTACCAGAGCCGTTCCGCCCCCAGTTCATCCAACAGCGTGTCATTCGAGACGATCGGCACCCGCTCGATCCGCGCCTGCGCCGCCAGCAGCCGGTCGAACGGGTCGCCATGCGCGTGGTCGATGGCGCCGGCAAGCGCGGCATGATCGAGGCGCACCGACAAGGGCTCGTAATCGAGCTCGGCCAGGATGGCCGGGAAGTCGCGAGCGATGGCGACGAACTCGGGCAGCTTGCCGATCCGGAACTTGGTGGTGATCTCGAACGCCGAGACGCTGCTGATGAGGAGGACGTTGTCGGTGTCCCCGATCGCGACGCGCGCAGCGGCGGACAGCCGCGCATTGCCGTCGAGCGCCCAAAGCAGCGCGTGGGTGTCGAGCAGCAGCCTCAATCGCCGGCGAGGCCCAGGTAGGCCTCCGGCAACGGATCGAAGAAGCCATCCTCGAGGTCGAATTTCGCCTTGCCCTTGAGCGCGCCGAGCAATGGCTTCTTCTTGGGCGGCGCGGCCGGAACCAGCTTGATCACCGGCCGCTTGTTGCGTTCGACGATGACCTCCTCACCCCCCAGTACCCGCTCGATGAGGCGCGAGAGATGGGTCTTCGCTTCGTGGACGCTGACGGTGGTCATGCCGACAACTTAGTCTACTTGTTGACTAAGTGCAAGACGGCGCTGCGCGGCCCTTCTCGTTCGCTGGGTTCCCGCATTCGCGGGGAAGCGAAGCAGTTCAAAGAACAATGACGAAGTGAGGGGGGTGAAGGAGGAGACCTACCCTTCCTTGCGCGCCATCTTCTTCCGCTCATGCGGATCCAGATACCGCTTCCGCAGCCGGATCGACTGCGGCGTCACCTCGACCAGCTCGTCGTCCTGGATGTAGGCGATCGCCTGCTCGAGCGTCATCTTGCGCGGCGGGGTCAGGCGAATGCCTTCGTCCTTGCCGCTGGCGCGGAAGTTGGTCAGCTGCTTGGACTTGAGCGGGTTGACCTCGAGGTCCTGCGGCTTGGCGTTCTCGCCGATGATCATGCCCTCGTAGAGCTTCTCGCCGGGGGAGACGAACAGCGTGCCGCGGTCCTCGAGCGCGTTGAGCGCGTAAGCGACCGCCTCGCCCTGCTCCATCGAGATCAGCACGCCGTTCTGGCGGCCCTGGATCGGGCCCTTCCACGGGCCGTAGCGCTCGAACAGGCGGTTCATGATGCCGGTGCCGCGGGTGTCGGAGAGGAACTCGCCGTGGTAGCCGATCAGGCCGCGGCTGGGCGCGGTGAAGGTGACGCGGGTCTTGCCGCCGCCCGAGGGGCGCATGTCGGTCATCTCGCCCTTCCGCTGGGCGATCTTCTCGACCACGGTGCCGGCGAACTCGTCGTCGACGTCGACCACGACCGTCTCGTAGGGCTCCTCGCGGCCGTTGGGGCCCTCCTGGAACAGCACGCGCGGGCGGCTGATGCTGAGCTCGAAGCCCTCGCGGCGCATGGTCTCGATCAGCACGCCCAATTGGAGCTCGCCGCGGCCGGCGACCTCGAACGCGTCCTTGCCGGCACTCTCGGTGACGCGGATGGCGACGTTGCCTTCGGCCTCGCGCTCGAGCCGGTCGCGGATCACGCGGCTCTGGACCTTGTCGCCCTCGCGGCCGGCGTAGGGGCTGTCGTTGACGCCGAAGGTCATCGCCAGCGTCGGCGGGTCGATCGGGCGCGCGGCGATCGGCGCGGTTACCGACGGGGTGGCGAGGGTGTTGGAGACGGTGGCCTTGGTGAGCCCGGCGATGGCGACGATGTCGCCGGCCTCGGCACTGTCCACGGGCACGCGCTCGAGGCCGCGGTAGGCGAAGACCTTGGTCGCGCGGCCGGCCTCGACCTCGTTGCCGTCGACGTCGATCGCGCGGATCGGCATGTTGACCTCGAGGCGGCCGCTTTCGATCCGGCCGGTGAGGATGCGGCCGAGGAACGGGTCGCGGTCGAGCAGCGTGGCGATCATGGTGAACTCGCCGTCGGTCGGCTTGCCCGGCTCGGGGATGTGGCCGACGATGACCTCGAACAGCTCGACGAGATCGCCCTCGCGCTTGTCGGGATCGGCGCTGGCGTAGCCGGCGCGGCCGCTGGCGTAGAGGCACGGGAAGTCGAGCTGCTCGTCATTGGCGTCGAGCGCGACGAACAGGTCGAACACCTCGTTGAGCACTTCGTCGGCGCGCGCGTCGGGGCGGTCGATCTTGTTGATCACGACGATCGGGCGCAGGCCGAGACCGAGCGCCTTGCCGGTGACGAACTTGGTCTGCGGCATCGGGCCCTCGGCGGCGTCGACCAGCAGGATCACGCCGTCGACCATGCTGAGGATGCGCTCGACCTCGGCGCCGAAATCGGCGTGGCCCGGGGTGTCGACGATGTTGATGCGGAAGGTCTCGTTCGAGCCCGGCGGGGCCCACTCGACCGAGGTCGGCTTGGCGAGGATGGTGATTCCGCGCTCCTTCTCGAGGTCGTTCGAATCCATCGCCCGCTCCTCGACCCGCTGGTTGTCGCGGAAGGTGCCGGACTGGCGGAACAGCTGGTCGACCAGGGTGGTCTTGCCGTGATCGACGTGCGCGATGATCGCCACGTTGCGCAGGCTCATGGGAACGGATCTCTTGTAGGGGGCGGATTTGCGGCGCGGCCCTTAGGCGCTGGGGGGCGGGTTGTCCACTGGGGGCGGGGTCGGGCCTGGTTCGCCGGTGGCGCGGGTGGGGCGGCGGCTGTGCCCCGCTTTTTTTGCACGCGAAGACGCGAAGGCGCGAAGATGGCGTGCCTGCGGCGAAGCCGCATTCAACTTCAAGAGGCCCGCAAGCCGCGCCGCCAGATGATGAGGGCGGCTTCGCCGCAAGCGCACTTCGCGTCTTCGCGTCTTCGCGTGCAAAAGATTCTTCGCGTGACGTCGGGTGCACCCCCCTTCCCCCTCGACGGGGGAAGGGGGGCGTCGGGTCCTAGTCCAAGGGCCGCAACACGATGTGGCCGACGGCGGTGTTGGAGGCGGGGACGTGGTAGAAGCGGTGCAGCTCCTCGACCTGGTCGCCGAGCGCGCTGCGCATGATCAGCCACATGATCAGCTCGATCCCCTCGGTCCCGGCCTCGCGCAGGAACTCGAGGCGGGTGATCTTGCGCAGGCGCGCGGGGTTCTTGGTGAGATCGTCGAGGAAGGCGCCGTCGAACGCCGGGTTTATGAGCCCGGCGCGCTCGCCCTGGAGCTGGTGGCTCATGCCGCCGGTGCCCCAGACCTGGACGTTGAGCCCGGCAGGGTAGGACTCGACCGCGTCGCGGATCGCCGCGCCCAATTGCCAGCAGCGCTCGGCCGAGGGGGTCGGGAACTGGGTCACGTTGACCGCGAGCGGGATCACGCGGACGGGCCACTCGTCCTGCTTGCCGAACATCAGCGACAGCGGGACGGTGAGGCCGTGGTCGACGTCGAGGCTGTTCATCAGGGTCAGGTCGAACTCGTCGATCACCAGCTGCTCGGCGAGGTGCGCGGCGAGCACCGGATCGCCCATCACCATCGGCACCGGACGGCGGCCCCAGCCCTCGTCGGCGACGTCGAACTCCTCGGCCATGCCGAGGGCGAAGGTCGGCACGACGTCGAGCATCATCGCGCTGGCGTGGTCGTTGTAGCACAGGATCACGACGTCGGGGTTCTCGCGGAGCTCGAACGCCTTGGTCCACTCATAGCCCTCGAACACCGGGCGCCAGTACTCGTCGCGGGTACGGCCCTGGTCGAACGCGGCCCCGATCGCCGGCACGTGGCTGGTTGCGATGCCCGCGGTGATCCTGGCCATTACTGCTTGCCCTTGATGCTGCGCTGCCCCTCGGGCGAGCGGCCGCCGGCGCGCATCATCGCCGCGTATTCGTCGGGGGTCATGTTGGTCATCGAGCTGACCGCCTTCTGGGTGGTCCAGCCGTCGGTGTTGGACAGCTTGACGAGGAAGTAGATGTTGCCGCCGAGGTCTATGAGCCTGGTGAAGTCGCGGTCGAGCACGGCCTGCTTCTGCTCGTCGCTCATGCGGAAGCGGTCGAGGTAGGCGCGCTCGTCGGCGCGGAACGCCTCGCGGTTGTCGGCCTGCATCAGCGACATGCAGAACTTGTGCAGGTGGTAGGCCTGGCGGCTTCTCAGCGCGTTGAACACCGTGGTGCCGGGGATGTCGTTCAGTTCCTCGAGCGAATAGAGGCGGGTGCGCATGGCGGGGGCTCCTGGGCGGTGAGGGACGCCTAACAGAGTCTCCTGCGCGGCGCCACGGGGCCGGCGTCAGATCAGCCCGCGCGCCATCCACGGGTCGCCCGGCCCGGGCGGCGCGGCACGGGCCTCGGCGGCGGCGACGAGGGTCGAGAACGCCTCGTCCTGCGACAGGAACACGCGGCCGGTGAGCGCGTCGAGGAAGTGCGAGCGCTGCAGGCGGTCCATCACCGGGCCCTTGACCTCGGACAGGTGCAGCGCGACGCCGGCGTCGGCCAGGCGGTGGTTGATCGCCTCGAGGCTTTCGAGCGCCGAGGCGTCGACCGCGTTGACCGCCGAGCACATCAGGACGAGCTGGGACACCTCGGGGTGGTCGGCGACGGTCTCGAGCACGAATTCCTCGAGCCAGCGGGCGTTGAGGTAGGTCAGGCTCTCGTCGACGCGGATGGTGACCACGCGCGGGTCGGTCAGCACCTTGTGGCGGCGAACGTTGCGGAAGTGGCCGGTCTCGGGGACGCGCCCGACGATGGCCGCGTGCGGGCGCGAGGCGCGCCACAGGTAGAGCGCGAGGCTGAGGCCGACGCCGGCCATGACCCCGGGCTCGACCCCGAGCAGCAGGGTGACCAGCACGGTCGCCGCCATGGCGGCGAAATCGGGGCGCGAATAACGCCAGATCTCGCGCGGGGTCTTCAGTTCGACCAGGCTGAGCACGGCGACGATGATCGTCGCCGCGAGCGTGGCGATCGGCAGCGAGTGCAGCAGCGGGGTCAGGAACAGCGCGGCGACGGCGATGCCGAGCGCGGTGAAGGCGCCGGCGGCCGGGGTCTCGGCCCCGGCGTCGAAGTTGACCACCGAGCGGGCGAAGCCGCCGGTCACCGGGTAGCCGCCCGAGAACGCGGCGGCGACGTTGGCCGCACCGAGCCCGATCAGCTCCTGGTCGGGGTCGATCCGCTGGCGCTTCTTGGCGGCGAGGGTCTGCGCGACCGAGACCGATTCGACGAAGCCGATCACCGACAGCAGCAGCGCCGGCACCGCGAGGCTGCTCCACAGCCCGGGATCGAACAGCGGCACGGTGAACGGCGGCAGGCTCTGCGGGATCTGGCCGACGATGCGCACCCCGGCGCGCTCGAGGTCGAAGGCGATCACTGCCAGGGTGGCGAGCGCGACTGCGACGATCGGGCCGGTCTTGGCGGTGAGGTCGGCGGCGCGCGGTTTCAGGCCGAAGCGCACGAGCAGCGGCTTGAGGCCCTTGCGGACCCAGAACAGGAACGCGGTCGAGAGCACGCCGATCGCGAGCGTCGGCCCGTTCACGTCGCCGATGTTCGCGGCCAGCGTGCGCAACAGCTCGGGCATCGCCTCGCCCGAGGCCTCGATGCCGAAGATCGCCTTGAGCTGGCTGGTGGCGATGATCAGGCCCGAGGCGCTGATGAAGCCCGCGACCACCGGGTGCGACAGCAGGTTGGCGAGGAAGCCGAGCTTGAGCACGCCCATCAGCAGCAGCATGAGGCCCGAGAGCAGCGCCAGCACCAGCGCGGCGGCGACGAACTCGGCGCTGCCCGGCGGGGCGACGCTGCCGGCGGCGGCCAGCGTCATCAGCGAGATCACCGCCACCGGGCCGACCGCGAGCGCGCGGCTGGTGCCGAACAGCGCGTAGGCGACGATCGGCAGGATCGAGGCGTAGAGCCCGACCTCGGGCGGGAGGCCCGCGAGCATCGCGTAGGCGAGGCTCTGCGGGATCAGCATGATGGTGACGATGCCCGCCGCCACCAAGTCGCTGGTCAGCGTCGCGGCGTTGTAGCCGCGGCCCCACTCGAGCACGGGCAGGTAGCGGGCGAGGCGCGACATGCGCGGGCCGCCGTCGGAGCCGGTCTCAGCCCGCCGCGCGGGCGGCGAGGCGGGGCTCGAGGGGCGTGAGGTCGAACCCGGCCCTGGCCGCGGCGTCGAGCACCTGCTCGACCCCGTGCGTGC
>JAEZES010000124.1 GCA_023432995.1 Pseudomonadota bacterium
CTGGCCGACGGCGCCCGCGCGGTGGTGGCGCGGATCGATGAGGGGGCGCCGCCCGATGCCGACGAGCTGCGCGCCACCCTCAGCCCGCAACCGCCCGAAGCTGGCAGCGACGAGGCCGCCGGGGAACCGGGCGAGGGTGCCTCCGGTTGACCGCATATGACCCGCGCCGCCTGCCTGTTACTCGCATCGGTCCTGTTGCTGCCGGCCTGCCAGGCTGAAGGCGGGGACGCAGCGACCGATGCCGCGCTGCCCGACCCCGACTCGACCGAAGCCTATCATGGGGTAGGCCCGGAGGAGACGCTGCGCTTCACCGGGACCGAGCCGTTCTGGGGCGGCGAAGTCGGCGGCGGGACCTTGACCTATACCACGCCGGAAAACCTCGAGGGAACGGCGATCACCGTCGAGCGCTTCGACGGGCGCGGCGGGCTGTCGTTCAACGGCACGCTCGAAGGGGCCGCGCTGGTCATGACGGTGACGCCGGTGGCGTGCAGCGACGGGATGTCCGACCGGACCTATCCGTTCACGGTGGCCCTGCGGATCGGCGACGACTTGCGCAACGGCTGCGCCTGGAGCGAGCGGCAGCCGTTCGAAGGGCCGGAGCGGCCTTAACCTGGATCAACTATCGGCTTTTCCTGGTAAATTTGTCGGGGCTGAGTGGAACCTCGCGGCACCTGTGCGGTTGCCGCAGGGTCCATAGTTAACAGGATGCACCCGATGACTTTCCGAATTCTACTCGCGTCGACGACGGCGCTCGCGCTGGCGGCCTGCTCGGCGGAGACCGACACGGTCGAGGCCCCCGATGCTACCGACACCCTGGCGGAGGCGACTCCAGCGACTGACACCAGCACTCCGCAGGGCTTCGTCGACACCCTGGCGGCAAGCGACCAGTACGAGATCGAGGCCGGCCGGCTCGCGCAGGAGATGGGCACGAGCCAGGCGGTCAAGGACTTCGGGGCAATGATGGTCGAGCAGCACACGGCCTCGAGCGACAAGCTCAAGGCGGCCGTGTCGCAGGTGGGCGACAGTCTGCGCGTGGCGCCGACGCTGACCTCGCTGCAGCAGGGCCAGATCGAGCAGCTGCGCACCGCCGGAGCGAATTTCGACGCGATGTACGCCCAGCAGCAGGTCAACGCACATGAGAGCGCGCTGGAACTGCTGCAGACACAGGCGCAGGCCGGCACGGTCGAGCCGCTCAGGACCTTCGCCGCGGAGGCCGCGACCACCGTCGAGGCGCATCTCGAGCAGGCGCGCGAATTGCCCTGACGCATGGCACCGGCGCCGCTCGGCCCTATATGGGGCCGATGAGCGCAAACGGCCATCCGGCGATCCAGCCTTCGCTGTTCATACCGCACGGCGGCGGGCCCTGCTTCTTCATGCCCGATCCGAACGGCGTGTGGACCGCGATGGGCGATTACCTGCGGGCGCTGCCAGCGACCTTGCCCGAGCGGCCCAAGGCGCTGCTCGTGGTCTCAGGCCACTGGGAAGCGCCCGCGTTCGCCTTCACCGGAGCGGCGGAGCATCCGGGACTGATCTTCGACTACTACGGCTTTCCGGCCGAGACGTACCGCCTGACTTGGCCGGCGCGCGGCGCGCCGTGGCTGGCCGAGCGCGGCGCCGAACTGCTGCGCGCCGCCGGCTTGCCGGCGGCGATCGATCCCGCGCGCGGCTACGACCACGGGGTGTTCGTGCCGCTCAAGGTGGCCTGTCCCGAGGCCGACGTGCCGGTCGTGCAGATGTCGCTCCACGGCTCGCTCGACCCGGCGCTGCACGTCGCCGCTGGCGAAGCGCTGGCGCCGCTGCGCGAGGAGGGGGTGCTCGTGCTCGGTTCCGGGATGAGCTTCCACAACCTGCGCGCGATGGGGGACCCGCGGGTGGCCGAGCCGTCGCGCGAGTTCGACCGCTGGCTCGTCGAGGCTGCGGGGGCCGCGCCCTCCGAGCGCACGGACCTGCTGTCGCACTGGAGCGAAGCGCCGTGGGCGCGGTTGTGCCATCCGCGCGAGGAGCACCTGCTGCCGCTGATGGTCGCGGCCGGCGCTTCGGGGTCGGCGGGGACCCGCGACTACGGCGAGATGGTGCTCGGCGGCGCGGTCTCGGCGTTCCGCTTCGCATAGTCCTGCCCGAGACAGCTCGGGAAGAGTCTACTCCATGAGTTCCAGCGGCTGCGGCAGCTTGGCCAACAGCTCCTCGCTGAACTCACCGGCGATGTGGAAGAACGCCATCCGCGTGAGCATGTCGGTGCGGTTCTCCCACGCGTGGTCGGTGCCGCGCTGGACGACGACCTCGCCTGGGCCGAGCACGACCTCGCTGTCGGTCAGCACCAGCACGATCTCGCCCTCGATCACCACTGCGTAGTCGAGCGTGCGCGTGCGGTGCATGACCGTGCGGTGGCCGCCCATGTGCGGCGGGTAGATGTCGATGATGCGGATCAGGTGGCCGCTCGGCGGCATGATCGTGAACGGGCGCAGTGTCGGCTCGCCGTCGGCCCGCGAGGTCAGCGTCGGCACCGTTTCGGGCGTGCTCCAGATTTCGAAGAAGTCGGCGCCGAGCGCTTCCCCGCGCATCGGGTGCTCCTGCGGCGGCTCGCCGTCGCTGACGACGACCGACCTGCCGTTCGCGTCGTGTCCGGTAACCACGCGCCTCGCCGTTCCGCCCATCCTTCGCCTCTCCCTCGGTTCGCGGGGCGACGGTAACGCGCGCGGCCGGCCCGGCAAGGCTTCAGTAGACGCCGGGCAGCTCGAGGTCGGCGGTCTTCGACGGCCGCTCGGGCCGCAGCAGGTCGCGCTCGGCGACCGCCCGCGTGCCGATCGCCCCGATCGCGGTGCAGCTGCGCCCGGCGAGGAAATCGAGCGCGACGCTCACCATCGCCTCGTCGGGATCGCCGAGCTGGTGGGTGAAGTCGTCGGTGGCGCGGCAGGTGTTGGGCACCGTCGTGGCAAGGCCGGTGTAGTACTCGCCCTGGTGATCGGCGTTCTCGATCTTGAGGGCGACCGCGCGCAGGCGGTCGTCGCATGCCGGACGGTCGAGCGCGATCTGCCCGACCGGCTTGCCGTAGGTGTTGCCGCCGACCAGCGCCATGTTGGCGCCGAGGTAGGGGACCATGCCGTTGATCACCATCTCGCTCGCCGAAGCGGTCCCGTCGGTGCCGATGAAGGCGACGCGCGTGGGCTGGATAGCCTCCGGCTGGGCGCGGAAGGCGTAGCTCTCGTTCTCGTTCGCCTTCGACGCGCGGAAGGTGATGTACTCGAAGATCTGCCCGGTACGGCCGCCGCCCATCAGGTCGCCGAACAACTCGGCGATCGAGATCAGGCCGCCGCCGTTGTAACGCAAGTCGACGATCAGGTCGGTCACACCCTGCGCCTTGAACAGGGCGAACGCCGCGCGCAGGTCCGGATCGGCGGTGTCGATGAAGGTGCGCAGGTTGAGGTAGCCGACCTGACGCCCGCCATCGTTGATGATCTTGGCTCCGTAGCGGTCGGACACCGGATCGAGGTCGTAGACCGCCTTGGTCAGCGTCACCGTCCGCTGGACGCCGGAGGGATCGCGCACCACGAACGAGCGCGTCGTTCCCACCGTGTCCGGGCCGAGGGCCTGGATCACCGCCAGGCCGCCTCCGGTCGCCATCAGGTTGCTGACTGACTGCCCGTCGATCTGCAGCAGCTCGGTCCCGCGGTCGACGCCGCCGGCCAGCGCCGGGGCGCCCTCGAACGCCTCGATCACGAACACCCGGTCGTTCTCGTAGCTGAGGCGGATGCCGAAGCCGGCGATCGCACCCTGGCTGTAGTAGGCGTTCTCCTCGGCGATCGAGGTCAGGTAGGTGAAGTAGCGATCGCGGCTTTGCGCGCGCGCGGGAGCGGTCAGCGCGTCGATGTACGCGTCGACCGTCGAATAGGAGGCGGGATTGGCCGAGAGGTTGAGCAACGTCGGGAACAGGTACCATTCGTCGAGCTGCGCCAGCACCCAGTCCTGCCGCGCCCGCAGCGAGCAGCTCGCGGTGCTCGCCGAAGGGGTGGGAGTGGGCGCCACTCCGCCGGTCGCCCCGCCGCCCCCGCCGCCGCTGCTGCCACCGCCGCACGCGGCGAGCATGGCCATGCACCCGGCCAGAAGGGCGGACCTTCCGCGGCGAATCGAAAACACAAGTCCCGTCAATGCAGTAACACCTACGACCCCGAGACAACCTATCGGGCCTCGCCAAGCGGCGCAAGTTGCCTCGCCGAGGCCACATTTCGGCATTTTTCGGAGCCGGTCGGTGGAAATCATCGACAGAAACCGCGGGGCCCGGCCTTGCCATCCTAGGGGGGAGCGGGCACAGCCGGGCGCCTGTTTACGGCGTAAATGCGAGAAGCGGCACCGAATGCTCGATCAAGTCCCCGCCTGGCTCGGCAAGGCGCTGCCCGGTGCCCGGGCAGGTCACGCCCGGCTGGCGGTTGCCCGGCTCGGCGCGGCGGACGCCTTGCATCGCGACGGGTTCCGCCTGCGTTCGGCCGCCTTCAGCAACGGCGAGGAGCTGGATCCGAGCTTCACCGCCGAGGAAGAGGACGCCGTCGCGCCGCCGCTCGAGTGGAGCGCGCCGCCGGCCGGTGCGCAGGAACTGGCGCTGGTGGTCGAGGATCCCGACGCCCCGTCGGCCGAGCCGTTCTGCCATTGGCTGGTCTGGGGCCTGGCGGCGCAGCAGGGGCAACTGCTCGAAGGCGAGGCCCCGCCGCGCGTCGGCAAGAACGCCTTCGGCAACTCCGAGTGGCTGCTGCCCGACCCTCCGCGGGGAGAGCAGCCGCACGATTACGTATTTCAACTCTTCGCTCTCGACCGGCCGCTGACGCTCATGCCCGGCGCGACCCGCGGCGACCTGCTCGAGGCGATGGAGGGGCGCGTTCTCGCGGCCGCGGTGCTCACCGGCACGTACGCGCGCAGCGAGGACGAGCTGGAGTGGGATGAGGACGACGGGGAGTGACCCGCGTCAAGACTGCAAGGAAAGGGAACGTACCATGGCCGCCAAGAACAATGCGCTGAACAAGCCCGTCAATCTCTCGCCGGCGCTCGAGGGCGTGGTCGGCAAGGGCCCGATGACGCGCGCCGAGGTCACCTCGAACGTGTGGAAGTACATCAAGGCCAACGGGCTGCAGGACAAGGTCAACAAGCGCAACATCAACCCGGACGCCAAGCTCGGCGCCGTCACCGGCAATTCGCAGATCACGATGTTCGAGCTGACCTCGAAGGTCTCCAAGCACCTGAGCTGAGCTCCGGGCGCGCCTCCTGGCGCAGACGAATTCGCGGGCGGAGCGGCTCAGGCTGCTTCGCCCGTTGTCGTTTTCGGGTACGTGAAATCTTCACGCATCCGTAATTTGACTTGTGGCAATGCGTGCCCACATGCCATCGTGCAGGCAGGATGAGGACGCGCGCCTTCCGGGCGCGTCAGGCAGTTGAGAGGAACGTCCCATGGCCACGATCGTCGGCGGCATCGCTACGTCGCACACGCCCACCATCGCCTTCGCCAAGGACGCGAAGAAATTCGACGACCCCGTGTGGAAGCCGATCTTCGAGGGCTACGAGCCGGTGCAGGCGTGGTTCCGCGAGAAGAAGCCCGACGTGCTGGTCTACATCTACAACGACCACATGACGGCGTTCTTCGACCATTACAGCCACTTCGCGCTCGGCGTCGGCGAGGAGTTCGGCCCGGCCGACGAGGGTGGCGGGCCGCGCGACATCCCGGCGATCAAGGGCGACCCCGAGTTCGCCGCGCACGTCGCCCGGGTGATGGTCGCGAACGAGTTCGACCTCAGTTACTTCCAGGGCAAGAACCTCGACCACGGCGCGTTCTCGCCGCTGTCGGTGATGGTCGACCACGACGACAAGGGCTGGGCCGTCAGGCTGCTGCCGATCGTCTGCGGCGTGCTGACCGTGCCGCTGCCGAGCGCGCGGCGGTTCTGGAAGTTCGGCAAGAGCCTGCGCCAGGCGATCCTGTCGTACCCGAAGGACATCAAGGTCGCGATCGCCGGCACCGGCGGTCTCAGCCACCAGGTCCACGGCGAGGGTTGCGGGTTCAACAACCCCGAGTGGGACCACGAGTTCATGGAGCTGCTCGAGAAGGATCCCGAGAGCCTGCTCGACCTGCCGATCGCCGAGCTCGCCCGCCGCGGCGGCTGGGAAGGCGCCGAAGTGGTCATGTGGATGATGATGCGCGGCGCGCTGTCGGAAGAGGTCAAGGTCACCCACAAGGCCTATTTCCTGCCGTCGATGACGCCGATCGCGACGATGATCTTCGACGAAGTGTCGACGGATCCGCCGGTCGAGGATCCGGCGAAGACGCGCGAACGGGCGATGTGGGACTACCAGGGCGCCGACCAGATGCCCGGGACCTATCCATTCACCATCGAGCGTTCGGTCAAGGGCTTCCGGCTCAATCACTTCCTCCACTCGCTGACCGATCCCACGGTGCGCAAGAAGTTCCGCGAGGACGAGGAAGCGACGATGCTCGAGGCGGGCCTGACCGACGAGGAGCGCCGGCTCGTGCGCGAGCGCGACTGGATCGGCATGATCCACTACGGCGTGATCTTCTTCATGCTCGAGAAGCTCGGCGCCGTGACCGGCATCGGCAACATCGACATCTACGCCGCGTTCAAGGGGATGACCGTCCCCGAGTTCCAGAAAACCCGCAACGCCGCGATCACCTACGGCGTCGCGGGCAAGGAAGACGAGTAACGCGGTTGCGCGGCGGCGGGCCCTGCCCGCCGGCCGGCTAGGACTTGGCCGGGATCTTGTCGAATTCGGCCTGGATCTCGGCCAGCTTCTCCTCGGTGAGCACCGGCTCGTACTGCTGGATCGCCCGCAGCGTCAGCTCGCGTCCGGCAGACTGGAACATCGAGTTGCCCCACACCGTGGGAATCAGCTTTTCGAGAATGGCGGCGGCGGCCGGATCGTCGATTAGCTTGCCGCAGGGCGTGGTTTCGACCGAATAGTGCGCCGCCTTCGGCGCCTGCTCGGCCTGCGCCAGCGCCGTCGCGGGCGCAATCGCGCTCGCGGCCAGCGACGCCAGCAGCACCGTCAACAGGGTCTTGGGCATCGTTCGCTCTCCTTTGCTCGCTCGTGGTTCGATTCAAGTCGCGTCCGGAGCGCGCGAGACCGCCTGGTCGATCGCTCCGAAAATCGCCCGCCCGTCCGGCGTCCGGGCCTCCATGCGCACCCGGTCGCCGAATTGCATGAAACCCGTCGCCGGCTTGCCGTCGGCGATGATCTCGATCGCCCGGCGCTCGGAAATGCAGCTCGAGCCGACCTCGGCGTAAGCGGCGTTGGCGATCGTGCCGGAGCCGATGATCGTGCCCGCGGGCAGGTCGCGGGTCGCGGCCGCGTGGGCCACGAGCTCGTGGAACCCGAAGCCCATCTCGCGCCCGTTGGCCGACCCGAAGCGGCGTCCGTTCCAGTCGACCAGCAGGTCGAGCGCGACGCGGCCGTCGCGCCAGGCGTCGCCCAGTTCGTCGGGGGTGACCGCGAAGGGGGCCATCGAGCAGGCCGGCTTGGCCTGGACCCAGCCGAAGCCGGTCTTCATCTCGGGAACGGCGAGCGTGCGCAGCGACCAGTCGTTGAGCTGGACGACGAGCTTGACGTGGCCGAGCGCGGCGGCGGCCGGGGTTCCCATCGGTACGTCGTCGAGGATCACCGCGAACTCGCCCTCGAAGTCGATCCCGTCGGCCTCGGCGCGGAACGGGACGTCATCGTGCGGACCGAGAAAGCGGTCGGACAGGCCCTGGTACATCAGCGGCTTGTCGTTGGGCAGCGGATCGTGGCCGAACGCCACCTGCATCAGCTCGGCGTGCGTCTGGAAGGCCGAGCCGTCGAGCCATTGCCAGGTGCGCGGCAACGGCGCGCGCAAGGTGGCGGGATCGAGCGGCTCGCCCTCGCCGGTCGCAAAGCGGCCGGCCAGCGAGCGCAGCACCGGCTCGCTCGCGCCCCAGGCTTCGATCGCGGCCAGCAGGCTCGGGCATTCGGGCCCGGCCGCGAGGCAGCGGGCGCCGTCGTCAGACACGAGCACGAGCTCGCCGTCGCGCGTGCCGTCGTCGCGCGTCGCGAGCCTCATGCGAGGCCGTCCGTGTAGGCGCCGTCGATCAGGATGAAGGCAATGCGGCAGGTGCGGCCCGAGCGGTTGGCCCAGCCGTGATTGGTGCCGCGCTGGACGACGATGTCGCCGGCCCGGACCACGGTTTCGCCGACATCCATCACCAGCGTGATTTCGCCCTCGAGGACGATCCCGTAGTCGATCGTCTCGGTGCGGTGCATCAGCGCGTGGCGCGAGCCGGCCGACGCCGCACTGCCGGCCCCGACTTCCTCGAAATGCGCCTTGACCTGCTCTTCCGACAGCCCGTCGAGCCAGTCGCCCTCGGGCGGGATGTCGAGCACGCGGATGCGGGTGCCGTTCTTCGGCGGGGCGAGCTGGATGCCGTCCTCGGGCGGCTCGCCCGACGCGCGGTCGATCCGGGCCGGCGTCTCGCGCGTGTTCCACACCTCGAAGAACACCGGGCCGTGCTCGCCGCCGACCCGGGCGACTCGCGGCGGCGGGCCGTCCTGCTGGATCACTGCCCGGCCCTGCGCGTCATGGCCGGTGACGATCCGGCGAAAGGGAGCCTCGCTCATGCGGTATGCCCTCCGAGTGTTTCCGCCAGCCAGTCGGCGATGTAGTCGCGCCCGAAGCGCATGTTGTCGGCGCCGACGTGCTCGACCCCGCCTTCGCGCTCGGTGAAGACCTTGAGCTCGCGGCGCGGCGAATTGACCAGCTGCTCGTACGTCCGCTGGGCGTAATCGACCGGGATCTGCCGGTCCTTCGCGCCGTGGGTGACGAGGAACGGCACGCCGATCCGGTCGAGGTGGCCGTCGAGCCGCATGGCCTGCGCGCGGGCGAGAAAATCGTCCATGTCGGCCGCGCCGAAGGCCCACAGCACGTGCGCCCAGTAATGCGGCACCGGGTTCTCGCCCTCGCGGCGCAGGCGCCGTTCCTGCACCTCGCGCCAGTCGTGGTTGGCGCCCCATACCGCGCCGCAGGCGAAGCGCGGCTCGTAGGCGACCGCGCGCGGGGCGAAATGCCCGCCGAGCGAGATGCCGGCCATGCCGATCCGCGCGGGGTCGGCGTCCGGCTGGCGTTCGAGCCAGTCGACCGCCTTCGAGGCCCAGCTTTCGCTGTGCGGATCGACCGGCAGCCCCTGCAGCCGGAGCGCCTCGCCGCTGCCCGGCTGGTCGACCGACAGCGTCGACACGCCGCGCCGCGCGAGCGCTTCGGGCAGCCGCGACCAGACCAGCAGCTCCTTGCAGCTGTCGAGCCCGTTGCAATAGACGACCACCGGGTGCGGGCCGTCGCCCGGCGCGCGGGTGTACAGCGCCGGCATGGTGCCGTGGGCGAGCGGAACCTCGACCCGCTCGCGGTTGAGCCGGCCGAGGCGCGTCGAGCGCTCGAAGCTGTCGAGCGCCTTGCGGTAGGTTTCGAGCCGCCCGGCCGAACCGTGCGCCTGCATCCGCTCGGCGACCAGCAGGTAGAGCGCCGCCCGCTCGAGCTTGTCGGAGGCCGAGAAACTCCGGCCGCGCGCCTCGTCCTCGCCCGCCAGCTCGATCAGGCGATCGGCCATCGCCACCCATTGCGCCATGAATTGCGGCGTGCCGGCATCGTCGCCGCGCGCCGCCGCTTCGCGCAGCGGCTGGCACATGTCGACGATCTCGCCGATCTGCGCCCCGCTCTCGAGTGCCATGGCGATCGAGAGGTTCCAGACGTAGTTGGGAAAATACTCGAACAGCGCCATTGGGTCACACCCCGGCTGGCTGGAACAGCCGCGGGTCGGGGGCGGCGTGCGGCATCGTCTGCGGACCGCCGACGCCGATGCCCCACTGGTCCATCACTCGCGGGCCGGGCTCGTGCACTTTCGCCTCGTGGGTCTCGAAATCGACGGTCTCGAGCTCGGCCGTGTACTCGACCGCGAAGCCGTTCGGGGTGACGAAGTAGCTGAAGGTGTTGTCGCCGGCGGTATGCCGCCCGGGGCCCCAGCGGATGTCGATGCCGCGCTGCCTGAGGTGCGACACACCGCGCAGCATGCCGTCGGCGCCGACCATGTCGTAGGCGACGTGGTTGAGGCACGGCGGCCCGGGCAGGATCGCGAGCCGGTGATGCGCCGAGTTGCAGCGCAGGAAGGCCATGAAGTCGCCGAGCCAGTCCGAGACCCTGAAGCCGAGGACGTCGGTGAAGAAGCGCACTGCGGCCTGGTGATCGGGCGAATGCAGCACGACGTGGCTGATCCGCACCGGAATGCCTTCCCAGCGGCCGACCTGGCGCGCCGGACCGCGCGCGACCTCGGCGGAAATCTCGAACGGCAGGCCGTCGGGCGAGAAGAAGCGGAACCCGTAGCCGCCGCCGGGCGACGCGAGCGGCTGCGGCGCGTGCACGACCATGCAGCCCGCGCCCGCGACCCGGCCATGCAGCGCGTCGACGTCGGCGCGGCTGTCGGCTGCGAGGGCGATCACGTCGACATGGTTGGTGTCCGACGGCCGCAGGCGGACGACGTGGTGCTCGTCGCTGCCGGCGGCCCTGAACCATGCCATGCCGTCGGCTTCGCCGACCGGCTCGAGCCCCCAGGCATCGGCGTAGAACGCCCGCTCGGCCGCGATGTCGGCGACGCCGTAGCCGACGTAGCGGATCTCGGTCACCCGGCTCATGTCCCTCTCCTCAGATCGGCTCGGCGACGCGCGCGAACATCTCCGCGGTCGCCCTGGCGTTGTCGACCGGCGGCCCCTTGCCGAGCTGGCCGAAGCAGATCGCCAGGCTCGAATGGACGATGTAGGCGCACCGTTCGAAGCGGCGGTCGCGATAGGCGGCGAAGGCCGCGTCGGTCGTATCGTGACGGCCGATCTCCTCGGCGAGCACGATCGCGTCCTCGACGGCCATGCCCGCGCCCTGTCCGAGGTGCGGGGTGGTGGCGTGAACCGCATCGCCGAGCAGCACCACGCGGCCGCGGTGCCACGGGCCCTCGAGCATGACCCACTCGAGCGGGCGGTAGACGACCTCGTCGTCGTCGGTGATCAGCGCCGCAAGCTCGGCAAGCGGCGCGGGAACCTTGGCGCGCATGGCGGCGGCGAGGCCGGTCGTGGAATAGCGCGGGTTCCCTGGCTCGGGCGTCGTCAGGTACATGTACATCAGTTCGCGGCTGATCGGCACGAGACCCGCCCCGACGGGGCCGTTGTAGACGTGCACCGAATCGAGCCCGGCCGGCCGCGGCAGGTTGTAGCGCCATACCGATTGGCCGGTGAATTCGGCCGCCGGGGCCTCGGGAAACAGCAGCGCGCGGGTCTGCGAATGCACGCCGTCGGCCCCTATCGCGAGATCGTACCGGCCCGCGGTCCCGTCGGACAGGGCCACGGTCACGCCCTGGCCGTCATCGTCGAGGCGCTCGACGGTCACCCCGAGCCGCACTTCGGCGCCGTCGGCGATCGCGCGCTCTCCGAGGACCTTGTGCAGGGCCCGGCGGCCGATGCCGACATTAGCCGGGTACCCTTCGAGCAGGCGCGGCGACGGCACCTTGGCGACCATCGTGCCGTCGGGCGCGTGCACGGCGACGAAGTCGAAACCGACCGCCGAGTCCAGGTACGCGTCGAGCAGGCCGAGCTGCTGCATCGCCCGCAAAACGTTGCCTTGCTGGATGATGCCGACCCCGTAGACCGACCATTCCGGGTCGCGCTCGATCACGGTCACCGCGTGGCCCGCGTGGCGCAGCGCGATCGCAGCGGTCAGGCCGCCGATCCCGCCCCCGATCACGAGTATGTCGAGATTGTTCATCCGGCCTCCTCGGACGCGGAGTTGCATAACCCGATCAATCAGTCCAACTCATAGGATCACTGCATAATCAGTCATAGGATCGATGCATGAGGCTCGACCATTTCGATCTCAACCTGCTGGTGGCGTTCGACGCGCTGCTTGCCGAACGCAGTGTCACGCGGGCGGCGCAGCGGACCAAGGTGACGCAGTCGGCGATGAGCGCCGCGCTCAAGCGGCTGCGCGAGGCGCTCGGCGATCCGATCCTGCTGCAGCACGGCAAGGCGATGGTCCCGACGCCGCACGCGCTTGCGCTGGCGCCCGAGGTTTCGGCGACGCTCGCCGCGCTGCGGCGGCTGACCGTGCCGACCACCGGCTTCCACCCGGCGACGAGCACGCGCGTGTTCCGGGTCATTGCTTCCGACTATATCGCCACGGTGCTTCTCGCGCCGCTGCTGGCCGCGCTCGAGCGGGACGCGCCGGGTGTCCGGCTCGAAATCACGTTGCCGGGGGATACGACGGCCGACCGGCTCGCCAACGGCGAGTTCGACCTGCTGCTCACGCCCGAGGCCTTCATCGAGCCCGATCATCCGGCGGAGCTGCTGTTCGAGGAAGCCCACGTCGTGGTCGGCTGCCGGCACAATCCGCTGTTCGACGCGGAGCTGACGCCCGAGGCCTTTGCCGCGGCCGGCCAGGTCGCGGTCCGCATCGACGGGCACAACGCGCATATCGACAACGAGCTCGCGCGGCTCGGCGTGGCGCGACGCATCGAGGTCCACGCGCCCTCGTTCATCCAGGCCCCGTGGCTGCTTCCCGGGACCCGGCGCATCGCGCTGATGCACGAGCGGCTCGCGCGGCTGGTGGCGCCGCTGCTCGGGCTGCGGCTCGCTCCGCCGCCGTTCGCGGTCCCGCCGATGCGCGAGATGATGCAGTACCACGCCACGCGGGCGCAGGACGCGGGCTTGAGCTGGCTGCGCGAGCGGCTAGCGGCGCTCGCGCGAGCCGCCTGAGGCGAGGTCCGCGGCGGCCGCCGCTCAGCGCTTGGCCGCGCAGGTGTTTAGGCCGAGCAGCCGATAGAGCGGGCAGAACCCGACCAGGCCGGTGATCAGCGGCACCAGCCCGAGATAGCCCCAGGGCGTTTGCGGCCCGACAAAGGCCAGCGAAAGAACGAACAGTCCGACCGCGATGCGGATCACGCGGTCGGCAAGGCCTTCATTGGGGCTCGGCATCGTACACCTCCTCAAGACGCCTGAAGAGGGTGCCGGGCCCGGCCGGACGCCGGCATCCGGATTGTTCCGGAGCGGGCAGGGGCGAGCCTCGTCGTCTGGAGCGACGGTCTCCACGAGATCACGGCGCACTTCCGCGACGCCGCGTCCGCACGTTGCGGAGACCCGGGCTAGTCGCGTCCAGGCCGCCAGTCCGGCGGCGCCAGCGTGAAACCGGAGAACTGGAATGCCGGTACCACTACGCACGACACCAGCGTGTAGCCCTGTGTCCCCGGCAGCGCCGAGGCGGCCTGCCATTCATGCGCGCCGATCACGTAATGCGGCTGGTCTCCGGCGATCACGTCGGGGCCGAGCCGCACGTCGCGGACCGGGCCGCGTGGGCTGGTGCTCAGCGACAGCAGCAACGGGTCGCCGGCGTGCCACAGCCAGATCTCGGACGCGTCGACTTTGTGCCAGTGCGAGCGCTGGTGCGCCTCGAGCAGGAAATAGATCGCCGTCGCCAGTCCCCGCTCGCCGTCGGGCGCCGGCGCGCGCCAGGTTTCGCGGAACCAGCCGCCTTCGGGATGCGGGGCGAGGCGGAGCTCCTCGATCAGCGTCTTGGCCGGGCTCAAACCTCGATCACCTCCACGCCCTTCCAGAACGCGATCCGGTCGCGAACCGCGTCGGCTGCCGGCCTGGGCTCGGGATAGTACCAGGCGGCGTCCTCGTTGCGGTCGCCCTCGAGATCGAGCGTATAGTAGTGCGCGGTCCCCTTCCACGGGCATTCGCTGGTGGTGGGGCTCTTCACGAGCAGCGATGTGTCGACGTCGTCGCGGGGAAAATAATGGTTGCCTTCGACCACTACCGTGCGGTCACTATGGGCGATGACCTGGTCGTTCCAGATAGCCTCCACGGCCATGCGAAACTCCTTCGACACTGTCCGTCGCGGGTTCAAGCGCCGGGCGAGGGGTTAAGTTCCTTGGCCCGGCAGAGGAGTCGCGCATGATCCGCACCGGCATCGGTGGGTGGACTTACGCCGATTGGCGCAAGGGTGGGTTTTACCCGGAAGGCCTGCCGCAGAAGCGCGAACTCGAATGGGCCTCGCGCCAGCTCGGGGCGATCGAGATCAACGGCACCTATCATTCGCTGCAGAAGCCCGACAGCTTCCGCAAGTGGCGCGAGGCGACGCCCGAGGGGTTCGTGTTCGCCGTCAAGGGATCGTCGTACATCACCAACCGCAAGGTGCTCGCCGCCGCCGGGGAGGCGCTGCCGCGGTTCTTCGCGCAGGGACTCGAGGAGCTCGGCGACCGGCTCGGGCCAATCCTGTGGCAATTGATGGGGACCAAGAAGTTCGACGCCGAGGACATCGCCGCGTTCTTGGCGCTGCTGCCGCGCGAGCTGCAGGGGCGGCCGCTGCGCCACGCGATCGAGGTCGGGCACGAAAGCTTCGCCTGCGCCGAGTTCGTCGACATCTGCCGCACGGCCGGCGTGGCGATCGTCTGGTGCGAGCAGGCCAGCCGCACGCCGATCGCCGACCGCACGGCCGATTTCGCCTACCTGCGGTGCAAGAACCTCGTCGCCAGCGAGCCCGCCGGCTACGCGCCCGACGGCCTCGCCCGCATCGCCGGGCTGTGCCGCGCGTGGGAGGCCGGCGCGGCACCGGAGGACTTGCCTTATGCGGGACATCCGGCCGATAGCCGCGGCCGCGAGGGCGAGGTTTTCGCCTTCATGATCAACGGCGCCAAGGAACGCGCCCCGGCCGCCGCAATGGCGCTCGCCGGACTGGTGAAAGGGTCGCAATGAAGATCTTGATCGCGGGGTTCGGCCTCGCGCTGGCCACGCCGCTGGCGGCGCAGAGTCCCGAGGCGGTCGCCGAGGCGGCGCTCGATGCAGCGCCGGTGTGGGACGGCCACAACGACGTGCCGATCCAGCTCCGCGGGCGCTACGGCAACCTGCTCGCCGAGTTCGATTTCGAAGACACCACTGGCACCGGGCCGAGCGATCCGCGCGGTCGGGTCATGCACACCGATTTCAGGCGGCTCGCCGAGGGCCGGGTCGGGGCACAGTTCTGGTCGGTCTACGTCTCGGCCGACCTGCCCGAGCCGCAAGCGGCAGTGGCCACGATGGAGCAGATCGACGTCACCAAGCGGCTGATCGCGCGCTACCCCGACCGGCTTGCGCTGGCGCTGACCGCCGACGATGTGCAGCGGGCGATGCGGCAGGGCAGAATCGCCTCGCTGATCGGGATGGAAGGCGGCCATTCGATCGCCTCGAGCCTCGCCGTGCTGCGGCAGATGTACGATCTCGGCGCGCGCTACCTGACGCTGACGCACTCGAAGAACACGCCGTGGGCCGACAGCGCGACGGCCGATCCGCAGCACGACGGGCTGACCCCGTTCGGCGAGCAGGTCGTGCGCGAGATGCAGCGGATCGGCATGCTGGTCGATCTCAGCCACGTCAGCGAGGCGACGATGATCGATGCACTCGACGTGGCGCGTGCGCCGGTGATCTTCAGCCATTCGGGTGCGCGCGCGGTCAACGGCCACGCGCGCAACGTGCCCGACGGGGTGCTGGCGCGGCTCAAGGACAACGGCGGCATCGTCATGGTCGTCGGGTTGCCCGGATACCTGAGCGAGGAACGTCGCCAGTGGCATGCCCGGCGCGAGGCGCACCAGGCCTCGCTCAAGGCGCTGTGGCAGGGCCAGCCGGCGGCGGTCGAGGCGGCGATGAAGGAATGGGACGCGCAGAACCTGGAGCCCAAGGCGACCGTGGCGACGGTGGCCGACCATATCGACCACATCCGCCAGGTTGCGGGGATCGATCACATCGGCCTCGGCGGCGATTACGACGGGATGGACTCGGGGCCGGTCGGGATGGAGGACGTGGCCGGCTATCCGAACCTGTTCGTCGAGCTCGCCCGGCGCGGCTATTCGCGTGCCGACCTCGAGAAGATCGCCAGCCGCAACATGATGCGCGTGCTGCGCGAAGCCGAGGCCTATGCCGCGGCGCACCGTTCGGACCCGCCGATCGAGACCCGGGTCCAATAGCGGTCAGAGCCGCTCCAGCGTCGCCCGGTCGCGTTCGCCGCCGTAGAAGGCGTCGAGCGCGGCGGCGAACGGAGCCGGGTCCGGCGCGCACGCTTCGAACAGGGTCATCGCGCTCCGGAACTTGAGCGCGTCGACCGGTCCGAGGATCCGCTCGGCGCTGCGCTGTCCGGCCCAGCCGAGCATCGCCTCGGTGCATTCGCGCAGCCGCGAGCCGAGCAGCGGGTGCCGCGCGTAGGCTTCCGCCTCGTCGCGCCCGCGTATCGCGTAGAACTGCGCGGTCGAGCTGTGCCCGAGCCCGGCGATCTGTGGGAACACGAACCACATCCAGTGGCTCAGCTTATGCCCCGAACGCAATTCGCCCAGCGCCTGCGGATAGGTCTCCGCTTGCGCCTCGACGAACCGCTGGAGGGGATCGAACTCGCTCAGTTGGCCGCGGGCTCGGGCGCCGGGGCGCCGTCGGCGGCGCGGTTCTCGACGCGCGGCGGCGTTCCGGGCGCGCTTGCCTGGCCGGGTTCGGCGGCCTCGATCTCGTCGAATCCTTCGTCGACGACGCTGTCGGTGCCCTCGGCCGTCGATGCGCGCACGCCGCCGCGCGCGCCGTATTCCTGCAACAGCCGCTCGCGCCCGTCGGCCGTGCCTTCGCCCTCGACTGCGCCCTGGGTGGCCGCGCCGGTTATCCAGATCACCGAGAGCAGCGCGATAGCCGCGAACAGGCTGATCGCGAGCACCCAGCGCACGATGTTCGGACTCGAGGCGGCTCGCGCCTCGTCGGTCTCCAGATGGACCTCATCCCCCTGCCGTTCCATGGCCATGCCTCCCGCTTTCAGCTTCGCGGGAGAAACTACGGTTTGCCTCGGGGAATGTTCCGGCGCGGCGCGGCTAAACGAGACAGACGAAGTCCTCGAATTTCTGCGACGGCGGCAGCGGGAGCTGCTCGTCGAAATAGACGATCTCGATGCGGAACGGATGCCCGAGCGAGACCTGTGTGCGCTCGACAATCAGCCGCTCCTCGTCGGCGGTCAGCGGGCGTTCGGTGACGAGCCGCAGCTCGAGGCGCTCGGGATCGGTCTGGATGTACTGATAGCGCCGGATCGGCACGACATGCAGGTAGCCTTGCGGCCCGAAGCCGCCGAGCGAGGGCCACACGCGATTGCCGTCGGGCATTCGGATCAGGTTGCGGCTGCGCCCGACGATCTGCCGCACGGTCGGCAGACCGCGGCCGCACGGGCAGGGTCCGCCGGCCTCGGCGAAGTCGCCGAGCGCGTAGCGGACGACCGGAGTCGCGTGGTTGTGCAGGTCGGTGATGACGACCTTGCCCGTTTCTCCCTCGGCGCAGGGGGAGCCGTCGGCCCGCAGCAGCTCGACCAGCGCCCCTTCGGCCATAAGGTGGTAGCCGTCCCCTTGCGGGCACTGCAGCGCCAGGTAGCCGGCTTCCTGGCAGGTATAGGCGTCGGCGATGTCGATCCCGAGCACCGCGGCGCAGCGTTCGCGCAGGGCGCCGTCGACGCGCTCGCCGACGGTGCGGATCGCACGCAGGGCCGCGAGGCGCGCACCCCGCCGTTCGGCAGCGTCGATCAGCGTGCGCAAGGCGTTCGGGTAGATCAGCAGGTTGCCGGCGCCGAAGGCTTCGAGCCGGTCGAACAGTTCGTCGCCGGTCAGGCTGACCGGCAGCGACAGCGCCGGGCCGGTCTCGAACAGCAGGCTTGCCGGCGGGCCCCACCCCCGATGCTGGACGATGCCCGAGGACGGCGCGCGCACGGTCGCCAGCGGCACCGCAAAATCCGTCCCGCGCCAGACATGGTCGCGCAGGACCATCGCCAGCCAGATCAGCTGGTTGGCGCGCGTGCGGCGGATGCGCAGGAACTCGCCGGTCGATCCCGAGGTGACGTTGGTGCCGATCGGTTCGTGGCCTTGGGGAACAGCGTCGCAGGCAATGTCCGGCTCGGCCTGGAACCAGCGGCGCTCGATCGGGGGCAGGGCAGAGAATGCGTCGGGCCGGCCGAGGTCGTCGGCTCCGAGCCCGGCCGCCTGCAGCCGTCGCGCAAACGCCGGGGAATGCGCCGCGAGCCATGGGCCCAGGACCGCGAGCTGGCGGAACTGGAGCGCCTGCAAGTCCCCGGGCTCGAACCACTGCGACGCTTCGAGCTGGCGAGCGAGGGCCAGCACGGTTGCCGCTGCCCCTTCGACCAGCGGCGGCCAGGCGACACCGGGAAGCGCACCGCGCGCGCGATCGAGCAGCGACCCGCTCACCGGGCGCGCTCCGCCACGAGGAACGGGCAACGCTCGGCCAGCGGATAGCGGCCCGATGGGACGAAGCGCGCGTTCGCCAGCAAGGGCGGCAATGTTTCGAGCACGGCCGCACCGGTAACGAAGCTGAAACGGGCGGTCGACCGGCTGAAGGTGTCGAAGATCACCGTCATCCCGTCGAGGCTCCATCCGGTCAGCTCGGCCAGCGCGGCGAGGTCGGGAAAGACCCGTCGCCAAGTCGCCGCGAGGTCGCGCGCAGCGATGGCGCCCTGCCCATCGGAGATGGCCATCGCCACGCGCCATCGGGCGGCGTTGCAGTCGCGTTCGCGGCCCTCGAGCACGTCGGCGACGACGCGGTCGAGCGGCTCGCGCTCGTCGGGAGCGAGGAAGCAGCGGACGACGAGGACGCCGCCCGGTGCGAGCGCGGCCGCTACCCGATCGAGAACGGTTCGGTATTCGCCGGGCCAGGCGAGCGTCGACAGGCTGCCGTCGCCGATCGCCGCGGTAAAGGGCTCGCGCGGCGGCTCGAGATCACGCCAGTCGCCGAGCAGGGCGCGCCGCTTTGAGGCATCGCCGGGCCACATCCGCTCGATTTGCGCCAGGCTGAAGTCGAGCGCGGTCAGGTCGCAGCCGAGCGAGGCCAGCACGCGCGTGATGCCGAGCAGCAGGACCCGCTGGTCGCGGCCGGCGATCAACTCGCGGTAGCGGGCCGCAAGCGCCTCATCCGGGATTTGCGGCAGGCCCTGGACCGCGAAGCGCTTGTGGAACTCGCTCCAGCCCGTGTCGCCTGCCGCGCTCGTCACTCCGTGGTCAGAAACGAAGATTGACGCCCAGCATCCCGACGAACATCGTCGAGTCCACCGTAGCCGAGACGCTGCTCGGCGCTGCGCTGGCGCCCAGGGTCTCGGATCCGAAGTCGACATGGAGCAGCGTCAGCGCCACCGACAGGTTGTTACCGACGGCCACTTCTCCGCCCCCGCCGATCGTCCAGCCGGTGCCGGTGCCGGCCGTGTCCAGCAGGTTGGCGGTCTGGGTTCCGACGGTGTCGCCGCCCTCGCCGCCATCAACCACGATCTCCGAGACGTTGGTTGCGGCGAGGCTGTGGTCGAGGCCCGAAAAGGCAATGCCGCCGGTGGCGAAGATCATCGCGCGGCCGAATGCGAGACCGGCTCGCGCGCGGATCGTCTCGAGATCCGAGGCGTCCGAGACCAAGGTATAGGTCGTGCCGCCGGAGGTGCGCGTGACCGACTCGGTGAAACCGAAGAACGTCGCGTCGGCCTCGGCACCGAGGACCAGTGCGCCGGCCTGGAAGTTGAAGCCGACCCGGCCGCCGCCGCCGATCTCGGAACCCGACAGGGTCTCGGAAATCGGCACCGTCTGCGAAGACGTGGTGAAGCCGCCCTCGCCGCCGTCAACCGACTGGTAAATGCTCTGCCCGGTCCAGTCGGCGTCGGTATCGACCCAGGCGCCGTGCGCCCCGACATAAAACCCGGTCCAGTCGATTTCCTGAGCCTGCGCCGGAGCAGCCGTAGCCGCAAGCGCCAGAACTGGCGCTGTTAGAACGTATTTCCCCACGGGTTCCCCCTTTCGATCCTCGAATGCCTGTTGCTGCGACCCGTTGCCCTAGGGGATTTACCGGAGAGGATGCGCCGACGCAAAACGTTTCTAGTCGCGCAGGATTTCGTTGATCCCGGTCTTGGCGCGCGTCTGGGCGTCGACCGTCTTGACGATCACTGCGCAGTAGAGCGACGGCCCCGGAGACCCGTCGGGCAGCGGCTTACCCGGCATCGCTCCGGGCACCACGACCGCGTAAGGCGGCACCTCGCCGCGAAAAACCTCGCCGGTGGCGCGGTCGACGATGCGGGTTGAGGCGCCGAGGTAAACGCCCATCGACAGCACCGCACCTTCGCCCACCCGCACGCCCTCGGCCACTTCGGCCCGCGCGCCGATGAAAGCGCCATCGCCGATGATTACCGGTCCGGCCTGGAGCGGCTCGAGCACTCCGCCGATCCCGGCGCCGCCGGAGATGTGCACATTCCTGCCGATCTGCGCGCACGAGCCGACGGTGGCCCAGGTGTCGACCATCGTGCCTTCGCCGACATAGGCGCCGATGTTGACGAAACAGGGCATCAGGACCGCGCCCTTGCCGATGTAGCTGCCGCGCCGCACGACCGCACCCGGTACGACGCGGAAGCCGGCATCGCGGAAACGGTTATCGCCCCAGCCGGCGAACTTGCTCGGGACCTTGTCGTAGGCCGGAGCGCCCGCGGCTGCGCCTTCCATGACCACGTTCTCGTTCAGCCGGAACGACAGCAGCACGGCCTGCTTGAGCCACTGGTTGACCTTCCATCCGCCGCGGCCGTCGGGCTCGGCGACGCGCGCCTGGCCGCTGTCGAGCATCTCGAGCGCGGCCTCGACCGGTTCGCGCACTTCGCGGCTCGTCGGGGTGACCGACGCCCGGTCTTCCCACGCCCGAGCGATCAGGCTCTCGAGATCGGCAGACATGCATGCTCCTTTGCAGCCGGGGCGGCGTGTGCGACAGCGCCGCTAGCCCGACCCGCGGGGCGGAGCAAGGTAACATTAGGCACGTTCGTTGACCTCGAGTTGGCCAGGACTATTCAGGCGCGGTTCGCTTCCGGAGGTCTAGGAACGGCTGGCGCGTTAACGCGTAGTGTCGTGGGATCGGAACGGAATGTCATCGCGCCATCGCCTCCGGGATCAGCTTCGTCAGTGCTCCGCCGTCGTGTCGCTGGGGCTGGTCGCCGCATGCGGCGGCAGCGGTAGTGGGGGACCGGTCGGCAGCCTGCCGCCGCCGAGTGCGCCGGCACCGACTCCCGCGCCGGCGCCGATCGCTACGCCGGCCCCGACCCCGGTCGCCGCGAGCACCGGCATGCCGCCGACGCAGCCGGTCCCTACCGAGTTCAACACGTCCGAATTCCGCCGCTCCGATGGCCCGCTCGAGCACAACGCGGCGGTTGCCTGGACGGCCGGCCATACCGGGAGCGGCGTGACCATCGCGGTGGTCGACACCGGGGTCGACGTGAACAGCCCCGAATTCGCCGGGCGGATCTCGCCCCTGTCGAAGGACATCCTCAACGCCGGCCGTCCGGTCACCGGCAGCGACGATCACGGCACCCACGTGGCGCTCGTCGCCGCGGCGGCGCGCGACAACGGCGGCGTCCTCGGCATGGCCTACGGCGCGACGATCTTGGCCCTGCGGACCGATTCGGTCGGCTCGTGCGCGGGAGGCGGACCGACGGTCAACACCGACGATTGCAGCTTCTCGGACCACAACATCGCCGAGGCGGTCAGCTATGCCGCCAGCAACGGCGCCAAGGTGATCAACATCTCGCTCGGCGGGCAGGGCGCGACGAGCGAGCTGCAGAACGCCGTCCGCGACGCGGTCGCGCGCGGCTCGCTGGTGGTCATTTCCGCCGGCAACGACGGCCTCGCCCAGCCCGAATCGTTCGCGACCCAGCTGGCCCAGGCCGGCAACGGCGGCGTGCTGATCGTCGGCTCGGTCGACGCCGACGGCGACATGTCGAGCTTCAGCAACCTCGCCGGCAGCCATGGCGGGAGCTTCCTCGCGGCGCGCGGCAGCCGCATATGCTGTGTCTACGATGACGGGGAACTCTACACCGACAGCCAAGGCTTCGTGTACCTTCTCTCAGGCACCAGCTTCTCGGCGCCGCAGGTGTCCGGCGCGGCCGCGCTGCTGGCCCAGGCGTTCCCCAACCTGACCGGCAGCCAGATCGCCGAAATCCTGCTGGAAACGGCGTTCGACATCGGCGCGCCGGGGACCGATGCGGTCTATGGGCGCGGGATTCTCGACCTTGCGCGCGCGTTCCAGCCGCTCGGGGTGACCTCGCTCGCCGGCAGCGGAGCGACGCTCCCGCTCGGTGACGACACGGGCACGGCCTCGCCGGCGATGGGCGACGCGTTCGCCACTGCCTCGCTGCAGGCGGTCGTGCTCGACCGCTACGATCGCGCGTTCGGGGCCGAACTCGGCGTGACCCTGCATGGTGCGCAGGCGGTCAATCGCCTGGCCCCGGCGATCGCCGGGCAGCAGCGCTACCTGTCATTCGGCTCGGCACGGACCTCGCTCGCCTTCACCATCGACGCGAGCCGCGGCCCGGTGCGGACCGAGGCGCTGCGGCTCGGCCGCGAGGACGCCGAATCCGCGCGCGTGCTGGCCGCGCGGATCGCCAGCCAGCTGGCGCCGGGCCTGCAGCTCGGCTTCGCCTATGCCGAAGGCGCCGACGGGCTCGTCGCGCAGCTGCAGGGCCAGGCGCGTCCGGCGTTCATGATCGCGCCCACGGTCGGCGGCGACAACGGCCTGTTCCAGCGCAACGACGCCGCCTTCGCGCTGCGCCAGCAGCTCGGCGGCTGGGGCGTGACGCTGAGCGCCGAAACCGGCCAGAGCGTGAGCGGCTCGACCTTGCGCCGGGCGGCGGAAATGCGCGGGCGCCGCTTCGAGGAAGACGTCGCGACGTTCGGCGTCGCGCTCGATCGGCGCCTCGGGCCGGTCGACCTGGCGCTCGGCCTGTCGCGAATGGACGAGGAGCACACGCTGCTCGGCGGCCGCTTCCACGAGGCCTTCGGCCTGGCCGGTGCCCGCACGCTGTTCGCCGACGCCGCGCTCGGCTGGGACTTCGCGCCCGGCTGGCGGCTCGGCGGCGCACTGCGGCAGGGCTGGACATCGGCGCGTGACGGCGGGCTCATCGCCGCCGGGTCGAACCTGGTGAGCCGCGCGTGGTCGCTCGATCTCGCGCGCCGGGGCGTGTTGGCCGACGGCGACGGGGTGGCGCTGCGCCTCGCCCAGCCGCTGCGCGTCGAGCGCGGTACGCTCAACCTGCTGATGCCGGTCGGCTACAGCTACGAGACGCTGCAGGCGGACTACGGCCTGCGCTCGCTCGCGCTCGCTCCGCAGGGCCGCGAACTGCTCGCCGAGCTCGCCTGGCACGGCCCGCTGTTCGCCGGCGATGCCGCCGCCAGCCTGTTCTACCGGCGTGACCCGGGGCACTACGAGGCGCTGCCCGACGACAAGGGCATCGCGCTGCGCTGGTCGCGCCGCTTCTAGACGGGTCGGTCAGGCTGCGGCCTAGCGCGTCAGCTCGCGCACGAAGTCGATCAGCCCGGTCTGGCGCAGCCGGCGCATGCGCTCGGCCTCGAGGATCATCTTCACCTTGGCGAAGCACGCCTCGATGTCGTCGTTGATCACGACGTAATCGTAAGCGTCCCAGTGGCTGATCTCGGCGCGGGCGCGGTCCATCCGCCCGCGGATGACCTCCTCGCTGTCGGTCCCGCGCGAGCGTAGCCGCTGCTCGAGCGCGTCGATGCTCGGCGGCAGCAGGAACACCCGCACGACGTCGCCCTGGGCGCGCTGGTAGAGCTGCTGGGTGCCCTGCCAGTCGATGTCGAACAGGAAGTCCTCACCGCGCTTGAGACGATCGCGGATTTCGGCCTTGGGCGTGCCGTAGCAGTGGCCGAACACCTCGGCCCACTCGAAGAACGCGTCGGCTTCGACCATGCGGTCGAACCCCGTGCGGTCGGTGAAATAGTAGTCGCGTCCCTCGACCTCGCCGGGGCGCATCGGGCGCGTGGTGACCGAGACCGACAGCTGCAGGTCGTCGCCCTCTTCCTCGAGCAGGCGCCTGGCGATGGTGGTCTTGCCGGCACCCGAGGGCGAGGAGAGGATGAACATCAGCCCACGGCGGGCCAGTGTGTCTTGATCGGCCATGCACGCTGTTGCCGCAGGCAGGCGCGCAAAATCAAGGGGGACGGGACCGAAACCCCCGAGGTCAGCCCTCGTCGGCCCGTTCGGCCTGCTCGGCAAGCTGCTGCTCGCCCTGGCGTGCCGACTTGCGACGCCCGAGGGCCCGGTCGACCACGACCTTGGCCAGCAGGCCGCCGGTGACCAACAGCAGACCCGGCAGCGAACGGGTCGCCAGCCGCGCCGCGCCGGTGGCAAGGAGCGCCTGCGTCGCCGACCGGCCCTCGACGATGTGGGAGGCCTTGGCGCGGTTGTAGCGGGCCCGCAGCGCCGCGCGCTCGACCGCGCGCCCGGCGATCAGCGAGGCGCCGCGCACGGCCACGTCGAGGATCAGCAGGTTGGTCGCCGGATTGGTGCTCGGCCCGCGCACGGAGGCCAGCTTGCGGCCGGCCTTCTTCGCGCTCCTGCCCGCCTTGCGCGTGGTTGATTTGAGGCCCATTCCGGCAACTCCCTGCCGACCGGCTGGCGCGTTATTTCTTGCGGCCGAAATCGACCGTGACGACGTTCGAGCCGTCGTCGGCAGGCGCCGCGCCGGCTTTCTTGCCCGCGCGCGCCGCGTCGGCCTCGGGGGCGTCGTTCTCGGCGTCTTCGTGCGCGGCCGGCTCGATGTCGGTCACCGCCGCCTGGAACTGCAGCCCGAAGTCGACCGCCGGATCGACGAACGCGGTGATCGCCGCGAAGGGGATCATCAGCTTGGCCGGGATCTGGTTGAAACTCAGCCCGACCTGGAAGCCGTGCTCGTCGACCGCGAGATCCCAGAACTTGTTCTGCAGTACGATGGTCATCTCGTCGGGGAAGCGCTCGCGCAGGTGTTGCGGGATCTGCACTCCGGGGGCGCCGGTCTTGAAGGTGATGTAGAAATGATGGTTGCCCGGCAGCACGCTGCCTGAGCGCTCGACCGAGCCCAGCACGCGGCCGACCACGGCGCGCAGCGCTTCCTGCACGATCTCATCGTACGGGATGAGGCTGTCGGGGGTTTCGTCACTCATCCGCTAAAGGGTGGCGGCGGCACGCTTTCCGGTCAAGTGCAATGCTTGCGTGACTTAACGTGTCGCGTATAGCGCGTCGCCATGCGCAGCGGGCGGATCGAGCGGAAGACGGCGGAGACCGATATCCTCGTCGAGGTCAACCTCGACGGGGCCGGCGCGTACGAAGTCTCGACCGGGATCGGCTTCCTCGATCACATGGTCGAGCAGTTCAGCCGCCATTCGCTGATCGATGTGCGGCTGAAAGTGCAGGGCGATCTGCACATCGACCAGCACCACACGACCGAGGACAGCGCGATCGCGCTCGGCCAGGCCCTGGCCCAGGCGCTCGGCGAGAAGGGCGGCATCGGCCGCTACGGCGCCGCCTATTCGCCGATGGACGAGACGCTAGTGCGCGTCGCGCTCGACATTTCGGGCCGGCCGTACCTCGTGTGGAAGCTGCGCTTCACGCAGGCCAAGCTCGGCGAATGGGATACCGAGCTGGTCGAGCACTGGTTTCACTCGGTCGCGCAGGCGGCCGGGATCACGCTCCACGTGCAGCTGCTCTACGGGCAGAACAACCACCACGTGTGCGAGGCCGCCTACAAGGGCTTCGCGCGGGCGATGCGCCAGGCGGTCGAGCTCGATCCGCGCAAGGGCGGGGCGGTGCCCTCGACCAAGGGGCAACTCGGTGGCTGAAGCCATCGCGCTGATCGACTACGGCGCGGGCAACCTCCACTCGGTCCACAACGCGCTGAAGGCGGCCGGCGCCGAGCGGGTCTCGGTAACCGGCGATCCGGCGATCGTGCGCGGTGCGCGGCGGATCGTGCTGCCGGGCGTGGGCTCGTTCAAGGCCTGTGCTGACGGGCTGAGCGGCATTCCCGGGATGGTCGAGGCGCTCGAGGAGCGTGTACTCGCGCGCGGCGTGCCGTTCCTCGGGGTGTGCGTCGGCATGCAGCTGCTGGCGAGCGCCGGATACGAGCATGGGGCCACGCCGGGGCTCGGCTGGATTCCGGGCGAGGTGCGGCTGATCGAGCGCACCGATCCGGCGATCAAGGTGCCGCACATGGGCTGGAACGACGTTTCGCCGACTCCGCACCGCGACGGCGCGACGCTGATCGAGCCCGGCGAGGCCTACTTCCTCCATTCGTACCACTTTCGCCCCGACAGCGGGCGTGACATCGCGGCGATGACCGACCACGGCGGCGGACTCGTCGCCGCGGTGGCGCGCGACAACATCGTCGGGGTGCAGTTCCACCCCGAGAAGAGCCAGGCCTACGGCCTCGAGTTGCTCGCGCGGTTCCTGGAGTGGAATCCGTAGGCCGTTCGGGCCGGGCGACGACAGCCCGCCAAAAAGTCGGAACCGGCCCAAGGGCCAAATCGTCTCCGCACCGAAGGAGACTTGCCATGGCCGATGCCGATCTGAACCTGCGCGACGCGCATACCGAGATGCCCTCGCTCGAAGGGCGCAAGGCGATCATTACCGGCGGGACGACCGGGATCGGCCGCGCGATCGGGGTGCTGCTTGCGTCCGAGGGTGTCGAGATCTTCACCTGCGGACGCGACGAGCGGCACCTCGCCGACGGGCTGGAGCGGATCAACGAGGTCGGCAAAGGAACGGGCATCAGCGTCGACCTCGCGGAGCGCGAGGGGTTCGAGCGGTTCTTCGCCGAGGCCGAACGGCAACTCGGCGACTACGACATCGCGATCGTCAACGCGGCCGTCCCGGTCGACGGGCTGACCGATACCAGTGAGCAAGAGGCCTGGTACGCGGTCGCCACCGATTACACGGCTTACGTGATGAGCGCGTATAAGGCGGTACACCACATGCAGGACAAGGGAGACCTGATCCTGGTTGGTTCGATGAGCGCACACAGCCTCAGCGGCGGCTCGTCGATCTACGCGGGCATGAAGAAGGGTATCCAGGGCTTCGCCGAGGCGCTGCACAAGGAACTCGGGCCGAAGGGGATCAAGGTCGGCCTCGTCGAGCCCGGCCTGACCGGTGCCGACTTCCAGTATCCTGACATTCCGGCCGACAAGCAGCGCGAGATGATCAACGCCGAGAAGATGCTGCGCGCCGAGGACATCGCCGTCGCCGTGCATTTCATGCTGACCCAGCCGCGCCGCGCCGTGGTCAACCAGCTGTCGGTGACCCAGAGGGTCAGCGACGAGTGAGCTTTCCCGTAGACCGCCTGGTCCTGGTTCCCGACGACATCGACTTGTCGCGCGGGCCGCTGGCGGGCGCGCTCGACTGTGAAACCTACGTACTCGGCGCGTTCAATCCGGGAATGACGCGGCTGCCCAACGGCAACCTGCTGCTGATGGTGCGCGTGGCCGAAGCGCTGCGCGAGCCGATCTTCGACGACCAGGTGCACGCGATCCGCTGGGATTCGAAGCGCGGCTACGTCATCGACGGCTGGCCGCTCGAGCTGTGCGACATTTCCGACCCGCGCAAGTTCCTGCTCCACGGCCACGGCTGGCGGATCATGGCGCTGACCTCGCTCGCCTGGCTGCTGCCGGTCGAGATGACCCCCGACGGGCTCGAGGTGGTTGCGCTGCACTACGACCGGGCAATCGCGCCATCCGGCACCTGGCAGTGCTACGGGCTCGAGGACGCGCGGATAAGCCGGGTCAACGGCCGCTACCTGATGACCACCTGCTCGGTCAGCCCAGAGCGGCATTCGACCACGCTCTACACTTCGGACGACGCGCTCGACTGGACGTTCGAGGGGATCGTGCTCGATCATCAGAACAAGGACATGCTGATCTTCGAAGGGCTGATCGGCAGCCAGTACTGGGCGCAGACCCGGCCGCTCGGGCAGCTGTTCTTCGCCTATCCGCCGGGTAGCCCATGGCATTCGGGCCCGTCGATCAACCACGCCACCAGCCCGGACGCGCTGCACTGGAAACCGCACCTCGCGCCGGCGATCCGGCCGAACAGGGGGACCGCCGCGACCGCCCGGATCGGCGGCGGCACGCCTCCGATCCTGACCGAGGTCGCCGGGCGGCGCGGCTGGCTGACGCTGTGGCACGGGGTCGAACCGTACCAGATCGTCGGCAAGTACCGGACCTACTGGTCGCTGCTCGACACCGAGGAGCCGTGGAAGGTGCTCGCGACGAGCCACAAACCGCTGCTCGAGGCCAACCCGGAGCTGACCGAGCCGATCAAGCACCAGATGTACCTCGACAACGTGGTGTTCTCGACCGGAATCGCCGACGCGGGGGATCACTTCGTCGTCGCCAGCGGCGAAGCGGACCTGGCGTGTCGAATCACGCACGTGCCGAAGGAGGCGTTCGTGGCCTCGGAACATCCCGGAGCCCAGTAGCGCCGCTCGTCCGGCGCTGCTAGGCGCGCGGCGATGATCGTATTTCCTGCCATCGACCTCAAGGCCGGCCAGGTCGTGCGCCTCGCCGAGGGCGACATGGACCGCGCGACCGTCTACGGCGACGACCCGGCGGCGCAGGCGTGGGCGTTCGCGGAGGCGGGGGCGGAGCACCTGCACGTGGTCGACCTCGACGGCGCGTTCGCCGGCGAAAGCCGCAACCGCGAGGCGGTCGAGGCGATCGTCGAGGCCTTCCCGGGCTACGTCCAGCTCGGCGGCGGCATCCGCACGCCCGAAGCGGTCGAGGGATGGTTCGGGCTGGGCGTCGCCCGGGTGGTGATCGGCACCGCCGCGCTCAAGGACCCGCAGTTCGTCAAGGACATGGCCCGCGAGTGGGAAGGCGGCATCGTTGTCGCGGTCGACGCGCGCGACGGGATGGTCGCGACCGAGGGCTGGGCCGAGGTGTCCGACATGCCCGTAGAAGAAATGGCCCGGCGGTTCGAGGATGCCGGCGTCGCCAGCCTGCTGTTCACCGACATCGGACGCGACGGGTTGCTCAAGGGCTGCAACATCGATGCGACGGTCGACCTCGCACGGCGCACCACGCTGCCCGTCATCGCCAGCGGCGGTGTGAAGGGGCTCGACGACATTCGCATGCTGGCGATCCACGCTGACGAGGGGATCGAGGGCGTGATCACCGGGCGGGCCCTGTACGACGGGCGGCTCGACCTCGCGGCGGCGATCCAGTTGGCGGGGCGGACGTGACCGTCCGCATCCGCGTCATTCCCTGCCTCGACGTTGCCGACGGCCGCGTGGTCAAGGGTGTCAACTTCGTCGACTTGCGCGACGCCGGGGATCCGGTCGAGCAGGCACGGGCCTACGATGCGGCGGGGGCCGACGAGCTGTGTTTCCTCGACATCTCGGCGAGTCACGAGGGGCGCGGCACGCTGCTCGACGTCGTTCGCCGGACGGCCGAGGTGTGCTTCATGCCGCTGACCGTGGGCGGCGGGGTGCGCTCGGTCGATGACGCGCGCGCGCTGCTGCTGGCGGGGGCGGACAAGATCGCGGTCAACTCGGCGGCCGTGGCCCGGCCCCAAGTCGTGGCGGAGATCGCCGAGCGCTTCGGCAGCCAGTGCGTGGTCGCCTCGGTCGACGCGCGCTGGGTCCACGATCACTGGGAAATCTTCACCCACGGCGGCCGGCGCGAGACCGGAATCGATGCGGTCGCGCACGCGGTACGGCTGGCCGAGCTCGGCGCGGGCGAGCTGCTCGTCACTTCGATGGATGGCGATGGCACGCAGCGCGGATACGATTTGAAGCTCACCCGCGCGATCGCCGATGCGGTGCCGGTGCCGGTCGTCGCCAGCGGCGGGGTCGGCACGCTCGAGCACCTCGTGCAAGGCGTGACCGAAGGCCATGCCAGCGCCGTCCTCGCGGCTTCGATCTTCCATTTCGGCCGGCACACGATTGCCGAGGCGCACGCTGCCCTGCGCGCGGCCGGGCTGCCCGCGCGCGGCTGACGGTCCCGCCCCGGGACGTTAACCTTTCAGCGCTTTGCTGGCCCGGCGTAGCGGGCCATCAGGCCAGCCATGCGCACCGGCTTCACGGCGGCCCTGGCGGTCCTCGTCCTCGCGGCCCCGGCGTTTGCCTACGACGGACTCGGCGCTGCCGAAGCGTCTCACCTCGCGCTGATGACGCTCGGCCTCGCCGGCGTGATCGTCGGCCGCCGCGCCGCGATCCACGCGCAGCGGCGCATCCGCGCGCGCGAGCGCGACCCCGAGTGACTTGACCACGGCGGCGCGCTTGCCCATGCCGCGCGCATGGACACGCTGGCGCGCCTCGAACGGACGATCGCCGAACGCCACGCGGCTTCGCCCGGCGACAGCTACGTCGCCAGCCTGGCTGCGCGCGGGCTGCCGGTGATCGCGCGCAAGCTCGGCGAGGAGGCGACCGAGGCGCTCGTCGCCGCGCTCGCCGGCGACGACGCCGAGCTGACCGGCGAGGCCGCCGACGTGCTGTTCCACCTGCTCGTGCTGCTGGCCGAGCGCGGCATCCCGCTGGCGGCCGTGCTCGCCGAGCTGGAACGCCGCGAGGGCACCTCCGGGCTCGCGGAAAAGGCCGCGCGAGGCGCGTGATGGCGATCGACGCGACGCTTCCCTACGACGACCAGAACGTCTTCGCGAAGATCCTCCGCGGCGAGATTCCCAATCGGACCGTCTACGAGGACGAATGGGCGCTGGCATTCCACGACATCGCCCCGCAGGCGCCGGTGCACGTGCTGGTGATCCCGAAGGGTGCCTACGTCAGCTGGGACGATTTCTCGGCGCGCGCCTCCGCCGAGGAAATCGCCGGTTTCGTCCGCGCGGTCGGCCACGTCGCTCGCGAACTGGGGCTGGTCGCGCCCGGTTACCGCCTGCTCGCCAACACCGGCGTCAACGGTGGCCAGGAGATTCCGCATCTCCACGTGCACCTGTTCGGGGGGCGCCCGCTCGGGCCGATGCTCGCCCGCTAGCTCTGCCGCGCCGGGCTTTTCGCCGCAACTTCAAGAAATAGAAAACCCGTGGTTGCCAGCCGAGTCGCGGCTTCGCTAAGGCCGGACTGAACGATGGACGAGCACGCGCCCCCACCGCCCTCGGGCCTGTTCCAAGGCCCGCGCCACCTGTTCCCGCTGCGCGTCTACTACGAGGACACCGACCTGACCGGCCTCGTTTACCACGCGAACTACCTGCGCTGGTTCGAGCGCGCCCGGTCGGACCTGTTACGCCTGCTCGGCATCGACCAGCGCGCCGCGGTCGAGGCGGGCGAGGGCCACTATGCGGTGGCCGAGGTCCACATCCGTTATCTCGCCCCCGCCCGGCTCGACGACGCGGTCACGATCGTCACCGAGGCGAGCGAGCTGCGCTCGGCCAGCGTGCGGCTGCGCCAGCAGGCGTTGCGGCAGGACGGCAGCGAGGGGAACCTGCTGGCCGAGGCGGCCGTTCGGGTGGGATTCATCTCGCCTGAAGGACGACCGCGGCGCCAGCCTGCGGCCTGGCGCGCCGCCTTCGACACGCTCCACTCCGCGAAAGACGCTGCATGATCATGCTTTCCTCCGCCGCCACGATCACCCCCAACCGGCTCGACCCGCTGCAGCTGTTCCTCGACGCCGACATCGTCGTGCAGGTGGTCATTGTCGGCCTGGTGCTGGCGAGCATCTGGGTGTGGATGATCGTCGTCTCGTTCTCGCTGCGCATGTCCGGCGTGCGCCGCCGCAGCGCCGCGTTCGAGGAGGATTTCTGGGAGGCCGACCATCCCGAGACGCTGGTCTCCGGACGGCGCTCGCCCGACAATCCCGCGGCGCGCGTCGCCGCCGCGGGGCTCGCCGAGCTGCGCGCTTCGACCAAGGACGGGCTGCGCGATCGCGACGGGGCGAAGACGCGCATCGCGCTGGCGATGGAAGGCCAGGTGGCCAGCGAAGCCGACGCGCTGGCCGAGCGGCTCAATTTCCTCGCCACGACAGGTTCGGTGGCGCCGTTCGTCGGGCTGTTCGGCACCGTCTGGGGGATCATGAATTCGTTCTTCCAGATCGGCATGCAGCAGAACTCGTCGCTCGCCGTGGTTGCTCCGGGCATCTCCGAGGCGCTGTTCGCCACCGCGATCGGGTTATTCGCGGCGATACCCGCGGTGATCGCCTACAACCGCTTCAGCCACCGGGTGAACGCCTACGAAGCGCACCTCAGGCGCTTCGCCGACCAGGTGCACGCGCAGGTCGGGCGGGAGCTGGAGCGGTCGTGATGGCTGGCCCCTCCATTCGTCATTGCGAGCGCAGTGAAGCAAGCCAGAGAGTCGCGCGGGCCGCCCTGGGTGGCTACGTCGCTCCGCTCCTCGCCATGACGATCGAGGGGGGTGCCCACTGATGGCGATGGGTCTTCATGGCGCCCGCCGCGGCCGCTCCTCGCGTCGCGCGCCGATGGCCGAGATCAACGTCACCCCGTTCGTCGACGTCATGCTGGTGCTGCTGATCATCTTCATGGTCACCGCGCCGATGCTCGCCAGCGGGGTGCCGGTCGAGCTGCCCGACAGCCGGGCCAACGCGCTCGACCAGCAGCCAGACCAGGTGACGATCTCGATCGACCGCGAGGGGTTCATCTACATCGACGACAGCCTGGTCGAGCAGGGCGCCTTCGCCAGCGCACTGAGCGGCGTTCGCTGCGGCGGGGCCGGCGCCCCGCTGATCACGGTGCGCGCCGACCGCGCGCTGGACTACGGCCGGGTGATGGCGGTGATGGGCGAGCTGAACCGCGCCGGGTGCAACAGCATCTCGCTGGTCACCCAAGGTTCAGTCGAGGCGCCATAGCGAGACGCCGATGGCTTCGCTCGCCCACTTCTCGCGCGAAGAGCGTCTCGGCCTCGGCATCGCCACGGCGGCGCACGTCGCCTTGGTCGCCGCGCTGGTGTGGCAGGTGGGCGACGAGCCGACCGCGCTGCCGATCCCCGAGCGGATGACGGTCAGCCTCGCCGACGAGGTGAGCCTCGAGGCGACTGCACCCGATCCCTCGGCCGAGCCGCAGGCTGCCGCAGCCCCAGTCCTGTCGCCTGATCCCGAGCCGGTGGCCGAACCGCGTCCGGTTCGCCAAATCACCCGGCCGACACCGCGCCAAACCGTTGCACCTGCACCGACGCCGCGCGCGACGCAGCGCTCCACGCCGACGCCGCGGCCCACGCCGAGCCGGCAGGCCAGCGGCAGCCGACTGAACGACGACTTCCTCGAAGGCGTCGGCTCTGCCCAGCGAAGCACCGACCGGGGCACGCCGGCAGCGACGTTCGGCCCAGCCGAGCGGGCGTCGCTCGAGCAGGCGATCAATCGCCAGCTCAAGCCGCACTGGAGCGCCCCGTCCGGCGTCGATGCGGAGAAATTGATCACCGTGCTTTCCTGGGAGCTGAATCCCGATGGCAGCCTCAAGGGACGCCCGCAGGTGATCAGCCAGTCGGGTATAACCGAGTCCAACCGGCCGCAGGCCGCGCTCCATGCCGAGCGGGCTATTCGTGCGGTGCAGCTTGCGGCGCCGTTCGACTTGCCCGAGGAATTCTATGATAGATGGAAGCGCATACGGGACTGGCGCTTCGACAGGAGACTTTGATCGTGGCCTTTCGCTCCATCCTGTTCGGTTTGATCCTTGGTCTGGCGGCCTCGCCGGCGTGGGCGCAACCGGCGCCCCAGACGCCGGTCGAAGTGCCCGATCTTGAGGAAGA
Organism: Pseudomonadota bacterium; assembly: GCA_023432995.1. Lineage (GTDB taxonomy): Bacteria > Pseudomonadota > Alphaproteobacteria > Sphingomonadales > Sphingomonadaceae > Croceibacterium_A. Next base: position 33,569 of record JAEZES010000124.1, read on the forward strand.
GGGGCTCAGCGGCTCGGTCACCGATGACAGCGCCTGGCAGGACCTCGGCATCGCCATCCCGGCGTTCGCGACCAACGCCGACCGGCCGACCCCCGCCAACTCGCAGGGCACCGCCGCGCTCGGCGTCGAGCTCGGCCGGGTCGTGTTCAACGACCTCAGGAACAACGGCCTGTTCCGCCCGGTCGGCCCCGACGCGCTGCCGCGTCCGACATACCCGCAGATCTCCGCGCCGGCGTGGAGCACCTGGCAGGGGCGCTCGGCCGAGATGCTGGTCCACGGCTACGTCCGCGCCAACGACGACGGGCGGCTGACCGTCGGCTGCTACCTCTACGACGTGCAGCTGCAGCAGGAGCTGGTGCGCGAGGGGTGGGTGATCAGCGCCGCCGAGTGGCGCCGCGCGGCGCACAAGTGCGCCGACCTCGTCTATTCGCGGCTCTCGGGCGAAAGCCCGTTCTTCGACAGCAAGATCGCCTACATCGCCGAGACCGGTCCCAAGGACAATCGCGTCAAGCGGCTGGCGATCATGGATTCGGACGGGGCCAACCACCGCTTCATCACCAGTGGGCAGGCGACGGCGCTGACCCCGCGCTATTCGCCCGACTATTCGAAGATCGCCTACGTCAGCTACCTCAACGGCTACGCGCGGATCTTCGTCTACGATATCGGCACGGGCAACCAGACGCTGGTGACGCAGAGCCAGAACCCCACCTTCGCTCCGCGCTGGTCGCCCGACGGGCGGACGATCCTCTATTCGATGGCGGTAGCCGGCAACACCGACATCTATCGCGTCCCGGCGGCGGGCGGTACGCCCGTGCGCCTGACCAACAACCCCGGGATCGACGTCGGCGGGTCCTACTCGCCCGACGGCAGCCGGATCGTGTTCGAAAGCGACCGCTCGGGCAGCCAGCAGATCTACGTGATGAACGCCGATGGCTCGAACCAGCGGCGGATCAGCTTCTTCGGCGGGCGCGCGGCGACCCCCGAATGGAGCCCGCGCGGCGACCAGATCGCCTTCACCCACATCGCCGGCGACCTGCGAGTGGCGGTGATGACTCCGTCGGGCGGCGGCATGCGGCATCTGACGAATTCGTGGCAGGACGAGGCGCCGACGTGGTCGCCCAACGGCCGCATCGTGCAGTTCTTCCGCACCGCGCGGGGCTCGGGCGAGACGTCGATCTGGCAGGTCGACCTGACCGGGCGCAACGAGCGCCGGCTCAACACGCCGGTCGGCGCGTCGGACCCGGCGTGGGGACCGGTTCTGCCGTAATTGCGTTGAATTGAAGCCAGGGCCGCGCCATTCAGCAGTCAACGAGAAGGAGAAAAAGGATGCAGAAGAAGATCGCCCTTGCCGTGACCCTCGCCGGCGTGATCGCGCTGTCGGCCTGCAAGAAGGAGGCTCCGGCCGACCTTCCCCCCGCGCCGCAGAGCACCGCAGCGCCCGTGCCACCGCCGTCGCAGCCGTCGGGCCCGGTACCCGGAACGCAGGAGCACTTCCGCCAGGCCATGGCCGGGCAGGACACCATCTACTTCGACACCGACATGTTCAACATCGACGCCGAGGACCAGGCGGCGCTGCGCCAGCAGGCGACCTACCTCACGCAGTATCCGAACGTCCGCGCGACGATCGAGGGGCACTGCGACGAGCGCGGCACGCGCGAGTACAACCTCGCGCTCGGCGAGCGTCGCGCCAACGCGGCCAAGAACTATCTCGTCAGCCTCGGGGTCGCCGCCGACCGGCTGTCGACCGTCAGCTACGGCAAGGAGCGTCCGATCGCGGTCGGCTCGAACGAGCAGGCCTGGTCGCGCAACCGCCGCGCGGTGACGATCGTGGTGAACTGAGGAACGCCGGGCCTCATCCAAATTCCGCGAGGCGCCGTGCGGCGCCAAAGCTTCGCTATCCTTCTCCCAGTGGGAGAAGGATACGCGGAGTCGGGCCCGCGAAGCGGGTCCTAGGCGCAGTTGGATGAGGGCTGGTGCTCTAGTCGATCAGCGTCAGCGAGGCCGAGAACGCCGGGGCGGCGATCTCGAACGCCGGGCGGTCGTCCGACGCGCTGCCCGGCACGCGCGCCGAGCCGGGCGCGAACAGCGCCACTGCCGACATCGCGAACACCGAGAAGGCCGAAGCCACGGCAAGCTGCTTGGACATTGTCGTACTCGTCTCGTTTCCGAGCGCCAAATAGGCGCCAGGCCTCATATTGCAATGCAGCATTCATCGCCGCGACAAAAAGTTACAGGCCGACCCGGCGGGCGGGTTCCGCCCTGCGCGCGAGCGCCTATAAGTAGGCAATGCTGACGAAGAGCTTAACCTGATGGCCCGATCCACCCGCTCGCTCGACTGGGGGTTTCCGCGCTGGCGCGGCTACGGCAGCGCGCGCGAGGCCGCCAAGGTCCGGCTGTGCGATCGGCACGGCTGCGAGGAGCCCGGCGACTGCCCGGCGCCCAAGGCCCCCAACAGCCCCGAGCGGTGGTACTTCTGCCAGCGCCACGCGGCCGAGTACAATGCGAAGTGGGACTATTTCGAAGGGCTCGAGAAAGCCGAGGCCGAAGCCCGCGCCGGCGCCGAGCAGCGCAGTAACGCCGGCTACGCCTCGGCGGCGCACTACGGCTGGGCCGGCTCGGGCGACGGCAGCCGCAGCGCCGACGAGATGCGCGCGCTCGACGTGCTCGGGCTCGAGGCCGACGCGGATTTCGAGGCGATCAAGAAGGCGTGGCGGGCCAAGGCCAAGGAAGTCCACCCCGACGTCAAGCCGGGCGACGAGGCCGCGGCGAAGGCCTTCCATGCGTTCAGCCTGGCGTACGAGGTCTTGCGTGCAGCCGAGGAAAGGCGCGAGTGGCGGGGGTAGCGGGAGAATCACACCCGACGTCGTTCGCCGAGCTCACAACGTGCCGCTACCGAACGGCCAGCGAACGGTCAAAACTGTTGGCGAACGACGCGCGTTATCTGCCAGATGTAGAAGCTCTTGATCGGCCGACCCCCGCTGTCCAGCGCGGGCCGCAATTGAGCTCGCTGTTCCATCTCGCCGCAGAACTCGATGGCGTCATCGGTGTCGGGTGGAAGATTGAGCAACCTGCAACCAGTCACCTTGCCGGCTTCATCGACCAAGAGCCGCGCCAGCACGGTGCCCGCACGGTTGTCGAGGAGGGTCCCCTGCATTTGTGCCATACGGCGGAACCAGGCCGTATCGAAGTCCACCCCGGCCCTGCGGCTCAGCGTTCGATGCGCCGCGGCATCGAGCCCCCAACGAGTCAAGAGGTCGTCGAGGCATGTGCGCATGACCTTCATCGGTTCGTGTAAGGGTCCGGTCAGCAGGACAAGGTCGTCGCGGAAGGCCTGAGACACGGAGTAGCCGGTGATCGCCTGCTCACGCTTGTCGCGGGCATCGGCCGGCCAGATGAAGTCCTCGTCCGCACGGGCGCGTTCGAGATCATCCCCAACCAGCATCGTATCGTCCACGGCGAACCCCGTGAGCCCGCCCTCGCTGGTGAAGGGGCGGTAAAACTTCGCCTCGATGGCCCCGTCGCCGGGGAGGAATCCCGTGTGCGGAGCTCTGCGCCGGGGATCGAGAGTCGCGCTCGCGACCGCGACTTGCAGCCACGAACCTGGAGCGTACTGGCCCAGCTCGAATACCACTGTCGTCGTGCCATCGGAAAAGCTGCGGCGCAGAGCGCAACTCTCGTCGGCGAAGTCGGCCGTCCACGAATCGGTCGGTCGCAATTGAAGCGGTGCCGACGATTGTGCCTGTGCGCTTACAGATGTCGCGGCGAGCATAGCGGCGGCGAGGGTGATGCGAAGCCGCATGTTTATCGCACCACCGTATCGCGCACCCATTCCGCCGGGTCCGACGGGTCCTCGAGCGTTCCCACGAACCGCGGGCTGGTGGTCTTGATGTAGTTCGGCACCACCGTGTTACCCTCGTGGCAGGCGTATTCGAACATCCCGTAGTCGTCGTTGCGGGTCCACGGGAAGGCGAGCTTGAACGGGGCGGTGAGGACGACGGGGTCGCGCACTTCGGCCTCGTAGAAGATCGTGTTCGGGCCGACCATCGTGAGGCGTTCGGTCACGGTCTGCTGGTCGCTGGTCGGGATCGGCTTGTTGCCCGGGCCGACGATGTTCATCGGGGTCAGCCCCGAGAGGTTGGTGGTCTCGATCACCAGCGTGTCGCCCTCCCAGTGACCGCGCGATTCGCCGAGGTAGTGGCGGATCCGGCCGGGGATCGGCGGGCGGCCGTCGAGCGGGATGATCCGCGTCTCGTGGACGATCTCGAGCTGGAGCACGACGTAGCCCGGCGACTGGAACACCTGGATGCCGTTGTTGTACGGGAACGGGGTCATCGAGCTCGGCAACCCGCGGCTGAGGCAACGGTCGAGCGAGTTGAAGTCGGCGATGCGGTCGAACTGGGTGACGTTCCAGCTGCTGCGCATCGCCGCCGACATCCGCTCGCCCTCGGGCGTGAGCGGAGGGATGCGGCCGTTGGCGGGCTCGACGATCAGCGAGGTCTGCTTCAGGGGCCGGCCCCATTCGAACCAGTGGCCCGAGCCGATCGTGCCGGCTTCGTCCTCGCGGTCGTAGTTCTGCGCGGTATTCTCGGCGGCGGCGAGCGCGACCGCGTATTCCTCGTCGGTCAGGTAAGCCTTGGTGCCGAGATTGGGCGGGCGTTCGACCGGCGTGCGGCCGACCGAATCGATCGGCCAGATCCCGCGCAAGTCGGGATCGCCCCACTCGGTGCGCGGGACGGCCCAGTCCTCGGCGGCAACCGCCGCTCCGGCGGCGACGGCAAGCTCGCGCGGGGTCTGCTGCGCCGCGGCGGCCGCCGGCAGGGCCAGCGCGGCGATAGCGGCCAGAGCGATCAGTCGAAGCGTCATCGGTCCTCTCCCCGACAGGCGGGAATAAGACCAGATCGTGCGGGACGCCGCAACCGGGGCTATTGCGGCGTCGAGTCCATCTCGTCGGCCGCGTCCTCGAGCTCGTCCTTGGTCTCCTCGCCGCGCTCGCGGATCGCCTCGGCCTGGGTCTCGGCGGCCTCCTCGTTGGGTCCGCCCGCCTCCATCGCCTCGATCAGATCGGCCTGGGCCTCGTCGGCCTCGTCGATTGCGGTGGCGGTCTCCTCGACCTGGTTCTCGGCCGCGCTGTCGCAGCCGGCGAGCGCCAGGCCGCCGGCGGCGACGGCGGCGAATAGGGCGAGTCTGGTCATCCGGGTTGCCTTCCTGTTGTCAACAGGAGGGCTAACTCGGGCGGGCGCTCGCGGGTTCCAGCTAGCCCGGGTGGACAGCCCGGCGCGGGGCTGTATGCCTCGCCCGTCGTCCCGATGGAGGAACCATGGAAGTCACCCCGCAAGGCATGTCGGTCGTCACCTTCACGCTGCTCGATGCGCTGTTTACCCGCCTGATCGACAAGGGCCTGCTCGACCAGGCCGACCAGGTCGCGATCTTCACCAGCGCGCGCGAGAGCTTGACCACCGCGCAGGACGCGCAGATGCGCGAGGCCGCGGCGCTGCTCGATCACCTGTACCGGACGTAACCCTTTCCCCTGAAGGGGAGAGGGCTGGGAGCTCAGACCCTCGCGAGCGCCTGCTCGAAGTCGGCGATCAGGTCGTCGGGATCCTCGATCCCGATCGATACGCGCACGAGGTTGTCGGTGATGCCGAGCGCGGCCTTGCGCTCGGGCGGGACCGACAGGTGGGTCATCGCCGCCGGGTGGCTGGCGAGCGTCTCGGTGCCGCCGAGGCTCACGGCGAGCTTGGCAATCCTGAGCGAGTCGAGGAAGCGGAAGGCCTCGGCCTCGCCGCCCTTGACGAACAGCGAGAACGTGCTGCCGGGGCCGGTACAGTGACGGTCGTAGATGTCCTTCTGGCGGCCCTCGCGGAGCAGGCCGAGGAAGCCGACGCCGTCGACCTTGGGATGGTCCTTGAGGAAATCGCACACGCGGACCGCGTTCTCGGTCGCGCGCTGCATGCGGATCTCGAGCGTCTCGAGGCTGCGCAGGAGCATCCAGCTGGTGTTGGGATCGAGGATCGTTCCCATCGTGTTTCTCAGCGCGCGTACCGGGTCCATCCAGCGCTTGGCGCCCGAGACGCCGCCGGCGACCAGGTCGGAGTGGCCGCCGGCATACTTGGTCAGCGAATAGACCACGATGTCGGCGCCGAGGCCGAGCGGGCGCTGCCACAGCGGGCCGAGGAAGGTGTTGTCGATCGCGATCGGCGGCGCGTCGTCGGCGCCGAAAGCGACCGCGCGCGCCGCGGCGACGGCTTCGACATCGACCAGCGCGTTGGTCGGGTTGGCCGGACTCTCGAGGTAGATCAGCGCTACCCGGCCCTGCTGCTTCGCGCGCTCGAGCACCGCGTCGATCTCCTCGCGGCTCGCCCCGGCGGGGAAGTCGACGTAGCTCACCCCGTACTTGCCCATCACCCGGGCGATGAAGCCCTCGGTCGCGGCGTAGAGCGGGCCTGAGTGGACGATGACGTCGCCGGCGCCGCAATAGGCGAGCAACAGGGTCGCGATGGCCGACATCCCGCTCGAGAACACCAATGCGTCCTCGGCCCCGTCCCATACCCCGAGGCGGTCCTCGAGGATTTCCTGGTTGGGGCCGTTGAAGCGCGAGTAGACCAGCCCCTCGGCGCCGCCCTCGCGTTGCCCGGTGATCCCTTCGAAGTGGCGCTTGCCCGCTTCCGCGCTCTCGAAGGCGAACGTGCTGGTGAGGAAGATTGGCGGCTTGAGGGCACCTTCGGACAGTTGCGGGTCGTATCCGTAGCCCATCATCAGCGTGGCGGGCTTGAGCGCGCGCCCGCCGATCGTGGTCAGCTCGGGCTTGGGCTTGCGGCGCGGGGTCGGGCGGTCGATCGGGTCGGGCATGGTTGCGCGTGTAACCTCTTGCGGATTGGGGTCCAGCGAAATCCTCCCCGGGGCGGGGAGGGAGCGCCGGGACGGCGGCCGAGGCTTAACGCGCGACGACGCCTCACCGTCCTTCGCACGCTACCTGCCCGAGCAAGCCCGGAAAGGGTCTAGATCAACGCCGCGACCGCCCAGATCGCTCCCACAATCACGAACACCCCGGCCACGTCGAGCAGCGCCCCGGCCAGCACCATCCGCGACAGCGCGATGCGCCCGGTGGCCCAGGCGATCGCGTTGGGGCCGGTCCCGGCAGGGAGCATGAAGCCCCAGCTCGCCGCCATCGCCGCCGGCAGCGCCAGCAGCAGCGGGTCGGCGCCGAGCGCCACCGTCAGGCTGGCCACGACCGGCATGATGCCGCTGGCGGTGGCGACGTTGCTGGCGAATTCGGTGATCAGGACGACGAGCGCCACGACGGCCAGCGCGACCGCCCACAGCGGCCATTCCGACAGCGGCAGCAGCGACTCGCCGAGCCACAGCGCCAGCCCCGAGGCGGTCATCCCGGCGGCGAGCGCGAGGCCGCCGCCGAACATCATGATCACGTCCCACGGCGCGCGGTTGGCTTCCGGCCAGGTCAGCAGCGGGCGCCCGGTGCCGTCGGGCACGACGAACAGCAGCAGGCCGACGAACACCGCGATCGTGCCGTCGGTCAGCGCGCCGTCGGGCAGCAGCGGCTCGGTCAGCGGCTGGGTGACCCAGAGCACGAAGGCGAGGGCGAACAGCGGCACCAGGCGCCGTTCGGGCACACTCCAGTCGCGCTGGGTGGCGATCGCCGCATGGGCCGCCGCCACGTCGAAGCAATCCTCGCCGACGCGCTGGACCAGGGCAATGATCAGCGCCGCCAGCGGCACCCCGACGAGCACCAGCGGCATGCCGTAGAGCATCCACTCGGCGAAGCTGATCCGCTCGCCGATGGTCTGCTCGAGCAGACCGACGGCAATGGCGTTGGTCGGCGAGCCGATGATCGTGCCGAGCCCGCCGATCGAGGCGGCGAAGGCGATACCGAGCGGCAGCGCGCCCGACAGCCCGTCCTTGCGTTCGGCGCCGACGCCGCCGGCGACGAGCACGGCGAGCGCCATCGGCATCATGATCAGCGCGGTCGAGGTGTTGGAGATCGTCGTCGACAGCAGCGCGGTCGAGAACATGAACGCCAGCAGCAGCTGCGTCGGGCCGCCGTGCCGGCCGATCGCGTTGAGAATCCCGACCGCGAGGCGCCGGTGCAGCCCGGTGCGCTCGATCGCCAGCGCGAGGAAGGCGCCGCCGAGGATCAGGAACATCGTCGGCGAATAGTACGATCCCGCCGCGGTGCTGGCATCCATCACTCCGGCCAGCGGCAGGACCAGGAACGGCAGGAGCGCGGTCGCCGTGAGCGGGACCGCCTCGGTCATCCACCAGGCGGCCATCCACACCACCAGCCCGGCGACGTGCCAGGCGGCCAGCGGCATTGCGGCGGGTGCGGGCAGGACGAGCGTCAGCGCGAAGGCGGCCAGGCCGACGACGAAGCCGATGCGTTTGGCGGACACTGGCGCTCCTCCCCCGATCCCGAGCGCCATAAACCACACTCGTCACC
>JAEZES010000165.1 GCA_023432995.1 Pseudomonadota bacterium
GAATAAGACGTCCGGCTCGAGCGCGGGCCCAGCTTCGCCGCCGGCGCTCCGGCGCACGGCGGCGCCGGCGCGCTCCGATCGCGCCCGCCGCATGCGCATCACCGCCACCGCGCTGCTGGTGGCGATGGCGATGGTGTTCCTCGTCGCGCTGCGCTTCGAGCATCTGCACCCGGCGGTCGGCTACGTGATCGCGTTCACCGAGGCGGCGATGGTCGGCGGGCTCGCCGACTGGTTCGCGGTCACCGCGCTGTTCCGCCATCCGCTCGGCATCCCGATCCCGCACACCGCGATCATTCCCGAGAAGAAGGATCGTATCGCCGACACGATGGCGGGCTTCCTGCGCGACAACTTCCTGACGCCCACCGTTGTCGCACGCCGCATGCGCGGGATGAATTTCGCGCGCGCCCTCGGCGACTTCCTCGCCGAGCCGCGTCCGGCGGGGCAAAGCCGGATCCGCGAGGGCGCCGCCGGGCTGCTTGCCGAAATGCTCGAATCGCTCGACCCCGAACGGCTCGGTCACCAGGTGCGCGCCGGCCTCGCCCGCCAACTCGAGCGGATCGAGGTTGCGCCGCTCCTCGGCAGCGCTCTCGGCGCAGCGATCGCCGACGGGCGCCACCGGCCGCTGCTCGACGGGCTGATCCGCTGGGCCGGCGTCGCGCTCGAGCGCAACGAGGAGATGGTCCGCTCGATGATCCAGGCGCGCGCGAATGCGCTGCTGCGCTGGACCGGGCTCGACGGCAAGGTCGCGAACTCGGTGCTCGACGGACTCTACCGGCTGCTCGCCGAAGTGCTGATCGATCCCGACCACCCGCTGCGTCGGACGGTCGAGGAGGGTCTCGAGAAGCTGGCGCACGACCTCGTGCACGACCCCGAGACGCGCGCCAAGGTCGAAGCGGTCAAGCACGACATCCTCGCCAATCCCGCGGTCGGCGAGTGGTGGAACGGCGTGTGGGAGAAGCTGCGCCTGTCGCTGATCGCCATGGCGCGCGACCCCGAAGCCGCGCTCGGCGGCCAGCTCGGCGAAAGTCTTGCGGAGCTCGGGCGCTCATTGCAGCAGGATCCGGCGCTGCAGTGGCAGGTCAACCGCTTCGCGCGGCGCACGGTGGTCGGCGTCGCCACGCGCTACGGGGCGCAGATCGGCCAGCTGGTCTCCGAGACCGTGCGCCGGTGGGACGCGCGGACGCTGACCGACCGCCTCGAGCGCGCAGTCGGCCGCGACCTGCAGTTCATCCGTGTCAACGGCACGGTCGTCGGCGGGCTCGTCGGGGTGACGATCCACGCGCTGTCGCAATGGCTGTAACCGTCGCGCCGCTGCTCGTGACCGAGCGGCTCGAACTGTGGCGGCCGACCGCGGCCGACATCTGGCCGATGCACGCGATCGTGACCGATCCGGCGACGGCGCGGTTTCTCGGCTCCGCCCATGCGCCGAACGAGCACTTCGAACGCTTCTGCCGCAACGCCGGCAGCTGGCTGCTCTACGGCTACGGCAGCTTCATGCTGCGCGAGCGCGGCGGGGGGCTGATCGGCAACGCCGGGGTGTTTCGCAGCTACCGCGGGCTGGGGGCGGACTTCGACGATGCGCCCGAGGCCGGTTGGATCCTGCGCGCCGACCGCGTCGGCCAAGGCCTCGCGCACGAGGCGATGACGGCGGCGCTGGCTTGGTTCGAGCGCGAGCACGGGGCGCAGCGGATCGTCTGCATGATCGCGCCCGGAAACGCCTCCTCGATCCGGCTCGCCGGCCGTCTCGGCTTCGCGCCGCTGCGCGAGGCCACACTGCCCGACGGCACGGCCGTGCACCTGTTCGAGCGCGTACCCGCCGGCTAGTCCCAGCCGCGTTCGAGGAAACGCAGCGCGCACCCGGCGAGGATCGCAGCGCCGCGCGGCAGCGCCGTCTCGTCGACCACCATGCGGCTCGAATGGATGCCGCAGCAGCTCGCCCAGTCGCTGCCCGCGGGGGCTACCCCCAGGAAGGCCATCGCCCCCGGCACCTTCTCGAGCACGTAGGAAAAGTCCTCGGCCCCCATGATCGGGTGCGCCAGGCGTTCGAACGCGCCCCCGGGCAGCCCGCGCGCCACCGCTTCGAACAGGTCGACCGCCCGCGGGTCGTTGACCGTGGGCGGGAAGCCGTCGGTGATCGTCACCGTCGCGCGGCAGCCGTGCGCCGCGGCGATGCCCTCGGCCAACTCGCGCAACGGCGCGCGCACCTCGCGCCGGCGCTCGGGCGAGAGCGTGCGGATCGTGCCGGTCAGCTCGGCGCGGTCGGGGATGATGTTGTGCGCAGTGCCGGCATGGAACTGCGTCACCGTGATCACGGTCGCCTCGCCGGCGTCGAACCGCCGTGTCACCAGCGTCTGGATCGCGGCGACGATCTCGCACGCGACCGGGACCGGGTCGCGCGTCTGATGCGGCATCGAGGCGTGCCCGCCGCGGCCCTCGACCGAGACCTCGAGTTTGTCGGCGGCCGCCAGCAACGGTCCGGCGCGCCCGGCGAGCACGGCGTGCGGCGCGTTGGGCATCACGTGCAGTGCGAAAGCCGCGTCGGGCAGCGGATCGAGCAGCCCCTCCTCGAGCATGAAGCGGGCCCCGTGGAAGCCTTCTTCGCCGGGTTGAAACATGAACCGGATCTCGCCGGCAAAGTCGCGCTGCCGTTCGGCCAGAAGGCGCGCCGCGCCGGCGAGCATCGCCGTGTGGGTGTCGTGTCCGCAGGCGTGCATCCGGCCGGCGATGGTCGAGGCGAACTCGAGCCCGGTTTCCTCGGGCATCGGCAGCGCATCCATGTCTCCGCGCAGCAGTACCGCCGGCCCCGGCCGCTCGCCGCGCAGCGTTGCCACCGCGCCCGTGCAGGCCATGCCTTCGCGCCATTCGAGCGGGAGGTCGGCCAGTTCGTCGCGGACTTTGGCCAGCGTGAGCGGCGTGGCGAGTCCCAGTTCCGGTTCGGCGTGGATCGCGCGGCGCAGGGCCACGATGCGCGGAGCCAGATCCTGCGCCTGGTCGAGAAGGTGGGCGGGCAGCATGCCGCTGTCCTAACGCGCATTCGGGGCCGGTTCCAGCGCCGGTCCGAGACGGGCAAGGTTGCAATGGCCCACTTCGATACCCAGTTTCGCCAGGCGACGGTTCACCCCGCGGCCATCCGCCGGGCCTATCGCGAACCCTCGGCTCGGCGCGGCCGCACGTGGCTGTGGCTAGACTGCGACACTGTTTGGATTTTGTGCGAAAACCGTAGTATTTCATCGAGGCTGGGGGTTTAAGGCGGCGCCAAATGCACGGGACCGTTCATCTTTTCGATCGCTTGCCTGAAGTCGCGCGGCCCGTCGCGCCGGCAGGCGTGGCCGCGGCGCCCGTGCGCCAGGTTCCCCTGGTCGGTGTGATCCGCAATCCGCGCAGCCATCGCAACACCGGCGCGCCACCCGAATGGACGGGGCGGGCAACGGTCCTGCTCGAGACGCCGACGCAGCGCAGCGAACTCGAGGCGATCCTCGCCCGATTCGCCGAGCGAAGGGTCGATTTCATCGTCGTCGATGGCGGTGACGGCACCGTGCGTGACGTGCTCACCTGCGGTGCCGGGATCTTCGGAGAGAGCTGGCCGCCGCTGATCGTGCTGCCCAACGGCAAGACCAACGCGCTGGCGGTCGACCTCGGCCTGCCGGTCGGCTGGTCACTTGCCGATGCGCTCGAGGCGACCCAGACCGGCGGCACCGAGCAGCGCCGTCCACTGGTCGTTGCCCAGCGCGACAACGCCGACGCCCGCGTACAGGGCTTCGTGTTCGGCGCAGGCGCGTTCACCGCCGCGGTCAGCCTCGGGCAGCAGGCGCACCGCCGCGGCGCCTACAACGCCGCCGGCGTGTTCGTGACCGCGGTCTGGGGGCTGTTCCAGGCGCTGTTCGGCAGCGAGCGCAACCCGTGGCGCCGGGGCACGGCGATGCGGCTCGCCGACGGTCGCGGGCGCGAACTCGCGCACAGCGGGATCGGACGGCGCGACGAACGTTACCTGATCTTTGCTTCGACGCTCCGCCGCCTTCCCGCCGGCATCCATCCGTTCGGGGCGGTCAAGGGCCCCTTGCGGCTGGCCGTGATGGACAACTCGCGCTTCGGCCTGGTCATCCGCACCCCGACCGTGTTCCGCCGCGTGATCGGCGAGTCGCTGTTCCGCCGCGGCTATCACGTGCACGCGCTCGACACGGTCCATCTCGATCTCGGCGATCGCTTCATCCTCGACGGCGAAGCGTTCCCGGCCGGCCGCTACCAGATTTCGCTGGGTCCCAAGCTGCGCTTCGTGGTGCCGTGACCGGCGCCCTCGCCGCGCGCCTCGGCGCGGCGCTCGACCGCGCGCTCGACCCGGCGGTTGCCGCCTTTGCGCGCGAGCTCGGCGAAGCCGCGGGCGCCCGCGCGGTGCTGTTCTACGGCTCCAACCTCCGCACCGGCTCGCTCGACGGCGTGCTCGATTTCTACGTGCTACTGCCCGGGGGGCGCGAGACCGGCTTGTGGCCGCGTGTGTCGTACCGCGAGCGCGAGCATCAGGGCCTGGTGCTGCGAGCCAAGGTCGCCACCATGACGCTGGCGACGTTCGCCGAGGCAGCCCGCGGCGAGACGCTCGACACGACGATCTGGGCGCGGTTCGTCCAACCGAGCGCGCTCGCCTGGGCGGGCGACCGGACGGCGGCGGCCGAAGTGACCGCTGCACTCGCCGCGGCGGCGGTTACCGCCGGGCGACTGGCGGTCGCGGTCGGGCCCCCGCGGGGGCTCGAGGACGACTTCTGGCGCGCGCTGTTCCGCGCCACGTATCGCGCCGAGCTGCGGTTCGAGGCTCCGGGGCGCGAGGAGGCGATCCTCGCGGCCAATCGCGCGCAATTCGACGGCCTGCTGCCACTCGCCCTGGTCGAAGCGGGAATCCCGTTCGTGCAGCACCGCTCGGAGATCGCCCCCCAGCTCGACCCGGCCGAGCGGCGGCGCATCCTGCACTGGTGGCGGCGCCGGCGGCGGCTCGGCAAGCCGCTCAATCTCGTCCGCCTGGCCCGGGCCACGGGCACGTTCGACGGCGCCGCGCGCTATGCTGCGTGGAAGGTCGAGCGTCACACCGGTATTCCGCTCGAGGTCTCGCCGTGGAGCGAGCGGCACCCGCTGCTCGCGGCGCCGGGCATGGCGTGGCGGTTCTGGCGCCGGCGGCGGCGCGGGGGCGCCACCTGACCGGCCGCTAGAGGTAGCGCATGGTGATCGAGATCGAGCGGACCTCGTCGCCGAGCGCGAAGCCGACCTTGTCGTGGCCCGGCTTGCCGAGGTTGAAGATGTTGAAGCTCGGATTGTTCGACGCCCCGCCGCCATCCTGCGTAAGATCGGTCGAACCGTTGCCGTTGACGTCGTGACGCACGGCGATGCCGTAAGTGCCGGGGGCCGGCGCGGGCATGCAAACGGTCATCGAGCCCGCGCGCGCCGGCAACTCGATGCGGTGAATCCAGCGGCCCTTCTCGAGCCAGTCGCGCTTCGTCGCGCGGTACAGCTGCACCCGCACACGCCCGGAACTCGACTTGATCCCGGTCACGGTGACATTGACCGCCGGACCGGCGCCGCGGCAGCGCGCGGGATCGTTGCTGATGGCTTCACGGTACTGCGCGACCGCGGGCGCGGAACCGGGCCCGAGGGCCAGTCCGGCGACGGCGAGCGCGCTGGCGGCGCGGTAAAGGCGGATCGGCAAGGTCATGAATAATCCCGATTACAGATTTAGGCCCGGCGGCCCAAGGAACAAGCTCGGTTCCTCCATCCTCGGTTCGGCGGGGAGGTGGCTCCCGCGGCTCGGACCGACTAGCCGAAGCGGGTGAATTTCCCCTGAACCCCGCCGTTTCAGTCGCCAGCCACGATCCGTCCGCCCGCGAGGGCAATGCACCGGTCGGCCAGCTCGCTCAGCCTGCCGCGATGGCCGATGATCACGATGGTCAGCGAGCCCTTCAGCTCGCCGACCGCTTCGGCCACCTCGCGCTCGGCCGCATCGTCGATCGCGCTCGTGGCTTCGTCGAGGATCAGCAGCTTCGGCTCGCGCAGCAGCGCCCGGGCCAGCGCAATCCGCTGCCGCTCGCCGCCGGAGAGCAGACGACCGCCTTCGCCGAGATCGCAGTCGATCCCGCCGGGCAGGGCATCGACGAAGCGCGCCGCCGCGCGTTCGAGCGCGCGGTGCAGCATTCGTTCGTCGGCCTCTGGACGCGCCCACAGCAGGTTGTCGCGCACGCTACCGGCAAACAGCACCGCTTCCTGCTGCACGTAGGCGACTTGCCCGCGCCACGCGCGGCGCGCCGCGGGATCGAGCGCTTCCCCATCGATCAGCATGCGCCCCACGCTGGGCGTCAGCAGCCCGCCGAGAATATCTGCCAGCGTGCTCTTCCCGGCACCCGAGGGACCGATCAGCGCCACCGTCGCCAGCGCAGGGATTTCGAGATCGATGTCGTGCAGCGCGCCACGCCCGTCGGCGAAGCCGAAGTCGACCCGCTCGAGACGGATCGCTTGGTCGAGCCTGGGCGGAAGCGGCGCCGGATCGAGCGACTCGGCCTGCGCTTCGACAGCCGCGATGAGCGCGACCGCGCTGCGCAGCGCAGGGCGGTGGTAGGCGAACTGCTGCAGCGCCTCCTGCAGCGCCTGCAGCAGCGGTAACGCCCGCGCGCAGACGGCGACCAGCGGCAGAAGCACCAGCGGCGGGGTGTGCCAGCGCTCGATCGAGAGCCAGGCGAGCGCCGCCAGGGCAACCGCGCCGCCGAGCTGGGCCAGCGCACGCGCCCGTTCCGACTGCCGCACGAACCCCAGCTCGGCCTCGCGCCGCGCACTGAACGTCTGCCGCGCCGCCGCCAGCGCCTGCGGCTCGCGGTTGAAGCTCTTGTACAGTCGCAGGCCGTTGAGGATCTCCTCAAGCTGCGCGTGGATCGCCCGGTGCGCCTCGCCGAGGGCCTCGCCGAACCGCCGGGGGCGGGCGCGCCCCCCCCCCGGGGGGGCGGCGG
>JAEZES010000238.1 GCA_023432995.1 Pseudomonadota bacterium
AGCCGCAGGGCGTCGAGCGCGCGGGTCATGGCTGCGCCTCCGCCGGCTGCGCCAGCGGCGCCGCGGTTCCGCGCAGCGCCAGGTGCGGGCGGTGGTCGCTGGCGAACATCGCCCGGTAGCTCGGCCAGTAGGCGAGGCACAGCAGCACGTTGCAGCTCAGCACCGCCCAGCCGTAGACCGCCGAGCCGGTCCACCAGCCCTGCAGCTCGGTGTCCCAGTACCACACGGTGAACGACACCGGCAGCACCGCGAGCAGCATCAGCGGCAGCCGGAAGCCGAGCAGCACGGCGATCCCGGCGAGCAGCTCGACCGCCTTGACCAGAGTGAACAGCCCGCTGTCGAGCAGCGCGAGGAACACCTCGGTGCTGAGCGGCTGGTTGCCGGTCGGCTGCGGATAGAGCCGGATGAAATGGTTGAGCCCGGCCGGGATCATCCACGCGGCATAGATCAGGCGCACGAACCAGACGGCGTACTTCATCGGCCCTCTCCCCGATGCTGCCGGCCGCTGCACGGCGGCCGATCCTGCTCCGCCAGACTAGGCGCGGCGAGCCGATTGTAAATGCCCGGAAGCGCTGGTTGACGTCGTGCGGCGGTGGCACCACTCTCGCCGCCGGGGATGGCTGTCGAGGGGAGCGCGGTGAGCGAGCAGAGGTCCGGCCCGACGCGCCGCGCGCTGCTCGGTGCGGCCGTGGCCCTCGGGGCCGGGCTGGCGGCGCCCGCGCGCAGCCAGGGGCCGGTCGTCCAGTGGGACAAGCCGCGCCTGAAGTTCGGCGCGATCGGGCTCAACCACGGCCACATCCACGCCCAGTGCGAGGCGCTGATCCGCGGCGGCGCTGCGCTGACCAAGTTCCATGCCCGCGAGGACGATCTGGCGGCCGACTTCGTCGCCCGCTTTCCGTGGGCCGTGCGCGTGGCCGACGAGCGCGAGATTCTCGAGGACCGCGAGGTCGCCATCGTGGCCAGCGCCAGCGTGCCGGACGAGCGCGCCCCGCTCGGTATCCGCGTCATGCGCGCGGGCAAGGACTTCATGGCCGACAAGCCGGGCATGACCACGCTCGAACAGCTGGCCGAGGTCCGCCGGGTGCAGGCCGAGACCGGGCGCATCTATTCGATCGCCTACTCCGAGCGGTTCGACAACCACGCCACGGTCAAGGCCGGCGAGCTGGTCGCCGCCGGGGCGATCGGCGACGTCGTGCAGACCGTCGGGCTCGGCCCGCACCGGATCGGCGAGGGCCGTCCGGCGTGGTTCTGGGACAAGGCCCGCTTCGGCGGAATCCTCGCCGACATCGCCTCGCACCAGGTCGACCAGTTCCTCCACTTCACCGGTTCGACCGAGGCCGAAGTCACCGCCGCGCAGGTCGGCAACTTCCATCACCGCGACCGGCCGCAGTTCGAGGACTTCGGCGACCTGATGCTGCGCGGCACCGGCGGCGCCGGCTACGCGCGGGTCGACTGGTTCACGCCCGCGGGCCTGCCGGCGTTCGGCGACGGGCGGCTGACGATCGTCGGCTCGGACGGGTACATCGAGATCCGCAAGTACGCCGACATCGGCGGCCGCCCCGGCGGCAGCCACCTGTTCCTCGTCGACGGGCGCGGCGCCCACCGGATCGAGGTCGGCGACACCGAGCTGCCCTACGGGCGCCAACTGGTCGACGACGTGCTCAACCGCACCGAGACCGCGATGAGCCAGGTGCACTGCTTCCTGGCGATGGAGCTCGCGCTCAAGGCGCAGGCGATGGCCGTGCGAATCGCCTGATCCGCGCTACCAGCGGTTGCCGGCCTCGACCGCAGCCACCTCGGCCGCCGTGCTCCGGCGCCCGAGCACCGCGTTGCGGTGCGGGAAGCGGCCGAAGCGCGCGATCATCCGGTAGTGGCTGCGCGCGAACGGCCAGCCGTGGCGCGGGCCTAAGCGGGCGAAGACCTCGAGCGAGCGGCGCTGGTCGGCGATCGCTTCGCTGTGCATCAGCGGCATCGCGAGGAACTGCCGTTCCACCCTGGTCAGCGTGGCATCCCATCCGCGCGCCATTGCGCCCTTGGCGATCGCCCGCGCGAGCCGGTCGGTCGCGAACGCGCGCCGCGTGCCACGGTACAGGTTGCGCGGCAGCTGGTCGAACAGCAGCACCGCGGCGAGCGCGGTCTGCGGATCGCTGAGGAACTCCGCGGGCGGGCGCGTGCGCAGGGCCTGCAGTTCGCGCGCAAACCGGCGGCGCAACAGCGCGTCGACCGCCGGATCGGGCGCGAACCACTGGCGTGGCCGCAGCCGGTGGAACCAGACGTGAAGCAACTCGGCCGCCCAGCGGCGCCGCGGAGCGGCCAAGGACGGTCAGCCCTTCTTGTACGGCACGAACTTGTCGAGGAACACCGCCCCGGTGGTGAAGCCCTGGTAGCGGTCGATCGTGCGGATCACGTCGGTGTTGCACAGCTGGCCGCCGAAGCGCTCGATCACGACGACGTCGTCGCGTCCGAGCTGGTTCGGATTGCTCGGCCGGCCGACGTAGATCGTGTCGCCGGCGTCGTAGACGATGGCGACGTCCTCGATCACTTCGATGCGGTTGCTGTTGAGCGCCGAGATGCAGCTGACCGGCTCACCGGCCGTGCGGCCTTCGAGCATGCGCGCGAGCCTGGCTTCGTTCTCCTCGGCCGTCCGGGCCGAGGCGGCGGTGGCGCCGGCGGCAAGGATTGCCGTACCGGCGAGGATCGTGGCTAGGATCTTCATGGTCGTTCTCCCACTGTGCTGGGACGATGAGACCAATTTGGTGAACCGCGGCTGACCGTCAAGGGTGCCGCGCGCGCCTCACAGGCTCGCGCCCGAGGCGATGTCCGGCAGGCGCGAATGGTCGGCGCCGTCGGCCGGGCCGCCGGCGAGCACGAAGCGGCGGTCGCAATAGCCGCAGTCGACGTAGCCATGCTCGTCGATCTGCAGGTACACGCGGGGGTGCCCGAGCGCGGCCGGGCGATAGCCGCTGCCGCCGCGGATCTGCCCGGCGCCGTCGCACCAGACGCGGGCGGTTTCGACGGTGGTGATTTCGGGAACGTGGGCCATGCGCGCCGCTTAGAAGTTGGCCCGCCGGAAGGCAATGGCCGGCGGCCCGTCAGTTGTAGCTGACGTCGATCTGGAACGTGCCGTTGTAGACTCCGGGAAGCTGGTTGCCGCCGACGTTGAGCGTGCCGGCGACGTAGAACGTGTAGGTCCCGTCCGCCGCGGTGACGTCGAACCGGTGGTTGGGGTTGTTGCCCGGAGGAGGACCGGCGTAGACGGTCGGCGGGGTCGATCCGAGCGTGAACGCCGTGACCGTCATCGTCGCGCCGGCCGGGCCCGTCAGCGTGATGCTGTTGGGGTTCGGCCGGCGGACGCGCAGTCGGGCGCCGGCATAGGCGGTGCCGGTGAATTCGGCGGCCTTGCACGTCCCGCTGCGGACCAGCCCGCCGGTGACCGTGCAGGTCGGCGCGGCGCTCGGGGTCATCACGACCGTGCCGCCGCCGGCGCTCGGAACGATGTCGCCGAAGTCGAGGTCGCCGTCGTTGCTGAGCGTCGCGGCCGGATGGATCTGCGTCCGCATCACCGCGTTGTCCGACTGCGCCGCCGCCTGCGCCGGGATGCACGCAGCCGCGGCGAGCAACAGGGTACCGACGCCGCGCATGCCTGCGGCACCCGTCGGGTCACTGTGGAGCCGGCGCGGAGTCATCGATCCCATGATCACGCGCTAGACCGCCAGCGGTGAAGGCGGTCGGACGAATCATGGTTAATCCGGCGTTAGCGACGGGCGGCAACCACGCGCTGTGAGGACCCGGGCGTCAGTCGTAGTTGAACGAGATCGCGAAGGTCCCGTTGTAGACGCCGGGCCGCTGGGTCTGCGAGACGTTCAGCGTCCCGCCGACGTAGAGCGTGAAATTGCCGCTCCCGGTGAGGATCAGGTAGCGCTGTTCGGTCGCCGTCGATCCCAGCGGCAGGTTCGCGGTGGTCATCGCGTAGGTCAGGTTGTTGACCACCATCGTCGCGCCCATCGGGCCGGTCAGCGTCAGCTGGTTGCCGGCCGGCTTGGTCACCCGCAGGAAGAACAGGAAGCTCGCGTCGCCGTCGAAGCGCGCAGCCCGGCAGTTGCCGGTGCGGACGATGCCATTGTTGGTCGTGCAGCTCGGCGTGGCGCTCGGCGTCAGCACGACGGTGCCGTTGGCGGTCCCGGGGATGATGTCGCCGAAGTCCATGTCGGCGTCGTTGTTGACCACCAGCGTGTCGAGGATCTGCCCGCGCATGACCGCGTTGTCCTGCGCCTGGGCGGCGGCGGGAGCGGGCGCGAACACGGCTGCGCCG
>JAEZES010000271.1 GCA_023432995.1 Pseudomonadota bacterium
CTTGTAGCGCGCCAGGCTGCACAGCGCCGCCACCACCGCCAGCGCGCAGGCGACGAACAGCGGCGCCGGGCCCAGCCCCGCCCCGCTCGCCAGCAGGATGCCGACGACGACCGCGGCCATCGTCTGCCCGAGGAGGCGCGAGGTCGACAGCAGGCCGCCGGCGGCCGCGGCGCGCTCGCGCGGGGCCTGGCCGATCAGCAGGCGCGAGTTCGGCGCGAAGAACAGGCCGAAGCCGCTCGCGGTCAGGCTCAGCCGCCAGGCGATGCCCCATTCGCCGGCCTCGTCGGGCATGAACGCGAGCAGCAGCAGGCCGATCACCGCGATGACCATCCCGGTGACGCCGAGCTTGGTCGGGGCGATGCGGTCGCTCATCCACCCGGCGAGCGGGGCGACCACCAGCATCGTCAGCGGGAACGGCAGCAGCAGCAGGCCGACCTCCTGGGGCGCGTAGCCGAGCGCTTCCTCGAACCGGAACGGCAGCGACAGCATCAGCGAGCCGGCGGCGACGAAGCCCATGATCGCCGCCAGCGCCGAGAGCCCGAGCACGGGCTTGGCCAGCAGGTCGACCGGCACCACCGGCGCGTGGCGGCCGAACTCGCGGCGGACCAGCAGCAACGCCGAGACGACGCCGAGGATCGCCACGACAGCGCCGAGCGCGAAAGTCTCGTGCGTCGCCAGCTGCAGCCCGCCGATCAGCAGCAGCATCGTCAGCGCGCTCCACAGGCCGCTGAGCCATTGCGGCGGGTGGTCCTTGCGCACCGGGTCGGGCAGCGCGCGGCCGAGCAGCAGCGAGACGAACGCCAGCGGCACCGCGGCGACGAACACCCACTGCCAGGGCGCGCTGCCGACGATGAAGCCGCCCGCGGTCGGCGCCAGGGCCGAGGCCGAGGCGACGATCACCGAGTTGATCCCCATCCCGCTGCCGAGCTGCCGCGCCGGGTAGATCTGCCGCAGCATCGCCGCCGAGACGCTGAGCGCCATCGCCGCGCCCAGGGCCTGGAGCGCGCGCAGCACCAGCAGTACGACGAACCCGTTGGCGAACAGGCACAGCGCCGAGGCGACGAGGAACACCAGCTGCCCGGCCTGGTAGAACCGCCGGTGGCCGATGCGGTCGCCGAGGCTCGAGAACGGCAGCAGCGCCATCACCAGCACCAGCTGGTAGACCGTGACGACGTTGGTCACCGCCGCATTGCTGACCCCGAGGTCGCGCGCGATCGTCGGCAGCGCGACGTTGGCGACCGCGCCGTCGAGCACCAGCAGCGCGGTGCCGAAGCTGATTGCGACGATCGCCCACCAGCGGCGGGGCCTGGGGAGGCCGTCGGCTTCAAGCTGCGGCTTCGCGGCAACAGCGCGAAGGGCCGGGCTGGCCTCAGACTCGTGGTTGATCGACACCGCCGCCATGTGTCGGCAGCGTTCGCGAGTTGCAAGCGGTGCTCTGACTACGCCGCGGTCAAGTCGGGCTCGCGAGCTCGAAACGGACCTTGAGGTTCTTCACATAGCTGGATGCCATTCCGTCCGGACCGGCTAGCAGTGCGTGAGTGCTGTTCGCGGCCTCATCGCAAGCCTGCTCGACAAATGACATATCGGCCGGACTTTGTGTCCGCGACCCCACATTGCAGAGCTGCACGACGCCCCCTGCGTCGACCAGCACGTCGACTCCAAATTCGAGCACCTCCGCATCATCCGGCAGCCGCGCAACGCTGAGCCTGATGTCGGGGGGCTGTGTGGTGCGCTCGACCTGCGCCCGCTGCGCACTTCCCTGCACGAAGCGGGAGACGTAGGTTCGATAATTGCCGAGGATCGGCTTGCCGTCCGGTCCCTTGGCCGGCAAGAATCGAAGACGCTCGAATTGGCTGCATTCCTCGTTCGCCAGGCGCTCGTCGCCGACGAAGCTCACGACCGTACAGCTGCGAACCTTCCCGTCTGCTTCGACGATTATGTCGACAAAGGCACCCGACGACTTCCCCTCGCGAACCGCCCAGGTCGGATACCTCTCGAAGAATCGGAGATCGCGCTGCTCCAGGGCCGGCGCCGAAATGGCCGCAGCCAGCAATATTGCCGAACCGATCATCGACTGAGCCTCCCCTGTGTCAGCAATATCTGCCTTGCCTCACCGCTTCTTGGCTATCCCGATCCCGTCGATCTTGGCCCGGTCCCTGGTCGATTCCTCGGTCCGGTTGAGCGCTTTCGCGATCTCCTTGAGACCCTTGCCCTTGGCCGCGAGGATGCGCAGCTTTCCGACTTCTTCCGAAGTCCACGGCTGGCGGTGGCGGGCGAAGCGTTCGCTCATGATTTGGCCTTCTTCGCCGGAGCCTTCTTCTTCGCCGGAGCCTTCCGGCGCCCGCCCTTCTTCTTCGCTGGGCCCTTGGCCGCGCGCGCGTCGATCAGGGCGATTGCCTGCTCGGCGGTGACGTCCTCGGGCTTGACGTCCTTGGGCAGCGTGGCGTTGGTCGCGCCGTCGGTGACGTAGGGGCCGTAACGCCCGGGCATGACCTTGATCTCGCCGCCGCTGGTCGGGTGGACGCCGAGGGTCTTGATCGGCTCGGCCTTGGCCCGTCCGCCGCCGGCACCGCGATTGGCCGCTTCGGCGAGCAGCGTGACCGCGGCGTTCATGCCGGTCTCGAACACGTCGCGGGTCGAGGACAGTTTGGCGTACTTGCCGTCGTGCGCCAGGTACGGGCCGTAGCGGCCGAGGCTGGCGGTGATGATCTGGCCGGTCTCGGGATGCGGGCCGATCTCGCGCGGCAGGGCGAGCAGCTTGATCGCCCATTCGAGGTCGAAGTCGGGCAGGTCCTTGGGGATCGAGGCGCGCTTCGCCTCCTTGCCCTCGCCGACCTGGATGTAGGGTCCGAAGCGGCCGCTCTTGCGGTGGATCTCGAGCCCGGTCGCCGGGTCCGTGCCCATCGCCTCGTCCTCGTCGCCGTTGTCGCCGTTCGGCTGGCCGAACTTCCGCCGGAACGCGCATTCGGGGTAGTTCGAGCAGGCGACGAACGCCCCGAACTTGCCGCCGCGCAGGCCCAGACGGCCGCCCTCGCGGCCCTCGGCCAGGCACTTCGGGCATTGCCGCGGGTCGCCGCCGTCGGCCTGCGGCGGAAACAGGTAATCCGACAGGAACTCGTCGAGCACCTCGGTGACTTCGGACGGCTTGCGCTCCATCACCTCGTCGCTCTTGGGCTTGAAGTCGCGCCAGAACGCCTCGAGCACGGCCTTCCACGCCGCGCGCCCGCCCGAAACGTCGTCGAGCTCCTCCTCCATCTCGGCGGTAAAGTCGTAGGCGACATAGCGCTCGAAGAAGCGCTCGAGGAACGCGGTCAGCAGGCGGCCCGAGTCCTCGGCGAAGAAGCGGTTCTTCTCCATCCGCACGTACTCGCGGTCGCGCAGCGTCTGGATCGTCGAGGCGTAAGTGGAAGGCCGGCCGATGCTGAGCTCCTCGAGCCGCTTGACCAGGCTCGCCTCGGAGTAGCGCGGCGGCGGCTGCGTGAAGTGCTGGTCGGCCGAGACGCCGAGCTTGGCCGGGCTGTCGCCCTCGCGCATCACCGGCAGCAGCGCGCCGTCCTCGTCGTCATCGGCCTTCGCGTCGCGGCCTTCCTCGTAGACCGCGAGGAAGCCAGGGAACTTGACCAC
>JAEZES010000299.1 GCA_023432995.1 Pseudomonadota bacterium
GCGCCCCCTTCGAGCCTGCCCAGGGACAAGCAGGCCTAGCGGCAGCGGACTTCGCCGCGGGCGACCTCGCGGCCGAGCAGCGCGCCCGCGGCCGCACCGAGAATCGTTCCGGTGGCGCGTTCGCCGCGCGTGTCGATCGCCCGCCCCGCCAGCGCACCGGCGGCGGCACCGACGATCAGGCCGGTGGTGCCGTTGCTGCGGCGGCAGTAGTAGCGGCCGTCGTCGCCGCGCCAGTAGCGGACGCCGTTCGAACTCGTGTGATAGTGCCGGGCGTCCTTGGCGCGCTTGCCGTGAGCCGGCGCCCAACGCGGCGGGTCGGCGGCGGCCGGAACGGCCGGGACGGCCAGGCTTGCGGCGGCAATGGCTAGCAGGGTCTTACGCATCTCTCTGCCTTTCCGTGTCAGAACACCTCATGCAACGGCAACTTTCGTTCACTGATCCCCAACGTCAGATGAACAGAATCGTCCGCAGCGTATTGTGCGGCGAGCTGTGGGGAAACAGCGACAGGTTGTGGCATTGGGGCCGACGAGCGGCGGGCACTTATGGCGCCGGGATCGCCTGCAAACGATTTTCGGTTTCGATCATGTAGTTGCGCGTGATCGGCGCAGCGTAGCGGCTGCGCAGGTACTGCAACTGGTAGACGCACATGCCGCCGTCGGTGAACATCGTCATCGAGCCGGCGAGGTAGAACGCATAGAGCCGCCAGAAACGCTCGTCGGTGAGACGCACAACCTCGTCGTGGTTGGCCTTGAAGCGCTCGTACCACGCGCGCAGCGTGTAGGCGTAGTGCAGGCGGAGCATCTCGCAGTCGGCCATGATCAGCCGCTCGCGCTCGCTCGCCGAGACGATCTCGCCGAGCGAGGGCAGGTAGCCGCCGGGAAAGATGTACTTCTGCATGAACGCATCGGTAGTGCCGGGCTTGCCCATCCGGCCCATGGTGTGGACCAGCGCCACCCCTTCGGGAGTGAGCACCTCGCGGACCTTGCGGAAGAACTCGGCAAAGAAGGCGGTGCCGAGGTGCTCGAACATGCCGATCGAGACGACGCGGTCGAACGGGCCTTTGACGTCGCGGTAGTCGAGCAATTCGAACTTCACCCGGTTCGACACCCCCGCGGCGGCGGCGCGCTCGCGGGCGACGGTGAGCTGCTCCTGCGACAGCGTGACCCCGAGCACGTCGACGTCGGCAACGCGGTTCAGGTACAGCGCCAGCCCGCCCCAGCCGCAGCCGAGGTCGAGCACTTTCTGCCCCGGCTCGAGCAGCAGCTTGGAGGCGATGTGCGCCTTCTTGTCGAGCTGCGCCTGCTCGATCGAGTTCTCGGGATCGGTGAAGTAGGCGCAGCTGTACTGCATGTCGGGGTCGAGGAACGTGCGGTAGATGTCGTTGCCGATGTCGTAGTGGTGGACGACGTTCTTCTTCGAATCCGCCTTGCGGTTGTAGGTGTTGAGGAAGTGCCTGAGGCGACCGGTGTACTTCTTGAACTTGCTGCGCCCGGTGCGCTCCTCCCAGCGGCTGTTGCGGCGGATCAGCAGGATCAGGTCGATGATCTCGCCCTCGACCAGTTGCAGCCGGTCGTCCATCCAGGTCTCAACCGTGCCGAGCGCGGGATCGCGCACGATCTGCAGGGCGGCGCGATTGTCGGCCAGGCGCACGGTGACCGGCCGCAGCTCCGGATCGGGCGTGCCGTAACGGTGGGTCGCTCCCGAAGGTCCGATGATCGTCAGCTCGCCGCGCTTGAGAAGTGGGGCAAGCATCTTGTCGAGGAGCCGCATCGCGCGAGAATAGACGGAAGAGATCGGATCGCAACTGGCCGCAAATTCGGGACGGTTGGCAGCCAATTCGGTAGTTAAGGCAAGATTCAGCGGCGCAACGGCAGCCGTTGGGCGGGGCTTGAAAGGGAATCATGCGAACGACTTGGGTACTCGCCGGCCTGGCCTGCACGCTGGCCGGCCCTGCGGCGGCGCAGGACATCGCGCGCCTCAGTGTCGCTGGTCGCTGCGCCTCGGTGCCGATCCTGCCTGCCGCGATTCCGGTGGTCGAAGTAACGATCGGCGGCCGCGGACCGTACAAGTTTGCGATCGACACCGGCGCGCAGGGGCACGGCCGGATCAGCAGCGCCCTGGCCGAGCAACTGGGCCTGCCCAAGGTCGGCGAAGTCGGCACGCCCGCCCCGGGCGACACGGTCGCGGCGCGGCCGGTGTTCGGCGCGCCCGAAGTCTCGGTCGGCGAGGTCAGCTTCAAGAACGTCGACCTCGTCGCGCTGTCCGACGTGCGCGGCCCGAACGTCGAGTGGGACGGGATCCTCGGCAACGAATTGCTCACGCTGCTGCCGCTGACGCTCGACTACGGCAATGCGCGGGCCCGCTTCGGCGGGCCGGGGCTGTCGGAAGGCGTTCCGGTCAAGTTCGACCGCGGCATCCCGATCGTCCCGGTCGACATCGCCGGGCAGCGCTTCGAAGTCCATTTCGACAGCGGCAACGGGGCCGGCGGGCTGTTCCTCGACGAGGACAAGGCGAGGGGCCTGCCGCTCGGCGGCGAGCCCGTCGAGCGCGGCCGGGCGCGGACCAGCTTCGGCGACTTCGCGATCATGGAAGCGCCGCTGACGATCTCGGCCACGGTCGGAGGCACGCCGCTGTCGCTCAACGCGATCGGCTGGCCGAGCCCGCGTCCGGGCGGCAATCTCGGTTCGAAGGCGATGGCCGGGCTCAGCGTGACGATCGACACCAAGTCCGACCTGGTCGTCGTCGAGCGTTCGGCCGCGCCTCCGCGCTGCGCACGCTGACGGCCGCCTGCCGGCTGGCCTTCAGCCGAGCGCGGCCTGTTTTTCGGCCGCCAGCCGGTCGAGTTCCGCCCGGCTCTTCTTCTCGGCCGCGGTCTTGAGCTGGCCGCAGGCCGCGTCGATGTCGCGCCCGCGAGGGGTGCGCACGGGCGCGGAAATGCCGCCCTCGAACACAATCTCGGAGAACCGCCGGATTCGTTCGGGGCTCGAGCATTCGTAAGGGGCGCCGGGCCACGGGTTGAACGGGATCAGGTTGACCTTGGCAGGAAGCTTGTACTGCCTGATCAGCCGGACCAGCTCGCGCGCGTCTTCGTCGCTGTCGTTCTTGTCCTTGAGCATCACGTACTCGAATGTGATCCGCCTGGCATTCGAGGCACCGGGGTAGGCGGCGCAGGCCTCGAGCAACTCCTCGATGCCGTACTTCTTGTTGAGCGGGACGATCTCGTCGCGCACATCCTTGTTCACCGCGTGGAGGCTGACAGCGAGGTTGGTCCCGATTTCCTCGCCGCAGCGGGCCATCATCGGCACGACGCCGCTGGTCGAGAGCGTGATGCGGCGCTTGGAGAGCGCCAGCCCGTCGCCGTCCATGACGATCTTCAGCGCGTCGCGGACGTTGTCGAAATTGTACAGTGGCTCGCCCATGCCCATCATCACGATGTTGGTCAGCAGGCGCCCGTCGGCGGTGTACTCCGAGGGGCTCTCCTCGTCGGGCACGTCCATCCGGCCCTTGGGCCATTCGCCGAGCGCGTCGCGCGCCAGCATGACCTGGCCGACGATCTCGCCCGGAGTCAGGTTGCGCACCAGCCGCATCGTGCCGGTGTGGCAGAAGCGGCAGTTGAGCGTGCAGCCGACCTGGCTCGAGACGCACAGCGTGCCGCGGTCGGCGTCGGGGATGAACACCATCTCGAAATCGTGACCGTCGGCGGTGCGCAGCAGCCACTTGCGGGTGCCGTCGCTCGAATGCTGCGCCTCGACCACCTCGGGCCGGCCGATCACGAAGCGCTCGGCGAGCCACGGGCGCATGGTCTTGGCGATGTCGGTCATCGCCTCGAACTCGGTCACGCCGCGGTGGTAGAGCCAGTGGAACACCTGCTTGGCGCGCAGCCGGGCCTGCTTCGCGTCGAGGCCCGCCTGCTGGAGCAGTTCGGCGATGCGAGGCCGCGGCAGCCCGACCAGGTCGACGCGCCCGTCGCCGCGCGGCGTGATGTCGCGCGCGACCGGGACCGGGTCGATCAGACCCGGGATGGGCATGAGGGAGGTGTCGGGCATTGCGCCCGCGCATATAGGGGCGCCGCGTCCGAAGGCAAAGGCCCGCGCGTGGGCGCGCGAACCGTCGTATTCGCGGCACGGTTCCAAGGGCCCGTCGCGCCTCGCAAACGTCTTGTCGCTGCAAGTGTTGCTCAGAAACATCAATATTTTCGTTGTCTTAGGTTCAGGAAACCGATCCGGCTGCGACATCATTTTGACGGTTCGCGGCACTGCCGCGCAGTCCAAAGTGAAATGGAGCTTACAATGACAAAGGGTATCGCACTCCTGCTCGCCGCCGGTTCAGCGGTGGCGCTCGCCGTCCCGGCGCAGGCCCAGGAGGATCGTGAATTCAACGGCCCGTGGGTCGGCGCCGTCGGGGGCTACGACCGCAACCAGGCCGGCAGTTCGCAGGACGACGGCGTCAACGCCGACCTCGACCAGAACGCCGAAGGCATCGTGTACGGTGCCGCGGTCGGGTATGACGTCGATCTCGGCACGATGGTCATCGGCGGCGAAGCCGAGCTGACCGATTCCACCGCCGATTCCGACTACAGCGATCCGTACACCAACTTCGGACTCGGAACGGTCGACGCCGGGCGCGACATCTACGTCGGCGCGCGCGCGGGCTTCAAGGCCACGCCGAGCACGCTGCTCTACGCCAAGGGCGGCTATACGAACGCGCGGTTCAACTTCGTCGGTACCGACGGCACCACGAACTATGACCAGAACATCGACACCGATGGCTGGCGCGTCGGCGCGGGGGTCGAGCAGAAGATCGGCTCGAACGCCTTCGCCAAGGTCGAGTACCGCTATTCGAACTACTCGCGCGGCGAGGTCGACTTCGAAGCCGAAGGCATCGCCGACAGCGACCGGTTCGACATCGATACCGATCGTCACCAGGTCATGGCCGGCGTCGGCTGGCGCTTCTGAACGAATGCCCCCTCTCTTCGGGGAGGGGGCATCTTCCTATCGGATCCTGGCGCAGCCGACGGTCGCCGCGTCGAGTGCCGTCGCCGCGCCGTCGAGGCTGTAGCGGTCGGTGAAGCGACGCCCGGCGCGGTCGCGTGCCGAGACCGACATCGCGCTCGCCGAGCGCATGGCGGCGACGATGGCCGCGTCCTCGCGCGCGTCGCTGGCCCAGGCATCGCCGCCGCCGCCGGTCAAGGCGAACCGCTGTCCGCCAATGGCGAGCGAGATTGCCGAGGCGGGCGCGATGTCGCGCGACAGCCGGATGTGGACCTGGCCTCGGATCTCGCGCCGCGGCCAGGTGCCGACGCTGGCGAACGGCGCATGCTGCCGGTTTCGCGCGTTGCGGACATCGCTGTCGGCCGCGGCGATGGCATAGCAGCGCGGGACCTGCGGGTCGCGGAAGGCTCCCCACTGGCCGAACACCCCGAGGCTGTCCTTCGCCGCGAGCGGGGCGGCGACTAGCGCGACACTGGCGAACACGAAAAGTCGTTTCATCGGGGCGGTCAGACGGCCCCGGTTGCCCGGGCCACGGCGAGCGTGTCGACCAGCTGCTGGAAGCGCACGACTTTCCCCTCGGCGAGGGTCCAGAAGTGGGCGACCTGCGGATTCATCGACCGGCCGGTGGCCTTGTACGTCCCGCTGTAGCGACCGGTCACGACGACCGTGTCGCCGGCGTCGAGGAACTGTTCGGGTTCGATCGCGAATCCGTCCCACTCTCCGCCGATCCGCGCGAAGACCCCGCCGACGATCGCCTCGGGACCGCGATAGGGATTGCCGTCGGCATAAGGAAAGTTCTCGGCCTCGTTCCACTCGATCTCGGGGCTCATCGACGCGACCGCCGAGGCGACGTCGCCGCCGGCGAACGCCTGGTAGATCCCTTTGACGATGGCGACGTTTCCGCCCGGCATGGTGATCCCCCTCCGCTTCGAGTTCTCCCGCCACATCCTAAGTGCGAGCGACCCGCCGCGCGAGTCTGCTTTTTCTTGCGGAATGCGCGGCGACTGGGACGCTATTCCCCCACCAGGTCGAGATAGGCGACGACGTCGTTGTCGGTCGCGAGGTAGAGGCCCTCCTGCACCGCTTCGGGTTGCGCGGCGGCGATCTCCAGCGCCTCGGCCAGCGGCCCGTAGAACAGCGTCTCGGCGGCGCCGCCTTCGCTCTCCGAGTCGAGATGGTAGAGCCTCACCGTGGCCCCTTGGTAGGTGCTGCGCATCAGGCCGCCGGATACTCGATCGCGAGCACTTCCCACTCCTTCTCGCCGGCCGGCAGGCGCACCGTCCTGACGTCGCCGACCGCCGCGCCGCGCAGCGCGCGGGCGATCGGCGCGCTCCAGCCGATGCGGCCCGTCGACGGGTCCTGTTCGTCGTCGCCGACCAGCGTGATCGTTCGCCGGTTGTCGTCTTCGTCGGCGATAGTCACCAGGGCGCCGAACCAGGCGCGGCTCCTGTCGGGTGCCTGCGCCGGGTCGACCACCTTGGCTGCCTTCATCCGGCGCGCGAGACGGGCGAGCTCGCGGTCGATCTCGCGCATCCGCTTGCGTCCGTAGAGGTAGTCGCCGTTCTCGCTGCGGTCGCCGTTGCCCGCGGCCCACGAGACGATCGCGACGATCTCCGGGCGTTCGGTGCCGAGCAGGTGGTCGTAGCGTGCGCGCAGCGCGGCGAAGCCGGCGGGCGTAATCGGGTTCTCGCGCGGGTTCATGGCGGGGTTAAACCAGACTCGTCATCCCGGCGAAAGC
>JAEZES010000035.1 GCA_023432995.1 Pseudomonadota bacterium
GCGGCGCAGCGGTGCAAGCGGGCCGCTGGTGTGGGTCGTGTTGTTCGACGCGGCGACGATCATCCCGGCAGCCGAGGTGCCGGAGTGGCTCGCGGCGCGCGCCGGCCCCGGCCCGGCGTCGATCGGCCCGCTCGAGCCGCAGCTGTCGACCGGTGGCTACCTCGAGGCGTTCGCCCGGCTGCAGGAGGCGATCCGCGCCGGCGACATTTACCAGGCCAATCTGACGATGCCGCTCGCCGGCCCGGCCCGCGGGGACCCGCTCGCGCTCTACGCGGCGATCCGGCCCGAGGCCGCGGCCGGCTACGGCGGCGTGGTGTTCGACGGCGCGCACTGGCTGCTGTCGTTCAGCCCCGAGCTGTTCTTCAGCCTAAGGGGCCGGGCGGCCCGGGCCAAGCCGATGAAGGGCACGCGCCCGCGCGGCCGCACCGATGCCGAGGACCGCGCGCTGGCCGCCGAGCTGGCCGAGTCGGCCAAGGACAAGGCCGAGAACCTGATGATCGTCGACCTGATCCGCAACGACCTCAGCCGGGTGGCCGAGGCCGGCAGCGTGCGCGTGGAGCGCCCGTTCGCGGTCGAAAGCTACCCGACGGTGCATACGATGGTCTCGACCGTCTGCGCGACCCTGCGCGAGGGCTGCGGGGCGATGGACGTGATCCGCGCGCTGTTCCCGTGCGGCTCGATCACCGGCGCGCCCAAGATCCGCGCGATGGAGCTGATCGACGAGATCGAGCGCGACGCGCGCGGGCCCTACTGCGGCGCGATCGGGCGGATCGACGGTAGCGGCGACGCGGCCTTCAACGTCGCCATCCGCACGATCCGCCTGACCCCGGGCGAGAACGACCGGCACCAGGTGGTGCTCGGGGTCGGCGGCGCGATCGTCGCCGACAGCGACGGCATGGCCGAATGGCGCGAATGCCTGGTCAAGGGCGGCTTCGCCCGCGGCCGCGCCGGCGGGCACGACCTGATCGAGACCATGCGCTTCGATCCCGAGACCGGCGTGCCGCGGCTCGAGCTGCACCTGGCGCGGATCAAGGCCAGTGCCGCCGAGCTCGGCTTCGCGTTCGACCGCCACGAGACCCGCAACCGCATCCAGGCGCTGTGCTTCGAGCTCGAGGCGCCGACCAAGCTGCGTCTGCTGCTCGCCCGCAGCGGGGCGATCTCGCTCGAAAGCGCGTCGCTGCCGCCGCCGCAGGAGGGTGTCGCCGCGTGCATCGCGCTGCCGCTGCCGGTCGTCCCCGGCGACTGGCGCCTGCGCCACAAGACCACCGACCGCGGGTTCTACACCGACGCGCTGGCGCTCGCCGAGGCCAAGGGCGCACGCGACGCGATCTTCGTGCGCGAGGACGGGCTGGTCACCGAAGGCAGCTTCACCAACGTGTTCGTCGAGCGCGGGGGCAAGCTGCTGACCCCGCCCGCCGCCCTCGGCCTGCTACCCGGCATCCTGCGCGGCGAGCTGCTCGCCGAGGGCCGCGCCGAAGAGGCCGAGCTGACGCTGGCCGATCTTGGCAACGGGTTTTTCATCGGCAACGCGCTACGCGGGCTGATCGCTGCAAGGTTGATCGCATGAGTCACCAGCACCTGAGCCAGTCGCTGCGGCGGATAGCCGCCTCCGGCACCACCGCCATGACCGACCGCGCGACCGCGCTGCGCGAGGCCGGCCGCGACGTCATCTCGCTGTCGGTCGGGGAGCCCGATTTCGACACCCCGCCGCACGTGCTCGGGGCAGCGCAGGTCGCGCTCAACACCGGGCACACCAAGTACACCCCGGTCACCGGCACGCTGGCGCTCAAGCGCGCCGCCGCGCTGCACTTCGGCCGCGATCTCGGCATCGCCTGCGAGCCCGAGAGCGTGATCGTCACCGCCGGCGGCAAGCAGGCGATCTTCGAGGCGATCGCCTGCACGGTCAGCGAGGGCGACGAGGTGATCGTGCCGAGCCCGTGGTGGGTCAGCTACCCGCAGATGATCCGTTTCGCCGGAGGCAAGGTGGTGCCGCTGGTGACGCACCCGCACCACGGCTACCGCTTCGATCCCGGCGACCTCGAGGCGCTGATCACCCCGCGCACCAACTGGCTGCTGCTCAACAGCCCGGGCAACCCGACCGGCGCGGTCTACCCGGCCGAGATGCTGCGCGGCATCGCTGCCGTGCTGCGCCGCCATCCGCAGGTGCTGGTGCTGTCCGACGACATCTACGCGCCGCTCAACTACACCGACGAGAAGCACGCCACGCTGGCCGCGCTGTGCCCCGATCTGGCCGACCGTATCTGCACGGTCTCCGGCGTCTCCAAGAGCCACGCGATGACCGGCTTCCGGATCGGCGTCGCCACCGGCCCCGCGTGGCTGATCGAGGCGATGGGCCGGCTGCAGTCGAACCTGACCGGCAACCCGTGCTCGATCAGCCAGGCCGCCGCCGTCGCCGCGTTCGAAGGGCCGCAGGATTTCCTCGACGAATGGCGCGAGCGCTTCCGTCTGCGCCGCAACAAGGTGGTCCAGGCGATCCGCGCGGTGCCCGGCCTGTCCACCCCGATGCCCGACGGGGCGTTCTACTGCTTCGTCGACGCGACGCCGCTGATGAGGCGGTTCGACAACGACGACACCAAGCTCGCGCTGCACCTGCTCGAGCACGGCGTGGCCGTGGTCGCCGCGAGCGCCTTCGGCGGCCGCAACGGCTTCCGCGTCAGCTTCGCCGCCGACGAGGCCGTGCTCGACGAGGCGATGCAGCGGATCGCCGCGGCGCTCAGGGGGTAGGTGCCGCCGGCCGAAGCGGCTACGGGGGGCGCATGGCCATCCCGATCCTGTTCGAAGACGGCGAAGCGCTGGTGATCGACAAGCCCGGCGGCTTGCCGATCGAACGCCCGCGCCGCGGCGGGGCCTCACTCGAGGATCACCTCGAAGAGCTCAAGCTGGGCTTCCAGCGGCCGCCGGTGCCGGTCCACCGGCTCGACGCCGATACCTCGGGCTGCCTGCTGCTGGCGCGCAACCCCAAGGCGCTGAGGCGCTTCTCCGCGGCGTTCGAGGCGCGCGGTGTGCGCAAGCGCTATCTCGGCCTGCTGGCCGGAGTGCCGCAGTCCGCCGAAGGCACGGTGGAGCTCGCGCTGAGCAAGATCAGCAGCGCCGACAAGGGCTGGCGGATGATCCCCGCGCGCAAGGGCAAGCCGGCGGTCACCCACTGGCGCGTGCTCGCCGAGCACGGCGGCCGGGCGCTGGTCGAGTTCCGCCCCGAGACCGGCCGCACGCACCAGATCCGCGTCCATGCGGCAAGCGGCCTCGGCGTGCCGCTGCTCGGCGATCCGGTCTACGGCGAGGCGGCGGGCGCCGCGCGCACGATGCTCCACGCCGCCGGGCTCGAGGTGCCGCGCGAAGGCAAGCCGCCGATCGTCGCCGCCGCGCCGCTGCCGGCCGATTTCGCCGCGCTGGGGTTCGCCGATGCCGGGTGACGAGGGTTCGCTCGCCGCCCGGGCCCTGGCGCTGGCCGAGGAGAGCTTCATCGCCGCGTCGGGCCCCGGCGGGCAGAACGTCAACAAGGTGGCGACCGCCGTCCAGCTCCGCCTCGACGTGTTCGCGCTGCGGCTCGAGCCCGCGGTGTTTCACCGACTCAAGGCGCTCGCCGGCAGCCGGATGACCGCGAAGGGCGAGATCGTCCTCACCGCCCGCCGGTTCCGGACGCAGGAGGCCAACCGCGAGGACGCCCGCGCGCGGCTCGCGGCGCTGGTTGAACAGGCCCAGGCCGAGCCGAAGAAGCGCGCCAAGAGCCGCGTCAACCGCGTCGGCAAGGAACAGCGGCTCAAGTCGAAGAAGGCGCGCGGCGCGGTCAAGGCGGGGCGCGGGAAGGTGGAGTGGTGAGGGAGCGGCAGGGGCCCTCATCCAACTCCGACCAGGGCCTGCTTGGCAGACCCAAGTCTGCGTATCCTTCACCCGCCAGCTGGAGAAGGAGCCTGGGCCCTTCTTCTCCCACTGGTGGGAGAAGGATAGCGCAGCTTACTCGCGAAGCGAGTTAGCGCAGCTTGGATGAGGGTCCCCTGCCTTCTTGACTTTTGCGCCCCCGCGACGCAAAGGCGCGCGCGGATGGGCGGCGCCGTGCGCGTCGCCCCTGTTGTTTCGGGCCTTACGCGCCCTCACCGACTTTGGGAATCAGACGATGGCGAAGCCCGCAACGATCAAGATCCGGCTCAACTCGACCGCCGACACCGGGTTCTTCTACGTGACCAAGAAGAACCCGCGCAACCAGACCGAGAAGCTGACCTTCCGCAAGTACGACCCGATCGCGAAGAAGCACGTCGAGTTCAAGGAAGGCAAGATCAAGTAAGGATGAACGCCGGGAACCTCCCGGGTTCACAGCCGGTTCAATGCCCCGTACCTAAGGCACGGAGCATGACCCCCTTGTCCACCTTGACCGTCTCCCCGCTGCGCCGCACGGCGCAGTTCATCCTGAGTCAGCCGAAGCTGTCTCATATAAACATCTGACGCTGCC
>JAEZES010000080.1 GCA_023432995.1 Pseudomonadota bacterium
CCACCGAACTGGTGGCGCTGCCGCTGTCGGCCGTGCCGCGAGACGCGCCGTTGCTGACGGTGACGGGCAAGGGCTCGCAGCAGCGCATGGTGCCGGTCTCGCGGCGCGCCCGGCAGGCCTTGTCGCAGTGGCTCGCGGTCCGTCCGGACGGTGGGCGGTACTTGTTCCCTTCGCGCGGTAAACACTTGAGTCGCATACGCTTGTTCCAGCTGGTCAAGGACCTCGCGGCGCGCGCCGGGATCGATCCGGCCAAGGTCAGCCCGCACGTCCTGCGGCATGCCTTCGCCACCCACCTGCTCGAAGGCGGGGCCGACTTGCGCGTGCTGCAGACGCTGCTCGGCCACGCCGACATCGCCACCACGCAGATCTACACTCACGTCGATGCCGCCCGCCTGGTGGCGCTGGTCAACGCGCGTCATCCCCTTGCGGGCGGCGGGCGAGCCGGTTAGCGCAGCCGCGATGAACCAGTATCTCGACTTCGAGAAGCCGGTCGCCGCGCTCGACGAGCAGATCGCGGAGCTGCGCGCGGCCTCGGCCGGCCACGAGGTCGACATCTCGGCCGAACTCGCCCGGCTCGAGCGCAAGAGCGCCGGCCTGCTGGCGGAGACCTATGCCAACCTCACGCCGTGGCAGAAGACGCAGGTCGCGCGCCATCCGGCCCGGCCGCACTTCCGCGACTACGTCGCGCTGGCCTTCGATGAGTTCATTCCGCTCGCCGGCGACCGGCATTACGGCGACGACCAGGCGATCATGGGCGGGCTGGCGACGATCGGCGGCCGCAAGGTCGTGCTGATCGGCCACGAGAAGGGCCACGACACCGAAAGCCGCCTGCAGCACAACTTCGGCATGGGCAAGCCCGAGGGCTATCGCAAGGCGATCCGGCTGATGGACCTCGCCGGCCGCTTCGGCCTGCCCGTGGTCACGCTCGTCGATACGTCCGGCGCCTACCCCGGGGTCGAGGCCGAGGAACGCGGCCAGGCCGAGGCCATCGCCCGTTCGACCGAGGCCTGCCTGGCACTGCCGGTGCCGATGGTCGCCGCGATCGTCGGCGAGGGTGGGTCGGGCGGCGCGGTCGCGCTGGCCAGCGCCGAGCGCGTGCTGATGTTCGAGCACGCCGTCTATTCGGTGATCTCGCCCGAGGGTTGCGCGGGGATTCTCTGGCGTACGGCGGAAAAGGCGGCGCAGGCGGCCGAAGCGATGAAGATGACCGCGCAGGACCTGGCGCAGCTCGGGGTCGTCGACCGCATCGTGCCCGAGCCGGTCGGCGGCGCGCACCGCGACCCGGCCGCCGCCTGTGCCGCGCTCGGCGAGGCGATCGGCGAGGAGCTCGACGCCCTGGCCGGCAAGAGCGGCAAGCAGCTCAGGCGCATGCGCGAAGATCGCTTCCTGGGGATCGGCGAGCCGCGCAAGGGACGGGGACGGCGCTGAGCGGGAACGCTGGCGCGGCGGCGAGGTTTTGCAACACGGGCCGCTGGCGGGTCGTCCGCCTGCCGGAGTGAGGAGCCGCGAGATGGCCAATGCCGCTACCCGCCGCTGCGCGCGGCTTGTCCTGACCGGCGTCGCCGCGGCGGCGTTGGCCGTGCCGTTGCAGGCGCAGCAGGCCGGTTCGGCGATCACCCCGGCCGAAGCGCAGGAAGGCGCGCAGTACCACGAGCAGCTGCTCAACGAGTTCGGCGGAGCGATGAGCGGGCCGCAGGCCGCCTACGTCGAGCAGGTCGGCAAGACCATCGCGCTGCAGTCGGGCCTGGCCAATTCGCAGTCGGCGTTCACGGTGACGCTGCTCAACAGCAACGTCGACAACGCCTTCGCGATACCGGGCGGCTACGTCTACGTGACCCGCCAGCTGGTGTCGCTGATGAACAACGAGGCCGAGCTCGCCGGCGTGCTCGGGCACGAGGTCGGCCACGTCGCCGCGCGGCATTCGCGGGCGCGGCAACGCGCGGCGCAGCGCAACAGCATCATCGGTGCGCTCGGCTCGATCCTGTCGGGCGTGCTGCTCGGAAACAGCGCGCTCGGGTCGCTCGGGCAGCAGATCTTCTCGACCGCGCCGCAGCTGCTGACCGCGAAGTATTCGCGCGGTCAGGAGAGCGAAGCCGACCGGCTCGGCATCCGGTATCTGTCCGGCGCCGGCTACGATCCGCGGGCGATGGCCGGCGTGCTGCAGAGCCTCGCCGCGCAGAACGCGCTCGACAGCCAGCTGCAGGGACGCGACGCCTCGATCCCGGAATGGGCCTCGACGCATCCGGACCCGGCCAGCCGGGTCAGGGCCGCGCTTGCCGCGGCGCAGAACGGCAGCGGCATCACCAACCGCGACACCTTCCTGACCCGCATCGACGGATTGATGTACGGCCACGATCCGCGCCAGGGGGTGATCGAAGGCAACACCTTCATCCATCCGGACCTGCGCCTGACGTTCACCGTGCCCAGCGGGTATTACATGATCAACGGCACCCAGGCGGTCTCGGTCAACGGGCAGCGGGGCCAGGCGCAGCTGTCGACCCGGGCTTACAACGGCGACCTCGAGGCGTACCTGCGCCAGGTGTTCCAGCAGCTCGGCGGGCAGCAGCGGCAGCTGGCGCCGCAAAGCCTGCAGCGGACGACAATCAACGGTCTGCCCGCGATCTATGGCGCGGCGCGGGTCAACAACCGCGACGGTTCGGTCGACCTGGTGGTCGTCGCCTACGAGTTCTCGCGCAGCCAGGCGTTCCACTTCGCCGCGATCACCGCGGCCGGCAGTTCCTCGGTGTTCACGCCGATGTTCAACTCGATGCGGCGGATCACCGCTGGCGAGGCGGCGCAGGTGGTTGCCCGGGAGGTCGACGTCGTCACCGCGGCACGCGGCGACACGGTGCAATCGCTCGCCGCGCGGATGGCCTACAGCCAGGCGCAGGTCGAGCGCTTCCGGGTGCTCAACGGCCTGGCGGCGAACGCGCAGGTCGTCCCGGGCGAGAAGTACAAGCTGATCGTCCGCTCGCGCTGAGCGGCGAGGGCAAACAAAAAGGGCGGCAGGTTGCCCTGCCGCCCCTTTCGTTGGCTTGCGCGAAGCGCTTAGTTGGCGGCGGCGTTGCCGGCAGCCATCTCGTCCTTGACAGTGGTGAACGTGGTGTTCAGCTCGCTGCCCAGGCTCTGCATCGCGGTGATCGCGGCGACCGCGATCAGGGCGGCGATCAGGCCGTACTCGATGGCGGTGGCGCCCTGCTCGTCACGGAGCAGCTTGGTGAAAAGCTTCATGGTCGTCTCCTGGTTCAGTCTTCGGTACCCGACTTGACCCCCCTTCAGCGGATCAAGCATCTTCAAGCCTAAAGCGACATTCGTTTATAAATGACTAAGATGTCACATGTTCGCTTCGACTTTTTGCGTCACCATGGCCCACAGGCCGGTGTTCTCATCCGCGACACCTTGCAGAGCAACGATGATCGCAATGACAACCAAGGCGACAATCAGACCGTACTCGATGGCGGTCGCCCCGCGGGTGTCCCGCAGCAGTTTTTGAAAAAGCTGGCTTCCACGCATCGAATGTCCCCCTGGACGCACGGTCCGATGGGAGGACTTTTCGCAGGTGGGTTCTAACGAAGTCTTGATGCGATTGGTTTACGTGGAAAAAAGTCCGACACGAATACTGGTGGTAGCCGGCGCGATCCGCGACGGAGCCGGGCGGCTATTGCTGCAGCAATGCCCGGCCCACAAGCGCCATGCTGGCCTGTGGGAGTTTCCCGGTGGTAAAGTAGAAGATGAGGAAATTCCGCAAGTTGCCCTATGCCGGGAGATCGCAGAGGAACTTTCCATCACGCTCGATCCGGCGGCGATCGAGCCTGTCGGATTCGCCGAGGAAGGGCTCGGCGAAGGCCTTCCGGCGATTGTCTTGCTGCTTTACACCTGCCGCGCCTGGAGCGGTGAGCCGACCGCGCTCGAAGGGCAGACCTGGGGATGGTTCACCCGCGAGGAGGCCGCCCGGCTCGAACTGCCGCCGATGGACCGGCGGCTGCTCGCGGCTCTGCCCGGCTAGGCTATTGCCAAGGCCCGCCCACCTGCCTATGTGGCGCCGCTCCAAGCGCCCGTAGCTCAGCTGGATAGAGCACCAGACTACGAATCTGGGGGTCGGAGGTTCGAATCCTTCCGGGCGCGCCACTCCCTGATCGTCGCCGACGAACACTTCCCGGTGCGCCCGAGGGCCTGGCCTCGTCCCCGAAAGCCGGCCATCTCGACCGACCAGGTCGCAGCATCGCCCAGCCGCGCGGCGCGGATCGCCTCTTAACCGTTTGTAAGGTTGTTAACCATATCGCTCGCGGCGGTACTCCGGCGTGGCTGCGCGCCGGCTCAGGGGGGCCGTACGGGCGATGAGCATCGAGAGCTGGGATCCCACGAAACTGACGCTGGTCGTGGATCTCGACGACACGCTGATTCAGACGGACTCGCTGTTCGAGAACTTCTGGTCGGCCTGCTCGGCGCGGTGGCATACGCCGTTCGTCGCAGTGTCGGCGCTGATGCAGGGGCCGCTAGCGTTGAAGCAGCGCCTGGCGGAGATCGCCAAGCTCGATCCGGCATGCCTGCCCTATAACGACGAGGTGCTCGACGTCGTCCGCGACTGGAAGAACCGCGGCGGACGGGTCGCGCTGGTGACCGCGTCGCTGCAGTCGACCGCCGACGCCGTGGCTGGCCACATCGGACTGTTCGACGAGGCCTACGGCTCGGGCGACGGGGTCAACCTCAAGGGCGCCAGCAAGGCGCAGTTTCTGCAGGCCAAGTTCGCCGACGGCTATACTTACATCGGCGATGCCGAAGCCGACATGCCGGTGTGGCAGCAGGCGGCGCACGCGGTGACGGTCAATCCGAGCAAGGCGTTCCGGGCGAGGGTCGACGCCCTCGGCAAGGACACCGCACACCTTTCGGCCGCGCAGGCGACCGCGCGTGACTATCTTCGCGTCCTGCGGACGCATCAGTGGCTGAAGAACCTGCTCGTGTTCGCGCCGATGTTCGCCGCGCACCAGTTCGACGCAGCGACGTTCGCACACTCGCTGCTGGCGTTCGTCGCCTTCAGCCTGGTGGCGTCGAGCACGTACGTCCTCAACGACCTGCTCGACCTCGCGGCGGATCGCGCTCATCCGCGCAAGTGCAAGCGACCGTTCGCGTCGGGCGCGGTCAAGGTCAGCCACGGGACCTGGCTGGCTCCGGCGCTGGGCTTGCTCGGCGCAGCGGTGGCCCTGCTGGCCGGGCCGGGCCTGCTGGCCCTGCTGGCGGCCTATTTCGCCGCGACCACGCTCTATTCGTTCTGGCTCAAGCGAATCGTCGCGATCGACGTCTGCGTGCTGGCAGTGCTCTACACGATGCGCATCCTCGCCGGCTCGGTCGCCACCGGCATCCCCGCATCGGTCTGGTTGCTGGCGTTCTCGACCTTCTTCTTCTTCGCGCTGGCCGCGGTGAAGCGCCAGGCGGAACTGGTCGACGGCATCGCCTCCGGCACGGTCCGCGCGCGCGGCCGCGGGTATCACATCGACGACCTGTCGATCGTCAGCAACCTGGCGGTGTCCTCGGGCCTGGTCTCCGTGCTGGTCCTCGCGCTCTACGCGAATTCGGCCCCGGTGCAGCAGCTCTACCGGACACCGGAAGTCCTGTGGGGCATCCTGCCGGTGCTGCTGTTCTGGAACAGCCGCATCGCGATCCTGACCAATCGCGGCCAGATGCACGACGACCCGCTCGTCTTTGCCGCGCGCGATCCCGTCAGCCACTGCTGCCTCGCGGTAGTCGGCGCGCTGGCCATGGCCGGGACCTGGCTGTGACCACGACTTCGCTTGTCCTGCGCTACGTCGCGTTCGCGGTGATTGCGACCCTCGGCAATCTCGCCACGCAGCGGCTCGTGCTGCAGGTCGCCGAAGTGCCGCTGGCGTTCCACATGGCCTTGCTCGCCGGCACGCTTGTGGGGCTGCTGATCAAGTACGCGCTCGACAAGCGCTGGATCTTTGCCGACCCGTCGCAGGGCCTGGCTGCGCACGGGCGCCGGTTCTCGCTCTATACGCTGATGGGGGTGGCCACCACGGCGATCTTCTGGGGCACCGAGACGGTGGCCTGGCTGACCTGGCAGACCCAGCTCGCGCGGGAGATGGGGGCGATCCTCGGCCTGTCGATCGGCTACGTCGCCAAGTACCAGCTCGACCGGCGCTACGTGTTCACCGGCCAGGGCGCGAACGCCCGCGGGGCCGCATGATGATCTCGGGCTGGGGCCGGTTCCCGCGGCAGGACTGCGCCGTCAGCCGGCCGCGGTCTGAAGCCGAGCTGCGCGAGCTCGTCGCCCGCGGCCCGCTGATCGCGCGCGGCAACGGACGCGGCTACGGCGACTGCGCGCTCAATGCCAAGAACACCGTCGACATGCGGCGGTTCGACCGGCTGCTGTCGTTCGATCCGGAACAGGGACTTCTCGTGGCCGAGGCCGGAGTGCTGCTCAAGGACGTGATCGACTGCCTGCTGCCGCGCGGGTGGTTTCCGTCGGTCACCCCGGGCACGAAATTCGTCACGCTCGGAGGCATGGTCGCCGCCGATGTGCACGGCAAGAACCACCACCGGGACGGTTCGTTCGGCGCCTTCGTCGACTGGCTCGACGTGCTCGGCGCCGACGGCAAGGTCCGGCGCTGCAGCCGAACCCGGAACGCCAGGCTGTTCAGGTGCACGATCGGCGGCATGGGCTTGACCGGCATCATCCTGCGCGTGGCGTTCCGCCTGCGCCCGGTCGAAAGCGGCTGGATCCGCCAGGCGACATTGCCGGCCCGCGACCTCGACACGGCCCTGCGCCTGTTCGAGGAGCACGG
This sequence comes from Pseudomonadota bacterium, assembly GCA_023432995.1. GTDB lineage: Bacteria > Pseudomonadota > Alphaproteobacteria > Sphingomonadales > Sphingomonadaceae > Croceibacterium_A. Next base: position 6,801 of record JAEZES010000080.1, read on the forward strand.
CGGCGCCACCTACTCGGTTGCCTGGATCGATTGCCTGGCCCAGGGGCGCAATCTCGGGCGCTCGGCGATCATGCTCGGCGAGCACGCCGCGGCGTGGGAGTTGCCCGAGCGGCTGCGCGCCGAGCCGTTCCGTACCCCGCGCAGGAAGATGATCCCGGTCCCGTTCGATGCGCCGTCGGGCCTGCTCAACCGGGTTACCGTGAAGGCCTTCAACAGCGCCGTCTATCATCGCAACGCGCGCGATCGCGGGACGCGGCTGGTCGACTGGGACAGCTATTTCTATCCGCTCGACAGCGTAGCCGACTGGAACCGGATGTACGGCGGCCGCGGGTTCATGCAATTCCAGTGCGCGCTGCCGCTTGATGCGGCGCGCGCCGGTCTCACCGAACTGCTCAAGGCCATCGGCGCGAGCGGGCAGGGCTCGTTCCTCGCGGTGCTCAAACGCCTCGGCCCCGCGCAGTCGGGCGCGTTCTCGTTCCCGATGGAAGGCTACACGCTGGCGCTCGACTTCCCGGTCTCCGGGCAATCGCTGGAGCTGATGGATCGGCTCGACCCGATCGTCGTCGACCACGGAGGCCGGTTCTATCTCGCCAAGGACAGCCGGATGAGCGCCAAGACCCTGCGCGCCTCGGACCGGCGGGTATCGGAATTCGTCGCCGCACGCCGCGGCTTCGGGGCTGCGACCTTCCGGTCGAGTCAAGCGGAAAGACTGAAGCTATGAACGCACAACCCGTGCTCA
>JAEZES010000125.1 GCA_023432995.1 Pseudomonadota bacterium
GGCCAGCGCAGCGAGCTCGCCGAGCGGGCGCGTTGGCCACTGCGGCGGTCGGGCGACCGGGCGATGGCGCTCAACGATCCGGCCGCAGCGAGTCGCGACTACCAGGCCGCGCTCGACCTCTGGCCGACCGACGACGCCGATCGACCACGCCTCCTGCTCAGCCTCGGTCGGGCGCTGGCTGCCAGCCGCGGCGCCGGCGAAGGCGTGCTCGTCGAGGCCCGCGCGGCCCTGCTCGCGGCCGGCGACCGTGCCGGCGCGGCCGAAACCGAGGTGCTGCTCGGCGACGTGGCGTGGATGGCCAGTCGGGGTGACGCGGCGACCGCGTGCTTCGAGCGCGCCGAGTCACTCGTTGCCGAACTTCCCGATTCGGGCGAGGTCGCGCGGGTGCTCGCCGCGCTGGTTCGGTTCTGGATGATCCAAGGCGCCAACCAGCGCGCGCTGGCGTGTGCCGAGCGGGCGCGCGCGCTGGCCGACCGCTTCGGTGTCGCCGCCCTGACCGCCGACGTCCTGATCTCGCGGGGGCCGGCACGCTTCGCACTCGGCGATGCGGCCGGGATCGCCGACGTCGACCACGGTGTGCGGCTCGCCGAACAGCTCTGCCTGCCGGCGATGGCTCGCGGGTACGCCAATCAGGCCTACCTGCACGGCCTGCGCGGCGAACTGGTCGCCGCCGACCGCTGCCGGCAGCTCACGCTGGTGGCCGCGGAGCGGTTCGGGCTGGCCGAGCTGCACCGCTGGGCGCGTGCACACGGCGCGGAGTTTCGCTGGGAGGTCGGCGACTGGGCTCGGGCGGGTGTCGCCGCCGACGAGTTCCTGGCCGGTGAGGAGAGCGCCGTCTCGTACCTCGTGACGGTGTGCCTGCGCGTGCGCGCCCGCCTGCGGCTGGCGCACGGCAACGTCGCCGGCGCGCTCGCCGACGCTGCCGCCGGGCTCGAGTTCGCCCGCTCGGCCAGCCACCCGTCGAATCTGCTCGTGGCGCTCGCCTTCTCGGCGCTGGCGCTCGCCGAGGCGGGCCGCACCACCGCCGCCGAGACAACGCTCGACGACACGCTCGCCGCGGCCCAAGGCAATCCGCTCGCGCTCGACCCAGTCGTCATGTCGATGGCGATGGTGCAGCTCGGCCGAGGCGCCGAGCTCGCCGCGCTGGCCGACCGCGTGGCCTCTGCATCGCGACGCTGGGAGGTGGCACGCATGATCGCCAATGGACCGCTCGCCGCCGCTGCTGCGCGGCTCGACGAGCTGCACTACCGGTCGGCGGCGGCCGCGGTGCGGCTGCTCGCCGCCGAGGCCTCGGCGCGCACCGGCGATGTTCCTGCGATCGCCGAGCAGCTCGCCACCGCGCACGCGTTCTACGCACGCGTCGGCGCCTCGGCCTACCTCGCCCGTTGCGCCGACCTGGCCGCGCTGGCCGAGGGCTGACGCCGACGCCCGCAGGCAGCTGGCGGGCCGGCCCGCGCGGGGGCGCGGTACGGTGGTCCCCACGTCGGCTCGGGCCGAGCGGAGTTTCGGGGCTCGGGAGTTGCGCGGGTCGACGTGTTTCAATGGGTGCGGTCGTCAGGTCGCCGGGCGGCCCGACGAGACGGGGGGTGATCGCCACGACCGGAGGGGCCCAAGAGGCCGGCCGCCGGCGTAACCGGTTCTCGGTTCGCACGCGGTTGCTGGCGGCGATCATCGTGCCGATCGCCGTCATGTCCCTCGGCGCGGCCCAGAACATCTCGGCCCGCCACGCCGATGTGAACCGCGCCGAACAGGTGGTCGCCGGGCTCGACCGGCTGTTCCTGCTCGCCGAGCTGCGCTCGGCGCTGTTCGCCGAGTGGCTCGCCGCAGAGATCCTGGTGCCCGCGCGCAACCCCGCCCCCGAGATCCTGGCGCTGAGCGGCTTCGGGCGGACCTTGCTCGACGATCCGCAGCGGATCCCCGAGCGCACCGACGCCGCGCTCGCCGCAGTCGCTCCGGGCGACCGCCCGTTCGCGCAGGCCGAACTCGATCGTGTCCGGGCCGAACAGGCCACGTGGGCATCGACGATCGCCGGCATCAGCGCCTCGCTCGGCCCGTTCTACGAACGCACCGAGGCCGCCATGCTGCGCCTGGCCACCCCCGTGCGCGTGTCGATCGTGTTGATCGCCGATCCCCCGCTCGTCGCCGCCGGCACCACGTTCGAGCGGGCGATCGAGCTTCCCGGAACCGCAGCCGAGCTGCTGCGCGCGGTCACCGATCTGTTCATCGCTGAACCAGCGCGCCGCCCCGGGCTCCAGTCGGAGGCGGCCGCGGCGAGTGCCCGCTTCGATGCGGTGGCCGGGCGTTACGTGCGCAGCTTCAGCGCTCCCGGATCCGATGCCAGCACGATCGGTCTCATCGAACCGATCGTGCCTGACGACCTCGCCGCAGTAATCGACGATGCGCGCGCGGGCGCGCTCACCGATCCGTCGCGTTCGCCGACCAAGCCGGACACCGTCGGGATGGGGCGCCTGACCGGGGTCGACTGGCTGCTCGCGATCGACGAGATCCCGGCGCGCACCGCCG